>CAJUNZ010000024.1 GCA_910587755.1 uncultured Acetatifactor sp. | reverse complement strand
CAGTTTATGCAGGTCAGCAATACCGTAGCATGGGCAGAACACTCCGGCGATCTTACGAAAGCTATCACAGACGGCAAGCGTATCATCGTTACTACAATTGAGAAATTCCCGTACATCGTTCCGCAGATTGGAGCCGACCACAAAGATAATCGCTTTGCCATTATCATTGACGAGGCGCATTCCGGTCAGAGTGGGCGAAACTCTGCTCAGATGAATCTTGCGCTGTCCGGCCTTGCCTCCGACGACGAGATGGATAACGAGGACAAGATTAACGCCATGATGGAAGGGCGCAAACTGTTGAACAATGCCAGCTATTTTGCATTTACGGCTACACCGAAGAACAAGACCCTTGAGACCTTTGGCGTTCCCTATCAGGATGGCGATGAGATCAAATACAGACCATTCCATGTCTACACAATGAAGCAGGCCATCCAGGAGGGATTTATTCTGGATGTATTGCAGAACTACACGCCTATTGACAGTTTTTATAGGCTAATGAAAACGGTTGCGGATGATCCAATGTTCGATAAAAAGCGTGCGCAGAAAAAGCTCCGCAATTTTGTGGAGAGTGATAGCTATACTATTGCGAAAAAAGCCGCTATGATGGTTGATCATTTTCATGAGCAAGTCATTGCCAGGGGTAAAATTGGCGGACAGGCTCGTGCTATGGTCGTGACTGCCAGTATTCCGCGATGTATCGAATACTACTATGCGATCAACAAAAGCCTCGCGGATCGACGCAGCCCTTATAAAACTATTATCGCTTTCTCCGGCGAGTGCAAGTACAATGGTCAAGAGTGGCCGCTGACATCAGCAGGCTTGAATGGATTTTCGGATGCGAAGATTCCAAAGACTTTTAAGTCAGACTCGTACCGCATTCTTATTGTGGCGGATATGTTCCAGACCGGCTTTGACGAACCCCTGCTCCATACAATGTATGTAGATAAGATGCTCTACGATATCAAAGCGGTACAGACGCTTTCAAGGCTGAACCGCTGCCATCCTCAAAAGCACGATACATTTGTTTTGGATTTTGCCAATGCGCCGGAAATCATCGAGAAGTCATTCTCCCGCTATTATCGTACTACGATTCTGTCTGGCGAGACAGACCCAAATAAGCTGTATGATCTTGTAGCAACGATGGAGGGATATCAGGTATATTCTGACGAGGATGTAGAGCGACTGGTTAACTTATATCTGGATGGCGCAGACCGTGACAAACTTGATCCTACATTAGATGCCTGCACAGCCATTTATAAGCAACTTGAAACAGATGACCAAATCAAGTTTAAGAGTGCCGCAAAAGCGTTTGTGCGCACCTACGGTTTTCTTGGTGCGATACTTCCTTATGGCAGCGCAGATTGGGAGCGATTGTCCATTTTTATCAATCTGCTGATACCGAAACTTCCGTCTCCTCGTGAGGACGATCTGTCGCAGGGTATTCTTGAGGCAATTGATTTGGAAAGTTATCGCAATGAGGCGCGAGAATCCATGTCTATCAAGTTGGAGGATTCCGATTCAGAGGTCGCACCCGTTCCCGCTGGCAAGATCGGTCATATTATTGAGCCAGAGATGGATGTGCTTTCTGCTATTCTGTCTGATTTTAACGATATGTTTGGCAATATCAACTGGAACGACGCGGATAATGTGCACAGGCAAATCCTTGAAATTCCCGCTATGGTTTCTAAGGACGAAAAGTATCAGAACGCAATGAAGAACTCTGATGAGCAAAGCGCACGTCTTGAAAGTGAGCGTGCCTTGCAGCAGGTCATCTTTGCTATCATGGCAGACAATATGGAGTTGTTCAAGCAGTTCCAAGATAATCCATCATTCAAGGAATGGCTGTCTGACCTTGTATTTAATCTCACCTACAACAAGGAGGGAAAACCCTATGAAGCATCACCGCAAGAACATAAGTCGTTCGTTTATAACTTTGAGCCACAACAGGAAATGCAGATGGTAGCAGCGGAGCAAACACCTTACGGAAAAAAGAACCCATAATTCAAGGTTCATACAGACGATTCCTGCATATGATGTAAACCTGATGCATTCAAAAGCGGAGAATTGTGCTATACTTCCATTATGGAGAAATTTTGGAAAAAATCTTAAAACAGAAAGGGGCCGGGGATGGCGTCAAAGCAAAAAGAATGGGCCGAGGCCAGGGACAGACTGACAGATGCTGTGAAAAGTCTTGGTTTTCCTGGAGAACTGGGGGAAGCAATGGCAAAGAATCTCGGCAGTCCAAAGGCCATTAGACGTATGACACTGTATCTGGAAAATGAGAGGCCGGGACGGGTGGAAGTGGTGGTGGACGAGATGCTTGCCATATGCAGTGAAATAGATGCATGGAGAGAGAAAAAGGGAACTGAGACAGCCGGGGCCAGGTACAATGAAATGGGTTTCGGCAGATAAAGGAAAGGTATTACTCCGGAAAATATGACCAGGGAGGAAGAAGGATGGGGCAGGAATTTGAAGAAGGGAAATTAAAGCTGATCTCAGAAAAGGATGTGTCGCTGATCAAGTTGAAACTGGGAAAGAGCCACAGGAGTGAAGCGGACTGGACAGTCATAAAAGATATTTTGCTTTCGCACTATGTGATCTCTGCCGTGCCGCTGAAGCGGGACTCCAGGCTGAAGGCGGTGAATGGTATTCTGTGTGAGCAGAATTATCTTTTTGTTTTTACCAACAAGGAGGACTGTAAGAAGCATCTTCTGATGTTGAATCTCCGACAGGGTATGAAAGACAGAGATTTTGAAATGGGCGCCATGCCTTTTGAGGTGGCAGTTGATGTGGCGGAGCGGCATGGAATGAATCTGTACATAGATATGCAGGCGGAAGTAAATGCTGTGTGCATGTACTATATTCACGGTATAAGCCAGCTGAAGGCCGTGAGGTTAGCGGGATATAGAGAATGAAAAACAGTGATAAGACCAATGTGATGCGGGTTCTGGACGGGAAGAAGATACCCTATGTGAGCCATGTCTATGCGCCGGATCCTGCTCTGAGCGGCCAGGAGATTGCAGCGCTGCTTGGGGAGGAGGCATGCAGGGTGTTTAAGACCCTTGTGACCCAGGGAAAATCCGGACAGCACTATGTTTTCGTGGTTCCTGTGGAGGAGGAGCTTGACTTAAAGAAAGCGGCTGTGGCGGCGGGGGAAAAGGCGGTCAGCATGATAAAGCAGAAGGAACTGCTGCCGCTGACGGGCTATGTGCACGGAGGCTGCTCTCCCATTGGGATGAAGAAGCAGTTTCCCACATTTATCCATGAGACGGCGGGAGAATATGGGGAGATTTTTGTCAGTGCCGGGAAGGTGGGATATCAGGTGGAACTGTCCCCAAAGGATCTGGCGGAGACGGCAGGATGCAGGTTTGCTGACATTGTATAAAGGATGATTTTGACAGCGGGAAAGGGCCAAAAAGGGCAATACTGAATATAACTGCCTGGCATACTCTCTTGAGATGCTAAGAGCGTGTAAAACGGAGAAAACCGTCTGGAGGAATGGAATGAAACTAGAGAGGCTGTGCTTAAAAGATTTTAGAGGGATTCACAATCTGGAGCTGGATTTTCAGGGAAAAAGTGCGGTGCTTTTGAGAAGGCGATTGAGAATCAGATTGCATTTTCCAGGCTGTTTGAATGGTTTCTGGAGCAGGAGCTCTATGAGACACAGGAGCAGAAACAGAATCCAGCCTATGAGGATATCCCGCTGAGGTCTGTGAAACAGGCCATGCTGGATGGGTACAGGAATGTGCATATTACGGTCAGACCCTATTCCATGAAGGTATATAAAGGAAAAGAGGTATTGGATATCCTGCAGCTGTCCGACGGTGAAAAATGTACTCTTGCTCTGTTTGGAGATCTGGCCAGGCGGCTGGCAGTAGCCAATCCCGGTCTGGAAAATCCTCTGGAGGGGGAGGGGGTTGTGCTGATTGATGAGGTTGAACTGCATATGCACACCTTATGGCAGCGGAAGGTGGCAGGGATTTTAAAGAAAACATTTCCTGGAATACAGTTTATTATCAGCACCCATTCGCCCCAGGTACTGGGAGAGATCAATTCCGATTATCAGGTGTTTTCTCTGCAGAAGAAAGCAGATGAGATTGTCTGTGGGGGGCTTCAGAACTACTTTGGCCTGGACTCCAATTCTATTCTGGAGGAAGCGCTCAGGACAGATTCTGTGAATGGTGATATTAAGAGGAAAGTCGGCAGGATGTATGATTCCATTGAGCAGAGAGATTTTGAGCAGGCGGAAAAATATATTGCCGACATAGATGGGCTGACGCAGAACAGAAATGCGGATACGGCAAGATATTACTTGCCATCATACCTCTAGGAGAAGTGGAAAATACCGGAAAGGAAAAAATAAAAAGGAGAAGAGTACTGTATGGCGGAGGAAGAACTGTATCATTTTCAGGTAAATCTGGGAGGGATGCTTGACATCCTGTCCAATCATCTCTACACTTCCGCGGATGTGTTTCTGCGGGAACTGCTGCAGAACGGTGTGGACGCCATTACCCTGCGCAGGCAGAAGTGTCCTGGATGGAAGGGAGGCTGCATTCATATCCGGCTTGTCCCCGGGAAAAAGATGGTTTTTACGGACAACGGGGCTGGGCTGACCCGGGAAGAGATCAATCGCTTTCTGTCGGTTATCGGCCAGTCCTCCAAGCATGATCTTCTGTCAGGGGAGATGTCAGGGGACTATATCGGACGATTTGGCATTGGGCTTCTGTCCTGTTTTATGGTGTCGGATTCCATTGTGATTCACACCAGATCCACAGAGTCTCCCTGTGCTTATGAGTGGACAGGCAGGCCTGACGGCACCTACACTCTGAGAGAACTGGAAGGGATGCCCCAGGAGGGGGAGAAGGCAGAAACAGATTTGTCCGGAACGGAAAAGGGCGGCAGTGCCGCCGGGAAGGTGCCCGTGGAGGAGAGAACAGCCCGGGGGTCCGGTGTGATCTCCTGGACTATATCCGGAGAGGAACTTACCGGGGAGAGCACAGGAGAAGTTCTGGCGGGAACCTCCGTGTTTCTGGAGTGTAAACCGGGATGTGAGGAGTATTTTCAGGCGGAGACTGTGGTGAGGCTGGTGCAGTATTATGGGCTTATGCTTCCGGTTTCGGTTTATCTGAATGACAGGGAGGAGCCTGTGAACCAGGTTCCGGAAGACTTCACTTTTCTGGGCCGCAGCAGGCTTCTGGAGTTTGGAGCATGGATGTTTGAGGAGAGTTTTCTGGAGGCGATTCCCATCAATACGCCCCATCTGTCAGGGACCGCCTATGTGCTGCCCTATGAGACGGATTCTGTTGTGAAAAGCGGGCACCGCATTTACTTAAAGCATATGCTGCTCACGGATCAGGGCACGCCGCTGCTGCCGGAGTGGGCCTTTTTTCTCCGCTGTTTTCTGAATACCACAGGACTGCGCCCCACGGCTTCCAGGGAAAGTTTTTATGAGGACTCGGAGCTTGCGCTTGCCAGGGAAGAGTTCTCTGCTGCGGTCAAGGACCATTTTAAACTGCTTGCCCAGGAGAAACCTGGGATTCTGCAGGAGATTGTCTCAGTCCACTATCATGCCATAAAGTCCATGTCAGTATGGGACGATGAGATTTTCCGTCTGTTTATAGATTATCTGCCCTTTGTGACATCAGAGGGAGATATGACAGGGGCGGCGCTGAAGCGTGTGGATGAGGCGTTGTATGTGAGTGAACTGTCCCGTTTTCAGCAGCTTAAATCCGTGTTCAACGCCCAAGGCAGGCTTCTGGTGTGCACCGGTTATACCTATGACGATGAGTTGATTCCAAAGCTTGCAGAGATGTTCGGGCTGTCCCTTATGCCCATGCATGAGGAGGACATGGAGGATGTGCTTCAGGAGATTCCCTGTAAGGAGAGGCAGGAGGCCCGCAGGCTTATAGATGCGTTCAACAGGAGTCTGGAGGAATTTGACTGCCGGGCAGAGATTCGCTCCTTCCATCCACAGGATCTTCCGGCGCTTTATTTTATGAGCGATGATGTGCGGTTTATGCGGAAGGTGCAGGACGTGAGGGAGAATACCACCGGCATTTTTTCCCAGGCTCTGGCCTCGCTTCTGTCCGGCACGGAGGAAAAGGCTCTGGCAACACTTTTTTTAAATTATTACAATCCTCTGATTCAGCGGCTGCGCCATATTCGGAGGGAGGAAACGCTGGAGAGTGTGGCCAGAATCCTGTATGTGCAGGCCCTGGCTTCCGGCGGTCATTCCCTGCACCACAGGGAGCTGAAGATTCTGGGAGAGGAACTGCTGTATCTGGTGGAGACGAAGGAAGCTTGAGATTTTCAGGCGATGGATCGGAGGGATATCTGTGAAAAAATTTGATTGGGACAGAATTCAGCGTAGATTAGAGGGCCTCAGGGGACCGGGAACTCTGGAGGCCATAGAAGAGGCCATAGGGCAGGCGGACCAGGCGGAGGCGCATTTTTACCGCATGCTTTTCCGGTATGATTATGCCTGTGAGGCCACATTTCATGACGATCCGCCCAAAGCCATGCCTGTGGCGGTGGAGTTCAGCAAAATATTTGAAGAGCACCCGGATGTTCTGGGGCCCGACGGCAGGGAAATGTATCTCATGATCATGCAGATGGCGGTGGATCCGGTGGTTTCTCTGCCCCAGATCCCCACTGCCCAGTGGGAGGCCATGATGACAGAATTTCTGGGTCTGGTGAAGCGTTTTAATGTGGGACACAGGGTTTACTGGTGGCAGATGTGTCAATACATGCTGTATCTGGATAAGCAGAAGGCGTTTGAGTATTTTCAGAAGTTCTGGAAGACGGGCAGGGACGGTTTGTCGGACTGCCGTGCCTGTGAGCGCTGCTATGCCGTAAAGATGTATCTTGCCATGGGGGATGAGGTGACTGCTGCGGTGCATGCAAAGCCCATCAAGCAGCGCCATATCCGTTTCTGCTCTGACACGCCCCACCTGATGCTCCTGGCATATCTGGAGTATTATATGAACAGGGGGAATCTGAAGGAAGCCATCCCCTATGCCAGGGAGCTGAAGCGCATCGGGCACAGGGACCGGGGAGATCTGTCCTATGTGGGGGCGGTGCTGCGGTGTTATGCCTACTCTGACCTGGAGGAAGGTGTTCAGCTGATGAGGGAGACATTCCCCTGGGTGGGCGGAATGTGGAATCAGAAAATGGTGTATGATTTCTACAAAGGGGCGTGGACGGTGCTGCGCCGGTACGCCATGCAGGAAGAGAGCATAAAACTGGAGCTGCCGGAGCAGTTGTCCTGCCGCCGTGGGGATGGGATCTATTCCACCCGGGAACTGGAGCAGTGGATCGGTGAGCAGGTCCGGAAAATCGCGGAGCGTTTTGACAGTCGGAACGGAACGGACAGCTTCCGGAAGGATCTGGAACTGGCGGCCAGGGAGCCTAAGATGGGCGCGTTCTGACGGCGGCCTCCAGCTGTCAGAAGCCTGCAAAAGGCAGAGAGGGGGAATAATTATGCTGACAAGAGAACAAAATATTTTTTTGGCAAAAAAAAACTTCACAGAACTTGTATTTAATACTGCTTACATAGAGGGATGCAATGTTACATTTCCACAGACGCAGACCATCATTGATGGAGCAGTTGTAAATGGAATTTCTGTAGATGATATACAGACGGTTTTAAACCTTAGAGATGGATGGAAATTTATTCTCAGTTCTGTTGATGAACCTTTAACATTGGAATATATTTGCAGGGTAAATGAATATGTATCAAGGAATGAAAGTCTTGAATGGGG
The DNA here is from genome assembly GCA_910587755.1 of uncultured Acetatifactor sp. Lineage (GTDB taxonomy): Bacteria > Bacillota > Clostridia > Lachnospirales > Lachnospiraceae > Acetatifactor. The sequence continues at coordinate 25,828 of CAJUNZ010000024.1, read as the reverse complement.
CGTATTGAGGAGAGGAACTGTTGGGGTTGGTGAGTTTATACCGACGATTCCCGTGAAAGAAGATGTTTTAAAGGAAATGGATCGCATAAATAAAATAAATCAACCTATTGACAGAGCGCTGGAGTATTTTGCATATGCCTGTAAGCAGCAATTATTTTGGGATGGCAATAAGCGAACTTCTACAATGGTTGCCAGCAAAATTCTGATAGAAAGTGGAGAGGGGATTCTGACTATTGGGAAGGATAATGCAGAAGAATTTAATATTGCTTTGAATAATTGGTATTTAAAGGACGAATTGCAGCCATTAAAACAATGTTTAAATAAATGTATAAAAACACTGAAGATATAGTCAGAAGAAATATGCCATGGTATTATTTGCGGCCTGCCTTTTACGATAGTTTGGAGTTTGGTCTGTTTGTTTGCAAGATATGCAGAGAGGGAATGAGGTATGTACAGAATTGGAATCTGTGATGACGACAAGGAACTATGTTCTGGATTGGAAGAACAGATTTATTTCATAGCAAAAGGATTGTCGATAGATGCAGATGTTGAAGTTTGGTATTCCGGTGAAAGCATATTGAATGATCTGCAGAAAGGCACACGGCTGGACTTGATATTTTTGGATATCCAATTGGTACAGGCAGATGGCATCCTGGTAGGGAAGTTTATCCGCAATGAAATGGAGGACATCAATACTCATATTGTATACATTTCTTCCAGACAGACATATGCAATGCAGCTGTTTAAGATTCAGCCTCTTGACTTTCTGGTAAAGCCCATATCCGATGGGCAGATAAAGGAAGTGATTATCAGAAGCATCAGACAGAAGCAGAGCCTCAGAAGCTGCTTTGAATACCAGAAAGGGGGTGCAGTCTTCAGAATTCCCACAAAGGATATTGCCTATTTTACGAGTATGGACAAGAAAATCCGGCTTGTCACCGACAAGGGCGAAGAGGAATTTTATGGAAAGCTGAAAAATATTATGGAAGAACTTCCTGCCGATTTTATGACGATACATAAATCTTATATTGTTAATCAGTTATATGTCAGAGAATACTCCTACGACTGCGTGAAAATGTCCGATGGGACTGTTTTAAGCATCAGTAAGCCATATCGGAAAGAGATAAGAGGAAAAATAAAGCAATATCGGAGAGCAGAGCTACATGGTGAGTTATAATGTGATATCTGAACTGATTGTAAATATCCTGCGGGTTCTGCTGATCAGGAAAATGATGGAGCTGTTTCTGCCCCCGGTGGGTGAAGACAGGAAAAAGGTGGGAACGGGCTTTGTATGTTATTATCTTCTTACCATTGTCCTGTCCGGTGTTTTCAACATATCAGTGCTGTATGGTATCTGTAACTATCTGGGGATGGTGGGACTGACCCTTCTTTATCAGGGGACATGGAAAAAGCGCATCTGGGTATCCCTGGCGGTATTTGTTACAGATCTGGCCTGTGCCCTGGCGGTGTATTTTGTTTTTTCGCGGAATTACTTTGAACAGCAGCAGGCAGTCCGGACGCTTTTGCTCCTGATCTGCGTCACATTGATCAGTCATATGACTTATCCGGCGGACAGCAGGGAACTGGTATTTGATAAAAGGCAGACCTGCATTTTAATTGTGGTCCCTGCGGCAAGCGTATTTATTTTGTGTGTTCTGCTGTATGGGAGATATAAGGGTGTGGCGGCCATGTTGATCTGTATCTCCATACTGAGTATCAACCTGGGTATCTTTTATCTCTATCATATGATGGCAGAAAACTATAGGAATCTAAGGGAAAATGATATATACCGGCAGCAGACATCCATATACCGGAACCAGCTGGAGGTGATTATGGAATCTCAGGGGCGTATCCGGGCGTTAAGGCACGACATGAAAAACCACATTATGGCGCTTCAGCTGCTTTTGCAGAAAAAGGATCTGGAGGAAGCGCACAGGTATCTTGGCTCCATGCAGGATTTTATGGATAACCCTTCAGAGTATGTTGTCACAGGAAACGAATCAGTCGACGGCCTGCTGAACTATAAGCTGCAGAGGGCAAATGAAATGCTGGATGTGGTGGAGGCAAGGGTAAATATACCTGAAAAGCTGATGCTGCATTCTTTTGACTTAAATGTGGTGCTGGGGAATCTGCTTGACAATGCCATGGAGGCGGCAGTCCGGACGGAAGAAAAAGAACTGAAAATAGCGATGAAGCTTGAGAAGGGAATTCTGTTTATCCATATCCGCAACAGCTGCCAGGGGATTGCGGATGGAAGGGTGGAGTGCCTGGAAACCACAAAGGAGGATGGGCCAAACCATGGAATCGGTCTGGGCAATGTGCGGAGAATCATTGAAAAATATCATGGAGACATGGATTTGGTGTGTGAAGACGGATGCATGGAAACAGATATTATCATGTACATAAACGAACTGTGATTTGGGGAAACGTAGGCCTGGCCGACGTTTCCCCAAGCTGATTCCGGCAGAAATATGGTCTGATTTCGCCAAATTCCATAACAATGCTGTTTTTGTGGTATGCTTTGTTGACAAACAAAAAAGTTTTTGAAGAACCTTGTTTGGGAGGTATCAGTATGAAAAGAAACAAAGTATTCTTAAGGATGGCGGCAATGTTTTGTGCGCTTGGTCTTACGGGTTGTCAGAAAGCGCCGGATGCGGCGGAGGAAAACGGCATTGTGCACGCCCAGGGGGATATGGAAAGGCAGATCCAGGACATTGCAGCGGCAGGTTCACAGGAGCAGACACAAGAGCAGACACAAGAGGAAGCCGGGACACAGCAGCAGGCGGCAGGCTGGTACCAGGGCACAGTGGGCACGGGCGAGAATATGATAAACATAAACGCCGAAATACCTGCCATGCCCAATGAGCTGCATTTCATTACGCTGAAGCCGGACGAGGGGCTTGACGGGGATGTTCTGCTGGCCTTTCTTGACAGCGAAAGCGGCAGCGTAGAGGACACTTCTCAGGAATTTTTACAGGAGATAGAGGAGAGCGACAGACATAACAGCACTCCCGATGAAAACGGCGAGAGATGTTTATACTCCAAATTCGGCGACCACAGCGCGAACCGTCTCGGCGACGGGAAAAAGGAGGCTTCTTTTGCGTCTCATACATGGGCTTCGTATGTGGATCATGAGCTGATGGAAAAATGTTTTGAGGCGTACCGTGAGGATGGCAAAACGACGCTTATTACTTTGGATGCCATGGACGAAGGCAGCTTTTCGGCGGACAGGGCCGGGGAAATTCTTCTGGACAAGCTGAAGGTACTGGGCGTGGATGAGCTTGACTTTCAGAAAATATATTATTATGAGGGCGGTGGTTACAGCTTTTATCAGATGGAATTTCTGCCCGTCTATGATGGAATTGCGGTGAGCATTGGAGCTGACAGTTATGCGCTGGGACAGGTTTGGCCAAATGGATATGCAAATGTTTTTCAGGAGGGCGTGGCGGAGGTGCATCTTGTGAATTTCTGCGGAAGGGCAGCGGCGAAAGAGCCTGTCACGGTGATTTCTTTTGAGCAGGTTCTGGAAATACTGGAATTGTATCTGGATAACGGCATGCTGAAATCGGACGGCAGGATAGTATATGACAGGGTGGAGTTGAATTATTATCCCATACCCAATCCCGCCCCTGCCCTGGACGGGATAGAGTATAAGCCCGAACTGGTGCTTACGCCCGTATGGCATATCTATATGCCTCTTGACGAATATGTGGAGGGAGACTACGGCGATGCCGTGGGGCCGACACACATATGCGTGAACGCAGTCACAGGGGAACTGGAAGAGGCGGACTAGCGCTCTATCCGGTCAGAAATTGCACTGCCAGTGCCGGATGAAGCACTGGAAACATTGGTGAAGGCGGAGAAAGTGATAGAAGGTGTAAGAAGGCGTGTGTATGAAATTTTTACGGATGGATATGAAAAGAAGCTTTGCAAATCCGGGATTTTTTGCGGGCATTTTTGGGATTGGGGCGCTGCTTGTGTATAACTTTGTCACAGAATCACTCCATTCGGGGAGCCCCTATTATGCCATTGTGAATATACTGGCCACATCAGGGTTTACTGTGTTTCTGCCTGTGTTTCCGGTGCTGGGGTACGCGTCCCGTTTCTGCGGGGAGTATGAGAGCGGATATTACAGGCTGATTCTTGCCCGTATGAAACCGCAGAAATTTGCCCGGATTCGGATCATCAGCACGGCACTGTCGGGAGGGGCCATTGTTGCGCTTCCTTATCTTCTCGTGTGCCTTGGGGCTGTGTATCTGGAGTGGCCGGGGGTGGCCGATGCCAATTTCCTTGGGTTGGACGCTTCAGGGGTGAATGTATTAAGGGTGGAGGCAGATATTGAAATGGTGGTTATAGGTCAGACCTATGGGCTTGGCGCGATGGTGGCAGTGAAGGTATTGCTGGGCTTTCTGTTCGGGGCCGCATGGGCCTTGGTGGGATTGGCGTTTGCGGTGTGGATGCCCAATAAGTATGTGTCGCTGATCGCTCCCTTTGTTCTGTACGAGTCCCTTTATATCTTGATGCCCAACTGTCTGAATCCCGCCGTGCTGGTGCGGGGGGACGATGCAGGGCATCTGCTGTCGATTGTGGCAGAGTGTGTCTGGCTTTTTGCCGCTGCGGCGGCTGTCATGGCGGGATTCCGGAGGAGATGCAGGGATGAGTAAGGCCACGAAGAATGTTAAGGCGATTAGAACTGCCAGGGCAAAGAGAAGTGCCAGGGCCATTCTCATTGCCTTTATGGTGCAGCGGCAGGAGATGGGGAGTGTCAGGGTGATCCTGGGATATCTGCTGGGAATGACGTTTCTGGCGCTGGGAACAAAGGACTTTTTGCAGTATGCGCTGGAGACCGGGGAACCGGTCAACATCTGCGAAACTTTTATTGTTACCGCCAGTCAGGGGATGGCGTGCAGGTTTTGGGTGCTGGGGTATCTGCTTGCCGTAGGGGATGCGCCTTTTGTCAAAGGGAACGCCTGTATGGTGCTGTATCGCAGCGGCAGGCAGGTCTGGAATACAGGTATGCTGCTTTATGTTTTTCTGCAGGGGTTTTTGTATACCCTGTGCCTTGCTGTCGTTTCTGTCGCTGCCGGCACTCCTTTTGGATTTGCCGGAGGGCTTTGGAGCAGCCCCACCTACATGCTGGCAACCGTTGCCTCCAATGGGATTGCGGGAAAATACCATATTTACTTTGACGGCGCGGCAATCATGGAACATATGACAGTTTACCAGGCGTTTGGCATAACCTTTTTGTATATACTCTGTTATTTTGTGTTTCTGGGGATTCTTTTGTATCTATGTAATCTTTCGCTTGGCGGTTTTTGGGGATTGGCGGCGGTGTCAGCGGCGCATTTGGGAGGGGTTGTGTTATCTTTTGCCGGCAGTCTGCATCTGAGCCCGGCGTACTATGTGGACAGCGCCGGCAGCCACTGGAGGTATCCGGGCAGAATGCTGGTGCTCATTCTGATGATGGCGGCAGTGACATCAGCTGCGGTGAAAAGGGCGGATATTCAGGAAAGATAGGCTTTGAAATCTGTGAATGCTGCCGCAAAGGCGGCGGCAGAGTACATGATATGCAGATGGCCCAAACAGTGAGGTATATGATGGAACAGAGTATGATTTTAAACTTTTTTGGAGGAGTTTCACAGGACCCTTCAAGTTGGACAGTTGACTTTGACAAGGTATTGCGTGAACTGGCAGGATGGCTTTTACCCATTGGCATCTGCCTGCTGGCAGAGGGCCTTTGGCTTGAAAAGTGGAGGAAAATAGAGCCCCTTGCAAGTTACCGTTATGTGACAGTAAAAAAATGGTGGCGGCAGAAATTTATGAAAAATTTACGAAACAGCGTACTGACGGCGGCAGTTTTGTTCGTCACGGCAATGGCGGCTGATACTGTGAGTCATGGGGAGCTTTCAGATAAAAACTGGAAGGTGCTCCTTTTATGGCTTGCCCATATGATCATGACAATGACTTTTTTTATGTTACTGGATCTGACCGGAGCCAGGAAGCTTGCGCCGGCAATTCTGCTGCTGGAAGGGGGAACTTTTCTCGTGGGATTTTCCAATGGGAGGATGGCCCGGTTTATGTTCGGAATGTGGGGGATGTATTGTCAGAGTGAATGGTATTTTCAGGACACAGGAGTCCCTGTGCTGTCTTCCCTTTTGATTGAGATGACGCTGATTGCGCTTGTCTATGTGGCTGGAGGGATTTTCCTGGAGAGGAAAGGAAAGGGGTTTTCGTATGGCAGAGATTGTCAGAATTGAGAATTTACACAAAAAATTCGGAGATGTTACCGCTCTTGAAAATGTGAATCTGAGCATGGAAAAAGGAAAAATCTACGGTATTATCGGGAGAAACGGTTCTGGAAAGACAGTTTTGTTTAAGCTTATCACAGGTTTTTTAAAGCCTACAAAGGGGCGGGTCATTGTATGCGGAAAAGAGATCGGAAAGGACACGGATTTTGCGGACAATGTAGGGATCATTATAGAAAATCCAGGATTTTTAAAGGGGTATACGGGGTTTAAGAATCTTGCATATCTGGCGGGCATTCGCAATGTGATTGGCAAAGAGGAAATCAGGGAGAGCATGCAAAAAGTGGGGCTTGATCCGGACAGCCATAAAAAGGTTGGAAGATATTCCTTGGGAATGAAACAGCGTTTGGGTATAGCGCAGGCTATCATGGAAAATCCTGAGATACTGATTCTGGACGAGCCCATGAACAGTCTGGATAAGCAGGGGGTGGAGGAGGTGAGAGGAATTTTGATGGGACTGCGGGATGAGGGAAAAACAATAATACTTGCAAGCCATAATAAAGAGGACATAGAGATCTTGTGTGATGAAGTGTATGAAATGGATCGGGGGAGATTGGAAATCTGTAAAAATCTGTAAAGTATTTCTCATGACTGCTTTATCCTCTCAAATAAATATGATAGAATCTTGTAGAAGTATGACGAGACAGCCCTTGGGAAAAGAAACGGGAATTCTTGCCATATAGCAGGGGTTTCCCGGCAGGTTTCAGATCCTGGTCGGCGGAAAGCTCCAGGTTGCCCAGCCGCCGGATGGCATGCTCCATGACCATGAGCTCCCGGCCTTCCCGGTACAGAATCAGCAGAGTGGTCAGAACAATCACAGCCGTAACGGCGGCGCAAAGTATGGCTGTCGTGGTGCGCACCTCCGCCACTTTTTCGTAGACTTCCGCCGCATTGTCATGAACCATAAACACCCAGTTTCTGTCCGCCAGATATTTATAGGCCACCAACTGTCGGACACCGGCCTCATCCTGAAAAGAATAGGTGCCTGCCTGTGTGTTCCCGTCCGCTTTAAGCCGTCGTATCACTTCCAGATAGCCGCTGTTGGAAGTTTCTGTATTCAGCAGCGCATCGTCCTCATGGTACAGATAAGTGCCGTCTTCCACGTTTAAGAAAACATATTCGCTGTGGGGCAGGCCCTCCATGTTCAGGCCAAGAAGCTCATCCGTGAGATGGCTGGCGTAAACGCCCGCGCCCACAAAGCCGATGCAGGTCCGGCCGTCGAAAATGGGATAGTACATGGACAGGATCATGCTTCCGGTTCCCGGAGATTTCATGATGCCCAGGTTGGTCAGCTCCGGCTCCGCCAGTATGGTGTTCTGGAATTCTTCCAGGGAATCCCCGGACCGGGTGGTTATCCCTATAGCCCCCTGAGAAGTATGGGTCAGAACATAGGTATCCGGTGTGGCAATGTACAATCCTTCAAAGATTCCTTTTATCGCCGCAAAATCTTCAGTATACCGCTGGGCTTCCTGTAACAGCGCAGGATTCTGGGGATTTTTCAGCAAGTTGTGCACTTCCCAGCGCGAAGGCGTTCATGTATTCTTCCGCGGAAGTTACATAGTTGTTTATGACAGCGGCTCTGGATTCCACGGCGTCGATCATCTGATTGGTGATATTGTTTCTGACCATGGCTGAAATGCGGTCGGAGACGACGAACCAGAGCAGCAGCATGCCGGTAAAAGTGATGGCGGTGGTGATAATGCCTATACGTGTGGCCAGTTTCAGGTTTGACAGAAATTTCATAAAATTCCTCCTGTGTTTACTCTAAGATGTCCTTTATTTTATGTCTATGAGACGGATCAAAATTTCCTGCAAAGGAAAGTGTAGCATGAGTTTTGCGGATTTTCAAGAATGAAATTTGCCCGGGAAGCAGTACAATGCAGTTTTTCTTGCAGTGCTTTTGGAAAATGAATAAATCTATGTTTTTTCGACGGGAATTAAAGTAAAATCACGTTAATACTGCCATGAAATGGATTGACTTTCTGTGTATACAGCCATATAATAAATGTGCCTGCAAAGAAAGTGAGGCTGGACTTCCTGGGATCTGCCAGGGGCCCTAAGACAGAAGAGAGAGGTGGTAGAGATGAGATTTCTGCATCTTGGAGATTTACATATAGGGAAATGTGTAAATGATTACAGTATGATTGACGACCAGAGATACATCCTGGAGCAGATCCTGGAAATTGTGCCACAGCGGCAGGTGGAGGGAGTTCTGGTGGCGGGGGATGTGTATGACAGGGCTGTTCCCGGAGAGGAAGCGGTGAAGCTTCTGGACTGGTTTTTGCGGCGGCTGGCGGAGGAGAAGGTGAAGACCTATCTGATCAGCGGCAACCATGACTCTGACGAGAGGCTGAATTTTGGCAGCGCTCTTTTTGAGAAAAGCGGGATCTATATTGCGTCAAAGTATCAGGGGAAGCTCTACAGGCAGACGGTGGAGGATGCCTACGGCAGGCTGAATATCTACCTGCTGCCCTTTGTAAAGGCTTCCCAGGTGAAGTGTTTTTTCCCGGAGGAGGAGATCTCTTCCTATGACAGAGCGGTGGGGACGGTTCTGGAGAAGGCGGGGGTTGACAAAAAGGAGAGAAATCTGCTGGTGGCCCATCAGTTTGTGGCAGGATCCGGGGAGGATCCGGAACTGGGGGGCTCGGAAAACATAGCCCTGCAGACGGTGGGGGCGGTGGAGAAAGTGGGGACGGACTGTTTTGAGGCTTTCGACTATGTGGCGCTGGGGCATATTCATTCCCCTCAGAGAGTGGGCAGGGATACGGTGCGGTATGCAGGCTCTCCCTTAAAATATTCTCTCAGCGAAATCCGCAATGAAAAGTCCGTTCCTCTGGTGACTATGGGCCCCAAGGGGGAGGTGGAAGTGGAGCTGGTGCCGCTTATTCCCCGCCGGGACATGCGCCATCTGAAGGGTGGGCTGGGGCAGCTTCTGGACGGCAAAAACATTCAGAGTCCGGAGGATTATATCTATGTGACCCTTACGGATGAGGATCCCATTCCGGACGCCATGGGAATTGTCCGGCAGTTTTATCCCAACACCATGAAACTGGATTATGAGAATTCCCACACCGGACAGGCGCAGCTGCAGCCTGCGGAAGTCCTGAGGGGCAGGGAAAAATCTTTCCGGGAACTGATCTCGGATTTTTACCGAATGATGTACGGATGTGACATCAGCCAAGAGGAACTTGAGATTGCCCGGGAGGCGGCAAAGGAGGCAGGGATCGCAAATGAAACCGATGAAACTGACCGTTAGCGCACTGGGACCCTATGCGGGAACCATGCCGGAGATAGATTTTGAACAGTTTGAGGACAGGGGGCTTTTCCTGATTTCCGGGGACACCGGCGCGGGCAAAACCACCCTGTTCGACGCGGTCTGCTTTGCCCTCTACGGCAAGACCAGCGGCAGTTACAGGGAGACGAAAAATCTCCGGAGTGATTATGCAAAACCGGGCACGGAGAGCTTTGCAGACTTTTATTTTTCCCATCAGGGAAAGGAGTACCGGGTGTACCGCCAGCCTTCCTACGAGAGACCCAAGCAGAGGGGCACAGGGACGATTACCCAGAAGGAAAAAGCCAGTCTCTACTGTGAAGGGGAGCTTCTGGCGGAAGGGCCGGACCCGGTGAACAGAGCGGTGCAGGAGCTGCTGAAGGTGGATGTAAAGCAGTTTAAACAGACTGCCATGATCGCCCAGGGGGAGTTTCGGGAGCTGCTCAACGCGGACACCGCCGTCAGGACGGAGATCCTGCGAAATATTTTTATGACGGACGGATACTGGAATCTGGGCGAGTGTCTGAAGAAGAGAATGGACGCCGCACAGGAGGGCAGGAAGGCTGCGGAAGGGAGCATTGTACAGTATTTCTGCGAGGCGCAGGCTCAGCCGGAGAGTGTTTCCAGTAGGGAACTTCAGGAGCTGCAGAACCGGGCCAGGGATAAAAAAAGCGTCTGGAACCTGGAGGAGATGACCGGTGTTCTGGAGGAAATCCGGAAGGAGGATGGGGAACTCCTTACCCGTCTGGAGGAAGAACTGGCGGAGGCGGCAGCGCTTCTGGAGGGTGGAAAAAGGAAATTGGCCCAGGCCAGAACCAACAATGAATTTCTGCGCAGGTTAGAACAGCTGCAGCAGGAGAAGGAGGCGCTGGATGCCCTGAGAGAGCAGATGGAAGAGCTGTCCCGGCGGACTGCCAGACAGAGGACGGCGGTGCGGGAGGTGGGGCCGGCTTACCAGGCCTGGATCGGAAAGCAGAAGCTCCTGTCAGGGCTTGGGGAGGAGAAGAGCCGGCAGGAACAGAGGCTTGGGAAGACCCAGGAAAGGCAGGTTTCCGCGGCGGAAGCCCTGGAGGCGGCCTGCGCCAGAGAGCAGGAAGGGGAGGAGCAGAAGAGGAAGGCGGACAGGCTCCAGGAGGAGTTTGAAAAATATACCCGCAGAGAAGAACTGAGCGCCGCCCTGGCAGGGCTGGAGAAGCAAAGCAGACTGTTGGAGACGGAGGCCGCCAGGGTGGAGCAGCAGGAGAAGGAACTGCGGGAGAAGGTGCTGGGGCTGGAGGCGTCCGTGGAGGAGCTGCAGGAGAGACCGGCGCAGCTGACGGCGGTTTTGGCGGAAAAGAAGGAGGCGGAGGGGTTTAAGAAAAAACTGCAGCTGCTGCAGGGGGAGAGGCTGCCCTTCTGCCGGGACAAGGCCAGAGAGGTACAGGCTGGACAGGAGATTTTTCTGCAAAAACAGGAGCTCTGCAAGGCGAAGGAGCAGGAGCGGATACGGGCGGAACAAATCCTGGATTTCTGCAGGGCGGGGCTTTTGGCCAGAAGGCTTAAGGAGGGAGGAAAGTGTCCTGTGTGCGGCTCGGTCAGTCACCCGGAGCCAGCTGTCCTGCCGGAAGAAGTGGTCACGGAGGAGGCGCTGAAGGAGCTGCAGCGGGAAGAGGCACAGGCCAGAAAAGAGAAGGAGGAGGCTCTTCTGGGGGCAGAAAAAAGCCGGGCGGCGGCGGAACAGGGGATAACATCTCTCCGGGAAGAAATCCTGGAGGCGGCCGGAAATGAACTGCTCACAGAGACCGCTGCGGCACTGCGGGAGACGCCCCAGCCGGAAAGGGAAGGAGCTGAGTTTCTGGAGGAACTGTCCTGTGTGCTGGACAAAATGCTCCAGGAAACGCTCCGGATCCAGAAGAAGAACCGGGAGAGGGAGTGTGTCCTGAAGGCGGACTGTGACAGGCTGAGGGCGGACAGGGAAGCCCTGGCAAAAGCCCGGGGGGAGGAGACGGAGGCGCTTTCTGACAGGAAGAGCCGCCTGGCCTCTCAGAGGGAGGAGACAGGGAGAGCCCTCGCGGAGAACAGGGCCCTGCTCCAGGGGCTTATGGAACTGGAATATGCCAGTCTTCAGGAGGCCAGGAGAGAGCAGGAGGCGGCCCGGAAGGCCTGGGAAGGGATCAGGGATGCCATAACAGAGTCCAGAAAAGAGAAAGAAAAAGCAGATCAGGACAGAGCGGTGCAGCAGTCCGCTCTGGAGAATCTGGAAGAGCGGTTCAGGGCTGCTTTTGAGGAAGAGAAGCAGTGCAGGGAGCAGTTTGAGACCCTGTATGGGGAGAAAAAATTTGTCTCCCTGGAAGAATTTCTGGAGTATGCTGTGGAGGAGTCCCTGATCCGGGAAGGGGAGGAAAAACGGGCGGAATATGACAAAAAGACAGCGGTCAACCAGGCGGGGCTGGTCCAGGCCCGGGAAGACGCCGGGGACAGGGTTTGGATCGACGAGGAGGCTCTGGGAAAGGAGGTTCAGGACAGGGAAGTCAGGACGGCGGATCTGCGGGCCGGAAAAGCTGCGGCGGACCACCGAAGGGCGGACAATGGCAGGATTCTCCGGGAAATTCTTGGGAAGAAAGAAGAATTGGCAAAGTGTGCGGACGAAGAAAAATACTGTACCCGCCTGTACAAACTGGTCAGAGGACAGATCAGCGGCAGCAGGATCAGCCTGGAACAGTATATTCAGGCGGCGGGGTTTGACAGCATTCTGGCGGCGGCAAACCAGAGACTGCGGTTTATGAGCCAGGGCCAGTATGAGCTTTTCCGGCAGGAAGACCAGGGAGCCTTCAAGTGGGCGGACTCCAAGGGAGCGGACGGCAGAAAATCAACCTTTCTGGACCTGGTGGTGCAGGACAATTTTACCGGCCGCAGAAGGCCTGTGGGCAGCCTGTCCGGAGGGGAGAGTTTTAAGGCTTCCCTGAGTCTGGCCCTGGGGCTCTCGGATATGGTCTCCTCTCATATGGGGGGGATTCAGATGGATGCCCTTTTTGTGGACGAGGGTTTTGGCTCCCTGGACCGCAGGTCCATGGACGGGGCCATGGAGATTCTGGCCCGGCTGTCCGGCGCCAGCAAGCTGGTGGGCATTATCAGCCACAGGGAGGAATTGATTGAGAACATACCCCGGCAGATTCAGGTCCAGAAGACCAGGGAGGGAAGTCGGATCAAGGTGGAACTGGGACTGTAGAGCCAGGGGCTGTCTGAAGAGTTACGAAAAAGCAGCCATTGCGGGAGGGTCCAATTGATGGTAAAATGTGGGGGAAGTTTTGGACACTGGAAACTGGCCCGGCGAAACACGGCGCAAAAGGAGGTTCCATGGGATATTATCTGAATCCAGGAAATGATATTTTCCGCAGGATGGTCAACTCTCAGATTTATGTGGATAAAACGGGGATGCTGGAGTATACCAACAAAGTTTTGAACACTATGGAGGAATATATCTGTGTAAGCCGTCCCCGCCGTTTCGGCAAATCCATGGCAGCGGCCATGCTGGCGGCATATTACAGCCGGGAATGTGACTCCAGGGAACTTTTTTCCCCGTTTCAGATCTCCCAAAGTGAGGATTTTGCTTTATATTTGAACCAATATGACACAGTCTTCCTGAATATGCAGGAGTTTTTAAGCCAGTGCGCCGGGGTAGAACAGATGCTGGATCTGGTCCGGAAGAGCCTGCTGAGTGAACTGTTGGAAAAGTATCCGGATTTCCAGTATTTTGACCGGTTAAATCTGACAAGGACAATGCAGGATGTGTATGCAAGAACCAGGAGTCCTTTTGTGGTCATCATTGATGAGTGGGACTGCGTTTTTCGAGAGTACAAGGAGGAGCGGGAGGCACAGAAGCGCTATCTTGACTTCCTTCGCGACCTGCTGAAAGATAAGGTGTATATCCACCTGGTCTATATGACGGGCATTCTGCCTGTCAAGAAGTACGGCACGCATTCGGCGCTGAACATGTTTGATGAATTTACAATGCTGGAGCCCGGACCCCTGGCGTCTTATGTGGGGTTTACAGAGAAGGAGGTTCAGGCGCTCTGTGCAGAGTACGGGATGGATATGGAAGAGGTGAAAAGCTGGTATGACGGTTATTCTTTTGAAACGGAACCCTCTGTGTACAGTCCCCGTTCGGTGGTCAGCTGTATGCGTTTTGGAAGGATAGGAGATTACTGGAACCAGACGGAGACTTTTGAAGCTCTGCAGGTGTATATTGATATGAACTTTGACGGTCTGAAAGACGATGTGCTATGTATGATGGCAGGGGAAAAGATTCCGGTGAATACAGGAAGTTTTGCCAATGACATGGCTACATTCCGGACGGAGGATGACGTTCTCACCCTGTTGGTACATCTGGGTTATCTGGGATATGACAGGGCAGATAAATCTGTGTTTATTCCCAACAGTGAGATTCATGCTGAGTATGTGAACGCGGTATCTGTGTCGAATTGGGGGGAAGTTTCAAGAGCGCTGATCAATTCTGCAGAGACGTTAAATGCCATCTGGCAGGGCTGCCCCAGACGGGTTGCGGAGGGCATGAGAGAAGCACATTTTGAAACTTCCCATATTCAGTACAACGATGAGAACGCTTTGAGCTATACCATTTCTCTGGCTTTGTATGCTGCCAGAAATTATTATACCGTACATCGTGAGCTGGCTGGGGGGAAAGGCTTTGCCGATCTGGTATTTCTTCCAAGAAGGGGTTTTCCTCAAAAACCGGCTTTGGTGGTGGAGCTGAAGTGGGATGAAAGCGCTTACGGTGCATTGGCACAGATTAAGAAGAAGGAGTATTGCAGAAGTCTGGAAGAATATAGGGGAGCGATTCTTCTGGTGGGGGTCAATTACAATAAAAAGACAAAGGAACATGAATGTATGATTGAGACATTTGTCAAATGAGAATGCCGGGGCATTCGGGGGATGGGTTGTTTTCCGACAAGGGAGGAAAAGTATGAGAAAGAACATTGCCGCGCTGGGTTTTGCCCTGGTGATACTGCTGACAGGATGCGCAGGGCATGGAGCGGGAGGAACGGTGGCCTGCACTCCGCTGGACACCCGGTACCGGCTGAAACAGATTCAGATGTGCGGCCCGGAGCAGGGGTGGGCGCTGACCACAGAGAACGAGCTGCTGTTTACCAGAGGGGGAACGGGGCGTTTTTTCACGGTGAGGCAGATTGGGGAGACGGATTCCCGGACGGAGGGGTTTGTCAGCGCTTTCTTCCTGGACGAACAGAGGGCGTATCTGGCTTATTTTTCTCCCGACCAGGAGCACCTGGTGGTGGAGCACACCGGGGACGGAGGCAGCACCTGGCAGGAGACCCTGCTGGACTACGGCAGCTACGGCGACGCCTGTGATGCGGGCAGTGTATACCTGAGCTTTAAAGACGAGAAGACAGGATGGCTGCTGTACTGTTCCATGCCCGGGGCGGGGCTTATGACCAAGCTGCTGTTTGTGACCTTTGACGGCGGGGAGAGTTTTTCTCTGAAGGCGGATCTGTCGGAGGAGATCACAGGGTATCCCCAGGGCATCTCTTTCCAGGGGGAGAAGGGCTATATTGGCGCCGCTTACCACGGGGACAATGGGTATCTCTATGAGACCCAGGACGGCGGGGCCACATGGGATATGCTGGAGATACAGCCTCTGCGGCGGGGAGTGAACTATGTGGACGGTTATGCTCCTGTATTCAATCCCCAGGACAACAGGGGAATGCTGGTTCTGAAAGAGGCGGGGGAGGAGGTTTCCTACCGTATGTACACTTTGAAAGAGGGGGAGGAATCCTGGGAGGAGGCTGGAAAAATCCAATGCCGGTCCCTGGGCAGCTATGGAGCCGGGGCCGACGGCAGCTTTTTTCTCCTGGACACATCCGGGCAGCTCTATGGGCTGGAGGAGTGAAGCCCCACGAAGATGCCGGGAAAAGGCGGCGGTTCAGACAGAGTACT
Organism: uncultured Acetatifactor sp.; assembly: GCA_910587755.1. GTDB lineage: Bacteria > Bacillota > Clostridia > Lachnospirales > Lachnospiraceae > Acetatifactor. The sequence goes on along the minus strand of CAJUNZ010000024.1, from coordinate 10,303 downwards.
GAAGGGCTGCAGGAGAGCGGCATTTTCGGGGCCGCGGGGAAATATAGAAAAAATTGGCCGCCAACATTTGTCAAATCGTTCTTATTGTGGTAAAATAAACCGATATCTGCAGAGGCCTGCTCCGGGGCCTATATCGCCCAGGGCAGGGGGCACCATTTAGGAGGTTGAAACATGCCAAAGAGAACTGATATTCACAAAGTTTTGATCATAGGTTCCGGGCCCATCATCATAGGCCAGGCCTGTGAGTTTGACTATTCCGGCACCCAGGCCTGTAAGGCGCTGAAGAAGCTGGGCTATGAGATCGTACTGGTGAATTCCAATCCGGCCACCATCATGACAGATCCGGAGACGGCGGATGTGACCTATATCGAGCCGCTGAACAAGGAGCGTCTGGAGCAGATTATTGCCAAGGAGCGTCCGGATGCGCTGCTGCCGAATCTGGGCGGACAGTCGGGGCTCAACCTCTGTGCGGAACTGGCAGGGGCGGGAATCCTGGAGAAGTATCAGGTGAAGGTGATAGGCGTTCAGGTGGATGCCATTGAGCGGGGAGAGGACCGGATTGAGTTTAAGAAAGCCATGAATGCCCTGGGCATTGAGATGGCCCGCAGCGAAGTGGCCTACACTGTGGAGGAAGCGCTGCAGATTGCAGAGACACTGGGATATCCGGTGGTGCTGCGGCCTGCCTACACCATGGGAGGCGCAGGGGGCGGTCTGGTATACAATAAAGAAGAACTGCGCACAGTCTGCGCCAGAGGCCTCCAGGCCAGTCTGGTGGGCCAGGTCCTGGTGGAAGAGTCCATCCTGGGATGGGAGGAGCTGGAGCTGGAAGTGGTGCGGGATGCGGAAGGGAAAATGATCACCGTCTGCTTCATTGAGAACATTGATCCCCTGGGCGTGCACACGGGGGATTCCTTCTGTGCGGCTCCCATGCTCACCATCTCCAAAGAGCTCCAGGCAAGGCTGCAGGAGCAGGCTTACCGTATTGTGGAGTCCGTGCAGGTCATCGGGGGAACCAATGTACAGTTTGCCCATGACCCGGTCAGCGACAGGATTATCGTAATAGAGATCAATCCCAGGACTTCCCGGTCTTCGGCTCTGGCCTCCAAAGCCACCGGTTTTCCCATCGCCATGGTGAGTGCCATGCTGGCGGCAGGGCTGACCCTGAAGGACATCCCCTGCGGAAAATACGGTACCCTGGACAGGTATGTGCCCGGGGGAGACTATGTAGTGATAAAATTTGCCCGCTGGGCCTTTGAGAAATTCAAGGGCGTGGAGGACAAGCTTGGCACACAGATGCGGGCTGTGGGCGAGGTCATGAGCATTGGAAAGAACTATAAGGAAGCGTTCCAGAAGGCAGTGCGCTCCCTGGAGACGGGCCGCTATGGCCTGGGCCAGGTGCCTGCGCTGGAGGAAAAATCCAGGGAGCAGCTTCTGCGGATGCTGGCCACCCCTTCCAGCGAGCGGCATTTTGTCATGTATGAGGCCCTGAAGAAAGGGGCCACGGTGGAGGAACTCTATGAGGCCACCCATGTAAAAGAGTGGTTTATTCAGCAGATGAAGGAGCTGGTAGAGGAGGAGACAAAGCTTTTGACGTACAGGGGAAGCCTTCCCTCGGACGCAGAGCTTATCCAGGCCAAAAAGGACGGATTTTCGGACAAGTATCTCAGTATTCTGCTTGGCATTCCCGAACAGGAGATCCGGGAGCGCAGGACTGCCCTGGGGGTGGAGGAGGCCTGGGAAGGGGTTCATGTGAGCGGCACCCCTGACAGCGCCTATTACTTTTCCACCTACAACGGGCCTGACAGCAACCCTGTCACCAGCGGCAGGCCCAAGGTTATGATCCTGGGAGGGGGGCCCAACCGCATCGGGCAGGGCATTGAGTTTGACTACTGCTGTGTCCATGCTTCCCTGGCTCTGCGGAAGCTGGGATTTGAGACCATTATTGTGAACTGCAATCCTGAGACTGTCTCCACAGACTATGACACGTCGGATAAGCTTTACTTTGAGCCCCTGACCCTGGAGGATGTGCTGAGCATCTATAAAAAAGAACAGCCTGTGGGCGTCATTGCCCAGTTTGGAGGCCAGACCCCTCTGAATCTGGCGGCGGATCTGGAGAAAAACGGCGTGCGCATTCTGGGCACTGGGCCGGATGTGATTGATCTGGCGGAGGACAGGGATCAGTTCCGGGCCATGATGGACAAGCTGGGCATTCCCATGCCCCAGTCCGGCATGGCGGCTACGGTGGAGGAGGCCCTGGAGGCAGCCCGCAGGATCGGTTATCCCGTGATGGTGCGTCCTTCCTATGTGCTGGGAGGCCGGGGCATGGAGGTGGTATACCACGACGAAGGCCTGAAGGAGTATATGAAGGCCGCGGTGGGTGTGACTCCCGACAGGCCCATTCTCATTGACCGTTTTCTGAATCATGCCACCGAGTGCGAGGCGGACGCCATCAGCGACGGAACCCATGCCTTTGTGCCCGCTGTCATGGAGCACATTGAACTGGCGGGGATTCACTCCGGCGACTCGGCCTGCATCATACCTTCCAGGCATATCTCCCAGGAGAATGTGGCCACCATCAAGGAGTACACCAGGAAGATCGCCGAGGAGATGCATGTGCGGGGACTGATGAACATGCAGTATGCCATTGAAAATGACAAAGTCTATGTCCTGGAGGCCAACCCCAGGGCGTCCCGCACGGTGCCCTTGGTGTCCAAGGTGTGCAATATCCGCATGGTGCCCCTGGCCACGGAGATCCTCACCGCGGACATTACAGGAAAGCCCTCCCCTGTGCCGGAATTAAAGGAGAGGGAGATACCTTATTTCGGGGTGAAGGAAGCGGTGTTCCCCTTCAATATGTTCCCGGAGGTGGATCCGGTGCTGGGGCCTGAGATGCGCTCCACAGGGGAGGTGCTGGGGCTTTCCGCCTCCGTGGGAGAGGCGTTTTTCAAATCCCAGGAGGCCACCCAGACCAGGCTTCCTCTGGCGGGCAGGGTGCTTATCAGTGTAAACCGCAGGGACAAGTCCGAGGTGGTGGAAGTGGGTCAGGGCTTTCAGAAGACCGGATTTAAGATCTACGCTACCAGAGGTACCTGGATGCTGTTCCAGGAAGCCGGCATAGAGGCCACTCTGGTGAAAAAGCTCTATGAGGGCAGGCCCAATGTGCTGGATCTGATCACCAACGGGGAGCTGGATCTGATTATCAACACCCCTGTGGGGGAGGAGAGCAAGCATGACGACAGCTATCTGCGGAAAGCAGCCATCAAGGCAAAGGTGCCCTATATGACCACCATCGCCGCCGCAAGGGCCACCATAGAGGGGATCCTCCAGGTGCAGAAGGCGGGCAATGGGGAGGTGCATTCCCTCCAGGAACTTCACGCCAGAATTCGGGAAAAATAAAATAGAACCTGTACAAGAGGACTGTTCTTCCATGGCTGCCTGTCATGGGGGAACAGTCTTTTTAACCTTTTTTAATGTTTTTTTAATTGCAAAGGGGGTGAGGGGTTACTATAATGTAAGAACGCCGTCTTGGGAAAATCTGGAGTAAAAGTTCAATGTGCTGTCTGAATTTACAGGCTGGAGGGAGCCGGCGGCGCAATCACAGGGAATTGCTGCACTGCGGGGCAGTTCTCTCAGGAGAGGAGACAGGCATGCTGAAGATTTTTAAGTACTTAAAAGAATCCAAATGGTCTGTGCTTGCAATCATTGCTCTGCTGGTGGTGCAGGCCTACTGTGACCTGGCGCTGCCCCAGTACACGGCGGATATTGTGGACGTGGGCATAGGGCAGAAGGGAATTGAAACTGTGGTGCCGGAGCGCATGAGGGGCTCCACCTATGAGGTCCTGGGGGCGCTTATGACCCAGGAGGAGAAGGTCCTGTTTTCCTCCGCCTACAGGCAGGAGGCGGACGGAAATTATGTGTTCCAGGGAGACCAGGACACAGTGGAGTTCCTGGAGGAAGCCCTGGGCATTCCCGCCCTTCTGCTCTCCATGGGGAACACCGGAGGAATATCCGAAGCGGAAGGGCTGAGGGATCTGTTGGGGGCAGAAGTGACAGATCAGCAGCTTCTGCAGATACGGGAACAGGTGCTTCAGGAACTGGGGGAGTCGGGGGAAACCCTTCTGGCCCAGCGGGGGATTCTCTTTGTGCAGCAGGAGTATGAGAGCCTGGGAATGGACATGGGCAGGATTCAGACGAACTACCTGCTGAGAACCGGGGGCATGATGCTTGTCTACTCTGTGGTGATGATGGCCACGGCAATCCTGGTGGGACTTCTGGCCTCCCGGATCGGAGCAAAACTTGGTCTGAATCTGCGGGAGAGGGTCTTTACAAAGGTGGTATCCTTCTCCCATGGGGAGATGGAGAAATTCTCCACCGCTTCTCTGATCACCAGAAGCACCAATGACATTCAGCAGGTCCAGATGGTGGTGGTGATGATGCTGAGAATGGTGGTGTACGCTCCCATTATCGGCGTGGGAGGCGTGGTGAAAGTCCTCCGGACCAGAACCGGCATGGGATGGATCATTGTGGTGGCAGTGGCTCTGATCCTGGGTCTGGTGGGCGTGCTTATGGGGGTGGCCATGCCTCGGTTTAAGAAGATGCAGACACTGGTGGACCGGCTGAATCTGGTGTCCAGAGAGATTCTCACAGGAGTTCCTGTGATCCGCGCTTTCAGCCGGGAAAAATTTGAGGAGGAGCGCTTTGACAGGGCCAACCGGGATCTGATGAGTACCCAGCTTTTCACCGGCAGGGTCATGACGATTATGATGCCTGCCATGATGCTGATTATGAACGGCATCAGCATTATGATTGTGTGGTTTGGGGCCCAGGGCATTGATCTGGGGAATCTGATGGTGGGGGATATGCTTGCCTTTATCACCTACACCATGCAGATTGTCATGTCCTTCCTGATGCTCACCATGATCTCCGTGATGCTGCCCAGAGCGGGAGTGGCCGCAGGCAGAATTCAGGAGGTTATAGACACCCAGGTGAGTATCGTGGACTTGGAGCAGGTTCGGGACAAGGAACTGGGGGAGGCACGGGGAGTGGTGGCTTTTGAGGATGTGTCCTTCCGTTATCCCGGGGCTGATGAGGACGCCCTGGAGCATTTGACTTTTACGGCCAGGCCCGGGGAGACCACCGCCATCATAGGCGGTACCGGCTGCGGCAAATCCACGCTGCTGAATCTGATTCCCCGCTTTTACGACGTCACCGGGGGCAGGATCACTCTGGACGGGGTGGACATCCGGGAGGTGTCCCTGCATAAGCTGCGCAGTCTTCTGGGATATGTGCCCCAGAAAGGGGTGTTGTTCTCCGGGGATATCGCCTCCAACCTGAAATTTGCCGGAGGGGATATCAGCGATGATGCCATGGAGGAGGCCGCCAGGATAGCCCAGGCGGAAGAGTTTATTCTGGCAAAGGCCGAAGGCTACCGCAGCGAGATATCTCAGGGGGGCACCAATGTGTCCGGGGGACAGAAGCAGAGACTTTCCATTGCCAGGGCCATTGCGAAAAATCCCAGGGTATACCTGTTTGATGACAGTTTCTCCGCACTGGATTATAAGACGGATGTCACCCTGCGGAAAGCGCTGCAGGAGAAGACAGCCCAAGCCACTGTGATTATTGTGGCCCAGCGCATCAGCACCATTCTCCACGCGGACCAGATTATTGTGCTGGAGGAGGGGAAGATTGCGGGCATGGGCACCCATGGGGAGCTGCTGCAGGAATGCCAGGCATACAGGGAGATCGCCAGGTCACAATTGTCAGAAGCAGAACTGGAGGGAGGCAGGGCAGGATGAGCGAAGAGAGAAAAGCGCCCGCAGGAGGGCGGGGGCCTCATGGCCCTCACGGTATGATGCCAGGAGAGAAGGCAAAGGATTTCAAGGGCACGGTGGGAAAGCTGCTGTCCTATATGGGCAGGTATAAAATCGCCCTTGTGGCCGTGATGCTCTTTGCCGCCGGAAGCACGGTATTCAACATTGCGGGCCCTAAGGTGCTGGCGGAGGCCACCACGGAGCTGTTCAATGGCATGATGGCCAAATTCTCAGGCACCGGGGGGATCAATTTTGAGCGGATAGCACAGATTCTGCTGTTCCTTCTGGGGCTGTACACCATCAGCGCCCTGCTGTCCTTTGTCCAGGGGCTTGTGATGACAGGGGTCTCCCAGAAGCTGGCCTACCGCTTCCGCAGGGAGATCTCCGAGAAGATCAACCGCATGCCCATGGCCTATTTTGAGTCCAGAACGGTGGGGGAGGTGCTCTCTCGCATTACCAACGATGTGGACACCCTGGGACAGAGCCTGAGCCAGAGCATTACCACCCTTATCACCTCCGTGGCCACCATTATCGGAATCCTGGTGATGATGCTCTCCATCAGCCCTCTGATGACCCTGATCGCCCTGGTGATACTGCCGGTGTCAGGAGGATTGATCGGGGTGGTGGTGAAGCACTCCCAGAAGTATTTCACCGACCAGCAGACCTACCTGGGCAAGATAAACGGGCAGATCGAGGAGGTGTATTCGGGGCAGAATATTATCAAAGCCTTTAACAGGGAGGAGGCCAGCCTGGGGGAGTTTCACGCCACCAACAAAGTCCTCTATCAGAGCGCCTGGAAATCCCAGTTTATCTCCGGCATGATGCAGCCCATCATGACTTTTGTGGGAAACCTGGGCTATGTGGCGGTGGCTGTCAGCGGCAGTATGCTGGCGGTCAAGGGTGTCATTGACGTGGGTGAGATTCAGGCCTTTATCCAGTATGTGAAAAACTTTACCCAGCCCATCGCCCAGGTGGCCCAGGTCTCCAATATGTTCCAGTCCACGGCGGCTGCGGCGGAGCGGGTGTTTGAATTTCTGGCGGAGCCGGAGGAAGATGTGTCCGTGGAAAGAGCGGTGCACCCTGACAGGCTTAAGGGGGCGGTATCTTTTGACCATGTGAAGTTCGGCTATCAGCCGGACAAGACCATTGTCCACGATTTCAGCTGTGAGGTGGAGCCGGGGCAGATGGTGGCCATTGTGGGGCCCACCGGTGCGGGTAAGACCACCATGGTGAAGCTGTTGATGCGGTTCTATGATGTGGACAGCGGCGCTGTCCGGGTGGACGGTCACGACGTGAGAGATTTCAACCGCAGTGAGCTGCGGGAGGGATTCGGCATGGTGCTCCAGGACACCTGGCTCTTCCATGGAACCATTATGGAGAATATCCGCTATGGCAGGCTGGACGCCACGGACGAGGAGGTGGTGGCTGCGGCCAAGGCGGCCCATGTGCACCGGTTTATCCAGACCCTCCCGGGGGGCTATCAGATGGAACTCAGCGAGGATGCGGGAAACGTGTCCCAGGGGCAGAAGCAGCTGCTGACCATTGCCAGGGCCATCCTGGCGGACAATCCGGTGCTGATTCTGGATGAAGCCACCAGTTCTGTGGACACCAGGACGGAGATCCGGATCCAGAAGGCCATGAACAACCTTATGAAGGGCCGGACCAGTTTTGTCATCGCCCACAGACTCTCCACCATCCGGGATGCGGATGTGATTCTGGTTATGAAAGATGGGGACATTGTGGAGCAGGGCAGCCATGAGGTGCTTCTGGCCCAGGGAGGATTCTACGCAGATCTGTACAATTCCCAGTTTGAGGGAGGGAGCGGAGCTGTTCAGACGGCATAAGGAAGTGCAAAACGCCCTGTCCGAGGTGAAACGGACAGGGCGTTTTTGACTTTGTGCGCCTCCAGGATTCATGCGGCAGCTGCATTTTCATTCCGATTTACAGGTTGTCAAAGACGGCTGTTTCATTTTCCAGGTCTTTCACCACTTCCTGATTGTGGCCCATGCGCTGGGTGATATCTTCCATATCGGCGGCCAGGTTCATGGTATTGCCCGCCACGCCGGAGATTCCATGGGCGCCTTCGTCGATGGCGTTTCTGATGGTGCCCAGGGAGCTTGTGATGTCGGACATGGAATGCTTCAGGTGCTCGGTGCGCTCCTGGAAGGCATCCATGGCCCTTCGTATGTAGGCGGCATCTTCTCTGTACTGACTGCCGGACCGGACAAAGGCCTGGAACTCGGTGAGAACAGACTGATTGATATAGTCTACCAGGCACTGGGCGGTTTCAGAGAGATTGTACACGGCGGCTGTGACCACACTGTTGATCTCCTGGATCCGGTTGGCAGCCTCCTGGCTGGAGTGGGAGAGTTCGCGGACTTCGCTGGCCACCACCGCAAAGCCGTTTCCCGCGTCCCCGGCGTTGGCGGCCTCCACGGAGGCATTCAGGGAGATCAGCCGGGTCTGCTGGGAGATTGCCAGGATTTCTCCGGTGAGATTTTTAATCTGATCCACACTCCGGCTCTTTTCAATGGCGTCGTTCAGGGACTGCAGCAGTTCTTCTGCCTTGGCGCTGGCGGCATCTGCGCTGTCCTGGGCGGAACGCTGCATGGTCTGGGCTCTCTGGTTCATCTGGGCGGAGTAAGCGGTGATGGCGCGGCATTCCTCGGCGATATTGCTCACATCCAGCCGTACATTCTCCGTGTTGTCATTGATGGCGGCCACATTGCTGGCCACTTCCTGGATGGTGTCCGACAGCTCCTGGGCCAGGGAGGAAAGGTCGGCTGCGCTTCCTTTGGAGGCCTGGGTTCTTTTCAGAACTTCTCCGGTCATATTGTTGATGTGTCCGGAGCTGTCCTGGATGGTCTTTAAGATGCTCTTCACAGGGCGCACCACATATTTGGTGATCAGTTTCAGATCTGCAAAAATCAACAGAATGCAGGCCGCCGCCGCCGCGGTGCCCACCACCAGGGAAAGCACATACACAGAGGAGAGGTGGTCTCTGGCCCAGGAAGTCTGCTCCTGAATGGAGCTGCTGAGGACATTGATATCCTCCTCCATGGCGTTGGCCCAGGAGGCCACGTCCCCGTTGGCCAGGGTATAGGCGTACTGGGGTTTGTGGCCTGCGCTGGCGCAGACCAGCTGGACCAGGGCATGTTTGAAGGAGGCATAGTCCGACAGAAGTTTCTCATAAGACGCCCGATCCTGGGGCGTTACATGGAATTCATAGGCTTCCAGCATGCCGTCCAGAAGGGTTTCCTCCTCCTTGATCTGCTGAACAAGAACAATCATGGTCTCATAGTCGGTGGCCACAATATGGCTCAGAGCCATCTTGTGGATGGTCATGGAAGTCTGGTAGATCTGTGCCAGGCGGCTCTGGGCATCCATGTGGTTGTCGGAGATGGTGGCGGCGCTGGCGTTTACATTTCTGATATTTATGATGGACAGTATGTTTGAAAACAGCGCCACGATCCCCAGAAGGGCAATGGGCAGTATCAAACGATTTTTCAGGCTGATATTTTTCATCTTTCTGGGTACTCCTTTGGGTCTGGGCTAAATGGGTCAGGGGGAGGTGATTCCCTCCACCATGGTGTCAAGCAGTTCCTGGTAGCTTTTTCCGGAGGGATTTCCCGCCAGGATTTCTTCGGTGAAGGCAGTGACGGGATCCCAGAAGTTGCCTCCGATGTGCTGCAGACAGGAAAATTCCGCCTGCTCCAGCAGGGCAGTGATGGCGAGGGAATCCTGGACTTCCTTTGAGCCCGCCACAGTAATATTGGAGGGACCCTGGCCCCGCATCTGGAAGCGCAGTTCCTGATTTTTCTGGCTGGTAATCCATCGGGCCAGTTTGTCGGCCCATTCCTTCTGCTGGGAGTAGGCGTTTACGCCCACCAGCTTATAACCTGAGAAAGAGGCCATCTGCACCTGCTGTCCGGCGCAGGTGTAGGCGGGCAGCCTGGCCGCGCCGTAATCCTCGCCCCAGGCTTCTTCCACCGCCACCGCGTTCCAGACGCCGTTGACGCCTGCAATGACGGTGCCGTTCTGGACCCCTTCCAGAAATCCGGCGTCGCCGGTGCTGAGAAAGCCCGGATGTATGGCTATGCCGCCCATGGCCTGGGCCACGTCGATTCCTTTGATACTGCCCTCAGTGCTGTTCCAGGTGCAGTAGTTGGTGATTCCGTCGCTGTTTAATCCCAGCGTGAGGCCGGTGCTGCCAAAGAAAGAATACACATACCATCCGGAGTCCCACTCCATGGATACCTTTTTGCCCTGAGCTGCGGCGATTTCCAGCATGCGGTCCAGGGAGGTGATATCCTTCTCCGAAAAGTACCGTTTATTATAATATAGAAAATATCCGTTGTCGGCGGTGAGGGGCAGGGCGTAGAGGGTGCCGCTGACGGAGGCGGCCTGGACGGACTCAGGGAGATTTTCCTGTCTGACGGCGTCTGCATTTTCCACCGGATCCAGTGCGCCGGCGGCCACCAGTGTGTTCAGCT
>CAJUNZ010000023.1 GCA_910587755.1 uncultured Acetatifactor sp. | reverse complement strand
ACCGAGATCTACACTCTTTCCCTACACGACGCTCTTCCGATCTGGCAGCTGAACCTCCAGTGGGGTGTGAAACCTCTGATGATCAAGGAGGAGGAGTCCTCAGGAAGGCTCTTCGCAGCTGCGGTGGCGGAGGCAAAGAAGGCGGGGTATGTGAAAGAAGGGGATGTGGTGGTTATTACAGCCGGTGTACCCCTGGGAACCGCCGGGACCACAAACATGATTCATGTTATGGAAGTAGAGTAACAGGTTCCGGGCCGGACAGCTCTCTCTGGGCAGACCGGCGCAGAAAGTAAAGCCGGGCTGTTTGCAGGGGGCCGGGGAAAGGAAACCATATGGAGATCAAAGTGGGGCAGGTGACGCAGAGTGCTCCTGCGGAGCAGGTCCAGAGTGCGCAGCCGGTGGATGGCAGCTTTAAATTTATGCTTGCCAGCCATGTGGCGGAATCGGAGCTGCAGGGGAGACTGCAGACGCTGATGCAGGAAATCACCGTACAGGGGGAACGCCTTGCCAAACGCCGGGACGTGAAGGACATGAGGCACTACCGGGCCCTTGTGAAGGAATTTATGAATGAAGTGGTAACGCATTCCCATTCTTTTTCCAGAGAAAATTTCCTGGACAGGAGGGGGCGTCACAGGGTCTACGGCATCATCCGCCTGGTGGACGAGAACCTGGACCTGCTGGCCCAGGAGCTTATGAAGGATGAAAAAGATAATCTGGCAATCCTGAATAAGATTGGTGAGATCAGAGGACTGCTGCTTGACATATTTACGTAGGATTTTATAAAGTTACGAACAAAGAGGTGCATTTGTATGGCAGGATTTCAGGATATTATAGGACAGGACAGGATAAAAGAACATCTGCGCAGCGCCCTTTCCACGGGGAAGGTGTCCCACGCCTATATCCTCAACGGGGAAAAGTCCTCCGGCAAGGAGTTTATCGCCAAGGTGTTTGCCATGGCGCTGCAGTGCGAGAAGGGCGGAGTGGAGCCGTGCCAGGAGTGCCGTTCCTGCCGGCAGGCGCTTTCAGGGAACCAGCCTGACATCATTCGTGTCATTCATGAAAAGCCCAATACCATAAGCGTGGACGACATTCGGGAGCAGGTGAACAGTGATGTGGGGGTAAAACCCTACAGCAGCGCCAGGAAAGTGTATATCATCAATGAGGCGGAGAAAATGACGGCCCAGGCTCAGAATGCGCTTCTGAAGACCCTGGAGGAACCGCCCGAGTATGCGGTGCTCCTGCTGCTGACCGCCAATGTGGACGCGCTGCTGCCCACCATACTGAGCCGCTGTGTACAGCTGAACATGAAACCGGCGCCGGATATGCTGGTGCGGAAATATCTCTGTGAGCAGCTGCAGGTGCCGGATTACAAGGCAGAGGTCTGTGTGGCATTTGCCCGGGGAAATGTGGGAAGGGCCAAGGCCCTGGCATCCAGCGAAGACTTTGAGAATATCAAGGCCGAGGCGCTGTCGCTGCTGAAGTACATACAGGACATGGACCTGGGGGAGATCATTGACGCCGTGAAGAGGGTCACGGAGTACAAAGTGGAGATCCAGGACTATCTGGACCTGTGTGCTGTGTGGTACAGGGATGTGCTGCTGTTCAAGGCCACCAACGATGTGAACCACCTGATTTTCCGGGAAGAGATTCAGGCCCTGCGCAGAACGGCCCAGCAGAGCAGTTATGAGGGCATTGAGAGGATCATCAGGGGCCTGGACAGCGCCAGACGCCGTCTGGACGCCAATGTGAATTTTGAACTTGTGATGGAACTTCTGATGCTGACCATTCATGAGAACAGCTGAGGGATATTGTGAAGATAGAGGAGGATTATGCCATGGATGGAGTATACGACAGAGGTCAGTGGACGGGAAAATGGCCCGGGGAGCCGCCTCAAATGCCGCCTGAAGCACCGCAGGAGCAGGAGGAGCTGCGGACTACCAGGAAGCGGTTTTCCTGGCTGGGCTGGGCTTTCCTGATCGGCGCCCTGGTGGTGCAGGGGGCACAGGTGGCTGTGATGCTTGGACTGCAGGCGCTGAAACCTGAGCTGATGCTGAATTCGGATGTGATGCTTCTGGCCTCCATGCTGCCCATGTACCTGGTGGGCATGCCGGTACTCATATTCCTGGTGAAAAGGCTTCCCGCCGCCCCTATGGAGCAGCACAGTATCAGGCCGGGCGCTTTTGTGGCGGCGACGGTTATGTGTTTTGGGCTTGTGTACCTGAGCAACATTCTGGGGACGCTGATCACCACGGCGGTGAGCATTCTGAAACGCAGCGTGGTTCAGAACGAGATCTTTAACGTCACCAGCGCCGTGAGCATGTGGAGTATTCTGCTCTACATGGTGATCTGTGCGCCGCTGATGGAGGAGTATGTGTTCCGGAAGCTGATTGTGGAGAGAACCGTGCGGTATGGCCAGGGTGTGGCGGTGCTGGTGTCCGGCCTGATGTTCGGGCTGTTCCATGGGAATCTGAATCAGTTTGCCTACGCTTTTACACTGGGGGTGTTTCTGGCCTTCCTTTATGTGAAGACGGGAAATTTGAAGATAACCATCGCCCTGCACATGATGATCAATTTTATGGGAGGCTTTGTGAGCTCCCTCCTGTTCAAAATGATAGATATTGAGGAGTATATGGATCTGGCGCTTAGAGGGAACCAGAAAGCCATGATGGAGTTTCTCATGGAAAACCTGCTGGGCGTAGTTCTTTACATGATGCTGGGCGTATTTGTGATTGGCGTTGTCATTGCAGGGGCGGTACTGTGGATTATATCTCTGGTGAAGAAAAAGTTTACTTTTGCTCAGGGGATGATTGTGATCCCCAGAGGGAAGAAATTTACCACTGTCATGCTTAACGGGGGTATGATCTTCTACTGTATCTTCTGGATTGGGATGATCCTGTGGCAGCTGCTTTGGTAAGGAACGCAGACTGCAGATACAGAGGAAAGGATTTAGAGATGTATACATTTGAAAGCAGGATCAGATACAGCGAGACTGACAGTGAGGGGAAGCTTACCATAGCTTCCCTTATCAACTATTTTCAGGACTGCTCCACCTTTCAGTCTCAGGATCTGGGCCTGGGGGTGGAGTATCTGCGGGAACAGCATCTGGTGTGGGTGCTCTCCGCATGGCAGATTGTGGTGGACCGCTATCCCTGTCTTTGTGAAAAGGTGGTCACGGGGACACAGCCTTATGATCTGAAGGGATTTCTGGGATATCGTAATTTTTTTATGATGGATGAGGAGGGAAGGTATGCGGCCAGGGCAAATTCCCTCTGGAGTCTTCTGGACACGGTGACAGGCCGCCCGGTGAACATTCCGGGGGCGATGAAGGAGCGCTATGGCCTGGGGGAGAGGATTCCCATGGAGTATGCGCCCAGGAAGATCCAGGTTCCCCAGGAGGGTGAGACGTTGGAGCCCATTGTGGTGAGAAGGCAGCACCTGGACACCAATCAACATGTGAACAACCAGCAGTTTATCCAGATGGCTCTGGACTGTCTGCCGGAAAACCTGGCTCCGCGCCAGGTGCGGGCGGAATACAAGAGACAGGCATTTCTGGGAGATGTGATGATTCCCCGAAAGTTCAGGGCGGGGGACACTTACATTGTGACGCTGGAGGACGGGGAGAGAAAGCCTTATGCGGTGGTGGAATTTATTCTCACGATCTAAAACATTTGCCGGAAATGTATAACGAGTGAGGGCTGCTGCAGATAACTGCCGGGGAGACGGCTGAAGGATATGGGGGAGAAAGATATGATATATTTGGGAGAAAAACAGGAGCTGGTGATTGTGAAGACGGTGGATTTCGGGGTGTATCTGGCCAGCTCTCAGGAGGAGGCCCAGGACCGGGTGCTGCTGCCCAGGAAACAGGTGCCGGAAGGGAGCAGAATCGGGGATAAGGTCACGGTGTTTGTCTACCGGGATTCCAAGGACAGAATGATTGCCACTGTGAGAGAGCCCAAGCTTCTCATGGGACAGGTGGCAGAGCTTGAGGTGGTGCAGGTGGGACAGGTGGGGGCGTTCCTGGACTGGGGCCTGGAGAAGGACTTGATGCTCCCTTTCAAGCAGCACAGGGGGAAGGTGAAGCAGGGGGACAGGGTGCTTGTGTCCCTGTACATAGACAAGAGCAGCCGACTCTGTGCCACCATGAATGTGTACGAGAATCTCAGAACGGACAGCCCCTACCGGAAAGAGGATAAGGTAACAGGGCGTGTGTATGATATCAGTGACAATTTCGGTGCATTTGTGGCTGTGGACAACCTGTACTCAGCTCTGATCCCCAAGAAAGAACTGTATGGGAATGTGGAGCTGGGAAAGGATGTACAGGCCCGGGTGGTGCAGGTGCGGGAGGATGGAAAACTGACCCTGAGTGTCCGGGAGAAGGCGTACCTGCAGATGGATAAGGACGCGGAGAAGATCCTTTCCATCCTGGACAGCTATGAGGGAGTGCTGCCCTTTAACGACAGGGTTTCTCCCCAGATTATCAAGCGGGAGACGGATATGAGCAAGAACGAATTCAAGCGCGCCGTGGGACGCCTGCTGAAGGAGGGCAAGATAGAAATCGGAGAAAAAGTCATCCGAAGGCTGAGATAATTCTTAAAAAACTAAAAATTTTCATAGGGCTATGGCAAAACAATTATGACCATGATATACTGAAAAAGAAGAAGGACGGATGTGCCCTGAGAGGGGAAACATCCGCTGTGAAAGGGCAGCAGGAAGGAGCGGATATGGATATTGCAGGAGTATCAATGGCACTTGCGAATGTGTCAACCCAGTCCCAGGTAGGGATAGCAGTTCTGGGAAAAGCCATGGAGACAAATGAGGTGCTTAACGGCGCCATGGTGAACATGCTGGATGCGGCGGCCATGGAGTTGAGCGTGAATCCCGGTGTGGGTGCGAATTTTGACATGTGCGTATAGATGTGGAAAAGAAGCCGTGCCGGGAATGGGTGAGAGACTGCCTGGGGTAATGCTCCAGGCGGTCTTTTTGTGAAAAATCGTGAAAGCCTATTGATTTTTTGCAATAATTTTTGTACATTTGTAATTATAGCATATACCAAATCATGGCATGGGGCCGCCTGTTTCTGCCGGACAGAGGATGGCGCCCTCAGAGGGAGAGGGGCAGTTTATGATATCAAGTCAAGTTTTGCAGAGCACTGTTGATGGGCTGAAAAGCATTGCCAGAGTTGAATTCTGCATCATGGATGTGGACGGCAGGGAAGTGGCGTCCACCATGGATATGAAGGGCAGCGCCAAGGCTGCCGTGGAGTTCGCAGCCTCTCCCGCTGACTCCCAGGAGGTGCAGGGATATCAGTTTTTTAAGATCTTTGATGAGCAGCTGGAGTATATTCTGGTGGCCTGGGGCACCGGGGAAGATGTGTATACCATCGGCAAGATGGCCGCATTCCAGGTGCAGATGCTGCTGACGGCATACAAGGAGCGGCTGGACAAGGACAATTTTGTCAAGAATCTGCTTTTGGACAATCTGCTTCTGGTGGATATCTACAGCCGGTCCAAGAAGCTGCATATTCAGATAGACGCCCCCAGGGCCGTGCTGATTGTGGAGTCTGCCCAGGGCCGGGACGGCAATATTCTGGAGCTTGTGAGGCGGCATTTCGGCCCGGGGGGCAGGGATTTTGTGACGGAAGTGGATGAGAACAATGTGGTGGCGGTGAAGGAGCTGGCAGAGGGGGATACCCTGAAGGAGATGGATAAGGCGGCCCGGGGCCTGGACGCTTTCCTGAAAAAGGAAGGGATCCAGGAGATCCGCATCGCCTATGGAACGATGGTCCGGGAGATCAAAGAGGTGAGCCGTTCTTACAAGGAAGCCAAGATGGCGCTGGATGTGGGGAGGATCTTTTTTGGCAGCAGGGAGATCATTGCCTACAGCGAGCTTGGCATCGGCCGTTTGATCTATCAGCTGCCCCTTCCTCTGTGCCGTATGTTTATCCGCGAGATTTTTGATGGGAAAAGCCCGGATGACTTCGACGAGGAGACCCTGGGCACGGTACACAAATTCTTTGAGAACAGTCTGAATGTGTCCGAGACCTCCAGACAGCTGTTCATCCACAGAAATACGCTTGTCTATCGTCTGGATAAGCTGCAGAAGAGCACAGGCCTGGATCTGAGGGTCTTTGAGGATGCCATCACGTTCAAGATTGCTCTGATGGTTGCAAAATATATGAAATACATGGAAAACACAGATTTTTAGGAATTGGGCAGAGGGGTAAAAGAATGACCAAAAGAGAACTGGCCAGAAAGAAACGGGAAGAATTTATCGGGGAGAAGGGCATTATCCATCTGGACAATGTGACCAAGGTCTATTCCAAGGGATCTCCGGCCATCAATGGGATCACCCTCAGTGTGGGAAGGGGGGAGTTTGTCTTTGTGGTGGGGGACAGCGGCTCCGGAAAATCCACGCTGATCCGGCTTCTGCTGCGGGAGCTGACGGCTTCCAGCGGCAATGTCTATGTGATGGGCAGCGACCTGGCGAAGCTGAAACACAGACAGGTGCCCAAGTTCCGAAGGAACCTGGGGGTGGTATTCCAGGATTTCCGCCTGCTCAATGACAGAAACGTATATGAAAATGTGGCTTTTGCCCAGCGCATTATAGAGACTCCGGCCAGGGAGATCCGCAGGAACGTGCCCTCCATCCTTGCCACAGTGGGCCTTGCCGGGAAATACAAGGCAAAGACCAAGCAGCTGTCGGGAGGGGAGCAGCAGAGGGTGGCTCTGGCCAGAGCTTTGGTGAACAATCCCTCCATACTGCTGGCGGATGAGCCCACCGGCAACCTGGATCCCAAAAACTCCTGGGAGATTATGTCCCTGCTGGAGGAGATCAATGAGAAGGGCACCACGGTGCTGGTGGTGACACATAACAGGGAGATCGTGAATGCCATGCGCAAAAGGGTTATCACCATGAAGCGGGGCATTATTCTCTGTGACGAGGAAGGAGGGGAATACATCGATGAAGATTAGTACATTGTTTTATACCATCAGGCAGGGATTTGTCAATATCTTCCGAAACAAGTGGTATTCTCTGGCTTCCGTGGCCACCATAGCGGCCTGTCTGTTTCTGTTTGGCCTGCTCTATGCCATTGTGGCCAATTTCCGCAGCATTGTGATGAAGGCGGAGGAGGGAGTGTCCCTGACGGTGTTTTTCCACTGCCAGGGGGATGACTTGACCTGCCCGGAGGGACATGAGGAGTGGCAGGTTCCGTCGGATGCCAGGCTGGAGGAGATCGGCCAGCTGATCGGCGGGCGGGCGGAGGTGTCCGAGGTGATTTTCATCTCCGATGAGGAGGCCTGGAAAGACTTTACCAGAGATCATTTTGGAGAAGCCTTTGACACCTCCGCCGCCTACATGGACAATCCTCTGGAGGGTGACAACAGCTATGAGGTCTATCTGAGCGATGTGTCACTGCAGGGGGCTCTGGTCACATGGCTGGAGTCCATCCCGGAAGTGCGCAAGATCAATTACTCCGCCCTGACGGCGGATATGCTCAGCGGCGCCAATCTGCTGATCGCCTATGTGTCCCTGGGCATTATTGTGATTCTGCTGGCGGTGAGTATTTTCCTGATCAGCAACACGGTTGCCATCGGCATTTCGGTCCGGGCGGAGGAGATCAACATTATGAAATATGTGGGGGCCACGGACTTTTTTGTCAGGGCGCCTTTTGTGCTGGAGGGCATGCTCATCGGTCTGCTGGGGGCGGCGCTTCCGCTGTGGATGCTCTTTGGGCTGTACAATTATGTTCTCAGACTTATCGTGGAATCATTCTCCATCCTGAGCGGATTTCTTGATTTTCTGCCTGTGGAGGAGTTGTTTGCGGTGCTGACGCCGCTGTGCCTTATGGTGGGTGTTGGAATCGGTTTTCTGGGAAGTGTCACCACGGTCAAGAAGCATCTTCAGGTGTAGCGGCCAGGGACTGAGTCTGAAGCTTTAGGGGCCCGCCACAGCGGGCAGACAGGAGTAAGGTGAAAAAAAGATCATATTTGGGCATGGCTGCGGCAGGAACTGCGGCGGTGCTGTGCTGCGGGGGACTGTTCTGGTCCGGCAGTGCTTCCATGCACGCAGGCGCTTCAAACCTTTCAGCCATCACCTCCGACAGCATCAAGGAGAAGGAGGAGCAGATCGCCCAGAAGGAGGAGGAGAAGGAAGCTCTGAAAGGGGGGCTGAGCAACCTGCAGGAGATCAAAAAGGGGCTGGAAGCTCTGAAGGCAGATCTGAACAATTATGTGCAGGAGCTGGACAATACCCTGGCTCAGATAGAGAAGAATATCGCAGAGCTGAATGAAAGTATACGTCTGAAGGAAGAGGAGATCCGCAAGGCAGAGGAGGAGCTTGCCGCCGCGCTGGAGAAGGAGGAGAGACAGAAAGAGGCCATGAACGCCAGCGTGCGGATGATTTACGAGATGGGAGAAGTGAGTCTGCTGGATCTGCTGCTGAGGGCCAGGAGCATGGGAGATTTTCTGAACCAGGCGGACTATGTGGAGAAGCTGGTGGCCTATGACCAGCAGATATGGCAGGAATACAAGCAGGCCAGGGAATATGCCCAGCTCTGTCAGGATCAGCTGAATTTGGAGAAGGAGATCCTGGACGAGACCAAGGCAGGGGTGGAGAAGGAGCAGAAGAATCTCCAGCTGCTCATTGAGCAGAAGCGCGATGAGATTCTCAAATATGAGACGGATATCAACAACAAGGAGAAGACCATCCGGGAGTATGAGGCGGAGATCCAGGCCCAGAATGAGGAGATCCGAATTCTGGAGGCGGCCATTGCCGAGGAAAAGAAGAAGCTTCTGGAGAGCAATAAAAAGCCTTTGACCTATGACGGGGGAATGTTTAAATTTCCGCTTGCCAGTTACACAAGGGTGTCGGACGATTACGGCATGCGCATGCATCCCACCCTTGGAGTACAGCAGTTCCACAATGGGGTGGATTTCGCCTCTCCCAAGGGCACGGCCATCTACGCAGCTTACGACGGCCAGGTGGCAGCGGCAACTTACAGCGCCACCATGGGAAATTATGTGTTTATAGACCATGGGGATGGGCTGTATACCATCTATATGCATGCCTCGGCGCTCTATGTGAAGAAGGGTGATGTGGTGGCCAAGGGAGATACCATCGCCGCGGTTGGCAGCAC
Organism: uncultured Acetatifactor sp.; assembly: GCA_910587755.1. GTDB lineage: Bacteria > Bacillota > Clostridia > Lachnospirales > Lachnospiraceae > Acetatifactor. Next base: position 27,464 of record CAJUNZ010000023.1, on the reverse strand, counting down.
CGGCCGCTCCACCGGGAATCATCTTCACTTCAGTGTCAGGCTCAATGGGTCGTATGTATCCCCCTGGGGATATCTGAAGAATTAGCGGAAGGGAGGAGGACTATGGACAAGAATAACGGATACTTTGACAACATTAAGGGAGGCCAGGGAGTTCAGCAGTTTTCCGGGCAGGGGGCATACGGCGCTCCGGCTCCCGCCCCTCCGAAGGGGGAGAGGGGAAGCGGCAAAGGCCTGTTCATCGGGGGAATGTTCACGGGAATGGCGATTGTGATGCTGATCCTGGCTGTGTGGTATCTGGGCATTTCCGTGCAGAAGGTGGTGGAGCACAGCGGCGAGCCGCAGCAGCAGTATTCTTATGCGGAGGACTCCGCCATTGACGAAGAGGTGATAGAGAAACTGCAGATGCTGGAGAGCACCATAGACAAGTATTTTTTTCTGGGGGATCCCACGGAGGAACAGCTCAGGGAGGGGATGTACAGAGGGCTGCTGAGCGCCTTGGAGGATCCTTATTCTGTGTATTATTCCAGTGAAGAGCTCACAGAGCTGATGCAACAGTCGGAGGGGGTATACTATGGGATCGGTGCTGTCATGGGCATGGATGCAGAGACCAGCCTGCCTAGGATCAGCAGGATTATCAAGAACTCTCCTGCGGAGGATGCGGATCTGCGGGCCAATGATCTGATCTATGAGGTGGACGGAAATGCCATCTATGGTTTGACCCTGAACGAGATTGTGGGTAAGATCAAGGGACCGGAGGACACAAAAGTGACGCTGACCATTATCAGAGAGGGAGCGTCGGATTATCTGGAAGTTGAGCTGACCCGCAGGAAAGTGGAGTCTCCCACGGTGGAATACGAGATGATGGAGGAGGGCATGGCCTATATCCAGGTGACGGAGTTTGACGATGTCTCCATCAAGCAGTTTTCCCAGGCGCTGGAGGAAGCCAGAGAAGCGGGCATGAAGGGCCTGGTTCTGGACCTGAGAGGCAATCCGGGAGGGAACGTGACTGCGGTGGTGGAAATGTGCAGGATGCTTCTGCCCCAGGGAATGATCGTGTACACAGAGGACAAATACGGACATAAATCCGAGTACACCTGTGACGGCAGCAAAGAACTGGAGGTGCCCCTGGTGGTGCTGGTGGACAGCAATTCCGCCAGTGCGTCGGAGATCATGGCGGGGGCCATCAAGGATCACGGCATTGGAACCCTGGTGGGCACCACCACCTATGGGAAGGGCATTGTGCAGCAGATCATTCCTTTCCAGGACGGCTCGGCGGTGAAAGTTACCATCAGCGCGTATTATACGCCCAATGGGAATAATATACACGGCATCGGCATAGCGCCGGATGTGGAGTGTCCTTTTGACGGGGAGGCCTATTACGGCAGCGAGGACCATCCTGACAACCAGCTGGAGAAGGGCAAGGAAGTGCTGGGGGGGCTGATGGGAAATTAAGAGAGCCGGACCCGGACGGCTGGGGGACTTTAAAGAAGCAGGATAACATTAGAAAAAGAGGGAAGCATTTCTGAGAGACAGAAGTGCTTCCCTCTTTTTTATGGGGATTAGAACAGGTGATTCATTTCCAGAGGCGTCTGGCTGGAATGTCAATCGCAGGAACAGGTATTTGGAACGAATGTTCTAAAAAATACGCTTTGTCCCTATACAAATAAATTTTCATATGGTATAATCTAAGTTGCTTTTGTGCTGTCCGGTTCACACAGGCAGCAGTGAAATCAGAATCAGCATTCGACTGTAAACAAGGCGTTCTCGCTAGTATAACCTACAACAATTACCACTATGTTTCGCGAAGGATAAGTTTTCAGTCTGCAAGGCGGAGGAAGGAGTCTCAGCGGACTGCGATGACTGACGACAACGACGCAGATGGGTATTTAGACAAGTGAAACGTGTGGTTAACTGGTGGGGGGTTATACTGGAATTACGGAGGTAATATTTGGTGGATCAAAAACCGTTTAAGCTTCATTCCGAATATCAGCCCACGGGAGACCAGCCCGCAGCCATAGCGGAGCTGGTGAAAGGATTTCAGGAAGGCAACCAGTTTCAGACCCTGCTGGGGGTCACAGGTTCCGGCAAGACCTTTACCATGGCAAATGTCATTGCCGCTCTGAACAAGCCCACCCTGGTCATAGCCCACAACAAGACCCTGGCCGGGCAGCTCTACGGCGAGTTCAAGGAATTTTTTCCGGAAAATGCGGTAGAATACTTTGTGTCCTACTATGACTATTACCAGCCGGAGGCCTATGTGCCTTCCTCTGACACTTACATTGCCAAGGATTCCTCCATCAACGATGAGATTGACAAGCTCCGGCTGTCGGCAACGGTATCCCTGACGGAGCGGCGGGATGTGGTGGTGGTGGCCAGCGTGTCCTGCATCTACGGTCTGGGAAGTCCTGACGAATACCAGGACATGGTGGTATCCCTGCGTCCGGGCATGGTGAAGGACAGGGATCAGGTGCTCAGAGAGCTTGTGAATATTCAGTACACCCGCAATGACATGGACCTGCAGCGGGGATGTTTCCGGGTCAGGGGGGACTGTGTGGAGGTGTATCCTGCCCAGGGCGGGGATTATTTTATCCGGATTGAGTTCTTCGGGGACGAGATTGACAGGATCGCGGAGGTGGAACCTCTCTCCGGCAGAGTTCACGCGGTGCTGAACCATGTGGCCGTCTTTCCCGCTTCCCACTATGTGGTGTCCCAGGAGAAGATAAAGATTGCCTGCGACAATATTGAGAAGGAACTGGAGGCCCAGGTGAAGTTCTTCAAGGGAGAGGACAAGCTCATTGAGGCCCAGCGCATTGCGGAGAGGACCAATTTCGATGTGGAGATGATGCGGGAGACGGGATTCTGTTCCGGCATAGAGAACTATTCCCGGCATCTGAACGGGATGCCGCCGGGAGCGCCGCCCCTGACACTGATGGACTTCTTCCGGGATGACTATCTGATCATCATAGACGAGTCCCATATGACCATTCCTCAGATCCGGGGGATGTACGCAGGGGACCGGTCCAGAAAGGCAACTTTGGTGGACTACGGGTTCCGCCTGCCCTCGGCCATGGACAACAGGCCGTTGAATTTTGAAGAGTTTGAGTCCCATATTGATCAGATGCTCTTCGTGTCCGCCACCCCGTCGGACTATGAAGGGGAGCATGAACTTCTGCGCACGGAGCAGATTATCCGGCCCACGGGACTTCTGGATCCCAAGGTGGACGTGCGCCCTGTGGAGGGGCAGATTGACGACCTGGTGGGGGAGATCAACCGGGAGACAGAGAAGCACAACAAGGTTCTTGTGACCACCCTCACAAAGAGGATGGCGGAGGATCTGACGGCTTATATGAAGGATGTGGGCATACGGGTGAAATACCTGCACTCGGATATAGACACCCTGGAGCGGGCCCAGATTATCCGGGACATGCGTCTGGATGTGTTTGACGTGCTGGTGGGGATCAACTTGTTGCGGGAGGGTTTGGACATTCCGGAGATCTCCCTGGTGGCCATTCTGGACGCGGACAAGGAAGGATTTCTGCGCAGCAGCACTTCCCTGATCCAGACCATCGGCAGGGCGGCCAGGAATGTGGAAGGGCATGTGGTCATGTACGCGGATACCATCACCGACTCCATGCGGACGGCTCTGGAGGAGACCAGCCGCCGCCGGGAGATCCAGATGAAGTACAATGAGGAACACGGCATCACCCCCCAGAGTATCAAAAAGGCGGTTAGAGACCTGATCTCCATCTCCAAGGCGGTGGCAAAAGAGGAGCTGCGGTTTGAGAAGGATCCGGAGTCCATGAGCAGGAAGGAACTGGAGAAGCTCATCGCCCAGGTGCAGAAGGAGATGCAGAGGGCGGCGGCGGATCTGAACTTTGAGGCGGCGGCGGAACTGCGGGACAAAATGGTGGACTTAAAGGGAAAGCTTCGGGATCTAAAGGAAGACAGGGAGTAAAACGAGGAGAAGGAACACTTTATTATGGAAGAAATCAAGAAGATGGAATATATCAAAATACGGGGAGCCAGGGAGCACAATCTGAAGAGCGTTGATGTGGACATTCCCAGGAATGAGCTGGTGGTGCTGACGGGAATGTCGGGATCCGGCAAATCTTCCCTGGCCTTTGACACCATCTACGCGGAGGGACAGCGGCGCTATATGGAGTCCCTGTCCTCCTATGCGAGGATGTTTCTGGGACAGATGGAAAAACCCGACGTGGACAAGATTGAGGGTCTTTCCCCTGCCATCTCCATCGACCAGAAGTCCACCAACCGCAACCCCCGCTCCACAGTGGGAACGGTGACGGAGATCTATGACTATTTCCGTCTTCTCTATGCCAGGATCGGCATTCCCCACTGTCCGGAGTGCGGCAGGGAGATTGCCAGGCAGACCGTGGACCAGATGGTGGATCAGATTATGGAACTGCCGGAGGGCACCAAGCTGCAGCTTCTGGCCCCGGTGGTCCGGGGGCGCAAGGGGGAACACGCCAAGGTTCTGGACAGGGCCAGGAAGAGCGGCTATGTCCGGGTGCGGGTGGACGGCAGTCTCTATGAGCTCACGGAAGACATCTCCCTGGAGAAGAACATCAAACACAATATTGATATAGTGGTGGACCGTCTGGCGGTAAAGCCGGGTATTGAGCGCCGTCTGGCAGATTCCATTGAGAATGTGCTGGAGCTGGCGGAGGGGCTTCTGGTGGTGGATGTCATCGGCGGGGAACCCCTTACCTTCAGCCAGAGTTTTTCCTGTCCGGACTGCGGGGTGAGCGTCAGCGAGATTGAACCCAGGAGTTTTTCCTTTAACAATCCCTTCGGGGCCTGCCCTGTGTGCTCCGGTCTGGGGTATAAGATGGAATTTGACCTGGATCTGATGATACCCGACCAGAGACTGAGCATCAGCCAGGGGGCCATTTCGGTGGTGGGCTGGCAGTCCTGCGGGGACAAGAGCAGCTTCACCAACGCGCTGCTTACGGCTCTGGGACAAGAGTATCATTTCGACCTGGACACGCCTTTTGAAGAATACCCGGAGAAGGTGAAAAAGGTCATTATCCACGGCACGGACGGAAAAGAAGTGCAGGTACACTACCAGGGACAGAAGGGGGCAGGGGTCTATCCGGTGGCTTTTGAGGGCCTGATCCACAGTGTGGAAAGACGGTACAAAGAGACTTTTTCCGAGACCATGAAGCAGGAGTATGAGTCCTTTATGAGGATCACACCCTGCAGGGAGTGCAGGGGCATGCGTCTGAAAAAAGAGTTTCTGGCAGTTACCGTGGGGGACAGGAATATCTATGAGATTACTTCCTTTGCCATCAGGGATCTGCATGTATTCCTGGAGGACATGCGGCTGACCAGCCAGCAGGAGCTTATCGGCAGCCAGATTCTAAAGGAGATCCGGGCCAGGGTGGGATTTCTGGTGGATGTGGGACTGGACTATCTGTCCCTGTCCCGGGGCACGAGCACCCTGTCCGGAGGGGAGGCCCAGCGCATCCGCCTTGCCACCCAGATTGGATCCGGCCTGGTGGGGGTGTGCTATATTCTGGACGAGCCCAGCATCGGTCTGCACCAGAGGGATAACGACAAACTGCTGAACACTCTGAAAAACCTTCGGGATCTGGGGAACACACTGCTGGTGGTGGAGCACGACGAGGACACCATGCTGGCGGCGGACTATGTGGTGGACATTGGCCCCGGGGCAGGCTCCCACGGAGGAGAGCTGGTGGCCTGCGGCACGGCGGAGGAGATCATGCAGGTGGAAGAGTCCGTCACCGGAAAATACCTCAGTGGAAAGCTGCAGATCCCTCTTCCGGAGGAGAGGAAGAAACCCACAGGCTGGCTGAAAGTCACAGGGGCCCAGGAGAACAATCTAAAGAAGGTCAGTGTGGAGATTCCTCTGGGGATTATGACCTGTGTCACAGGGGTCTCCGGCTCCGGCAAGAGCTCCCTGGTGAACGAGATTCTGTACAAGCGTCTGGCCAGAGATCTGAACCGGGCCAGGTGTATTCCCGGGAAGCACAAGGACGTTCAGGGCATGGAGCAGCTGGACAAGGTTATCGCCATCGACCAGTCCCCCATTGGGCGCACGCCCCGCTCCAACCCTGCCACCTACACAGGGGTGTTCGACCAGATCCGCGACCTTTTTGCCTCCACGGCGGACGCCAAGGCAAAAGGGTACGGCAAGGGCAGGTTCAGCTTCAATGTAAAAGGGGGCAGGTGCGAGGCCTGCGGCGGAGACGGCATTATCAAGATAGAGATGCACTTCCTGCCGGACGTGTACGTTCCCTGCGAGGTCTGCAAGGGAAAACGCTATAACCGGGAGACCCTGGAGGTGAAGTACAAGGGCAAGAGCATCTATGATGTGCTGGATATGACGGTGGAGGAGGCCTATGGTTTTTTCGAGAATATTCCCTCCATACGGCGCAAGATTGAGACGCTCCACGATGTGGGCCTGTCCTATGTGAAGCTGGGCCAGCCCTCCACCACTCTCTCCGGCGGGGAGGCCCAGCGCATTAAACTTGCCACGGAGCTGGCCAGGCGCAGCACGGGCAGAACCATCTACATTCTGGACGAGCCCACCACCGGACTGCACTTTGCAGATGTGCACAAGCTGGTGGAGATTCTGCACAGGCTCACGGAGGGAGGCAATACGGTGGTGGTCATCGAGCACAATCTGGACGTGATCAAGACGGCGGATTATATCATCGACATGGGCCCCGAGGGAGGGGACCGGGGCGGAACGGTGGTGGTCCAGGGCACGCCGGAGGAAGTGGCGGACACAGAAGGGTCTTTCACGGGCCTGTATGTGAAAAAGATGCTGGAGAGGGACCGGAAAAGGCAGAAAAAGGAAAAAGAAAAGTCGCAGAAGGGCTAAAGAAGACGAGGTATCCCGCCGAAAAGATATGTTAGAGGCAGTTTCCGTCATGTATGAGGGGCTGCAGCCTGCGCATGCTCTTCTTTTTCCTAAAATTTTCATAAACCTCTATGAAAATGGAATTTTTTCGGTTATAATATGGAATGCGTGATTTACACTGGCAAAGTGGATTCCATTGGAAAGGGGTATTATATATGCAGTGTACGGATATCGGAATCGATCTGGGTACCGCCAGCATTTTAGTATACATTAGGGGAAAAGGTGTTGTTTTAAAGGAGCCCTCCGTGGTGGCGTTTGACAGGGATACAAACAAGATCAAAGCCATCGGGGAGGATGCAAGGCTGATGCTGGGAAGGACTCCCGGCAATATCGTGGCTGTCAGGCCGCTGCGGCAGGGTGTCATTTCCGACTATTCCGTGACGGAGAAGATGATGAAGTACTTTATCCAGAAGGCCCTGGGCAGGCGGACCTTCAGAAAGCCCCGGATTGCCGTGTGTGTGCCCAGCGGTGTCACGGAAGTGGAGAAGAAGGCCGTGGAGGACGCCACTTACCAGGCGGGAGCCAGGGATGTGGATATTATAGAGGAGCCCATTGCGGCTGCCATCGGCGCAGGGATCGACATCTCCAAGCCCTGCGGCAATATGATTGTGGACATCGGGGGCGGCACCTCCGACATTGCGGTGATCTCCTTAGGGGGCACCGTTGTCAGCGCTTCCATCAAGGTGGCGGGGGACGATTTCGACGAGGCTATTGTGCGCTTTATGCGCAAGAAGCACAATCTCCTTATCGGCGAGAGGACGGCGGAGGATCTGAAAATCAAGATCGGTTCCGCCTACAAGAGGCCCGAGGTGGACTATATGGACGTGAGGGGGCGCAACCTGGTGACGGGACTTCCCAAGACTGTGAAGGTATCTTCGGAGGAGACGGAGGAAGCCCTGAAGGAGACCACCTCCCAGGTGGTGGAGACCATCCACAGCGTGCTTGAGAAGACCCCTCCGGAGCTGGCGGCGGATATCGCGGACAGGGGCATCGTGCTCACAGGGGGCGGAAGCCTTCTGAGAGGACTTGAGGAGCTGATCTCCGCCAGAACGGGCATTAACACCATGACCGCGGAAGATCCTATGACGGCGGTGGCCGTGGGGACAGGAAAATATGTGGAGTTTCTCTCCGGCTACGGCAGGTAGGCAGGAGCCTTTTGGACTGAACCGGGCGGGAGAACAGTACAGTTACAGCATGGAGGAACAGAATGCTTAAAGGTTTATATACCGCTTACACGGGAATGATCAATGAACAGCACAGGCTGGATACCATGACCAATAATCTGGCCAATGCATCCACAGTGGGATATAAGAAGGAAGGGGCGACCAGCCAGTCTTTTGACGCTGTTCTCACGGTGAAGATCAAGGATGCTTCCGTGGGCGAGCGGCTGGTACAGCGCATGGGCAAGAACAACCCCGGCGTGAAGATCGGTGAGAATTATACGGACTATACCCAGGGATCCTTCCGCGTCACGGGGAATACCTATGATCTGGCTCTGGGAGGAGAGGGTTTCTTTGCCATAGAATTTACCAACAAGGCAGGGGAGACATCCACCATGTACACCAGGGCGGGGCAGTTTACCCTCAACAGGGAGGGATATCTGGTGACAGAGGACGGCGACTATGTGCTGGATGACCAGAACCGCCGGATCCAGCTGGATACCCTGCAGGAGGCCAGAATCCAGGATGACGGCACCATCACCCAGGGGGAGAATGTGGTGGCCAGGATCCAGGTGGCTGACTTTGAGGACTATAATTATCTGGAGAAGTACGGGGAGTCCTACTACAGGCCCATAGAGGGAGCCGGGATGATCCAGGCGGACGCGAAAGTGAAGTCGGGATACCTGGAGATGTCCAATGTGCAGGTGGTGTCGGAGATGGTGAACATGATCGCTATCACCCGGGCCTATGAGAGCAACCAGAAAATCATCCAGACCTATGACAATTCCCTGGAGATTGCAGTGACACAGTTGGGGCGTGTCTGAAAAATCGTTTCTGCCTGTCTGTAAGATGAGCTGATCCCGGCCCATATCCGGCAGAAAGCATTTTTCAAACATACTCTTGGGCCTGGCATCCGCTGAGGCCGGCGGATTCAGGGCAGAAAGGAAGAGAACCATGGTACGCAGTTTATGGACAGCAGCCACGGGCATGATTGCCCAGCAGACAAATCTTGACACCATTGCCAACAACCTTGCCAATGTGAACACCCAGGGCTTTAAGACCCAGGTGAATGAGTTTAAGACACTCTTATATCAGACCCTTCAGACCAGGACCACCACCGCCAACGGGGAGCAGAAGCCCACAAGCGCCCAGGTGGGACTGGGCACGCGCAACTCGGCCATCTCCACCATATTCAGGCAGGGCAACCAGATGGCTTCTGAGAGCGACACGGACTTTATGATAAACGGAAAGGGCTTCTTTGCGGTGAGAGGCGCCGACGGCAATACCTACTATACCCGCAACGGTAATTTTCAGTTTGCCCTGGGGACCAACGGCAGCATGCTTGCCACCTCTGACGGTCTTCCCGTGCTGAGCAGTGAAGGACAGCCCATTATCCTGAACAACACCTACATACTCAGCAATGTGACCGTGGATAAGGACGGCCGTGTGTGCTATCCGGACGAGGAGAATAACCCTCAGCCCATCGGCATCAACATCGGTGTGTTCCAGTTCAATAATCCCAACGGTCTGGACCGGCAGGAGGACACCATGTACGCCCAGACGGCGGCCAGCGGCCAGCCCATCAACGAGGCCACCAACAACAATGTGGAGAAGAGCACCATTCACCAGAAGTATCTGGAGGGCTCCAACGTGCAGGTGGTGGATGAGATGGTGAATATGATTGTGGCACAGCGGGCCTATGAGCTGAATTCCAAGGCCATCACCGCCTCGGATGAAATGCTCCAGCAGGCCAACAATCTGCGCCGTTAAGGGGACAGGAGGATAAGCAATGATTGATCTGAGCGGTGTGACTTCCATGTACAGCGACATGTATTCCACGGCGGCCAACCAGACGGCATCCAGGCTTCAGAACAAGCTGGACGGAGCGGACTATTCCGCCGCAGGTGCGGATGAACTTATGGATGCATGTGTGCAGTTTGAAGCATATTTTGTGGAGCAGATGTATAAGGCGATGATGAAGACCATTCCTTCCAATGAGGATACGTCAAATTACACCTCCAATATGATGGATTATTACAAGGATCAGCTGATCCAGGGCATGGCAGAGCAGACCAGCAGCCGGGACGGGGGACTGGGGCTGGCTCAGATGCTCTATGAACAGATGAAGCGCAATTACGGTGTCTCCGACATTCCGGGGACGGAGGAGGCGGCTGCCGCGGAGCAGACCGCATAGATCTGATTATGAGTTGGAGATAGTACAGGGATTCACAGACAAGGCTGCTTGGATATAAAAGCAGCCTTGTTCTGGTATGTTTTGGCAGTTTACTGCAGGGGAAACCTATGGAGACAATCGAGGGGTATGTAGACCATATTATTTTTCAGAACAGCGAGAACGGCTATGCGGTATTTATCCTGGTGGTGGGAGGGCTGGAGATTACCTGTGTGGGAAGCTGCAGAGGTCTCACCCAGGGAGAGAACATCAGCGCTCAGGGAGAATATGTCAAACATCCTGTGTACGGCAGCCAGTTTAAGATTGACAGCTGCCGGGTGGTGGCCCCCAAGGACAGGGCGGGCATGGAGCGGTATCTGGGATCCGGCGCCATAAAAGGCGTGGGAGCCTCCCTGGCCGCCAGGATCGTGAAGAAATTCGGGGATGACACATTCCGGGTGATGGAGGAGGAGCCGGAGCTGCTGACACAGGTCAAAGGCATCAGCGAGCGGAAAGCCAGGGAGATCGGCGCCCAGATGGAGGAGAAGAAAGAGCTGAGAGAGGCCATGGTCTACCTGCAGCAGTTTGGACTCTCCAACGCCATTGCCGCGAAGATCTATGATACCTATGGCATGAAACTGTATGCTGTCATGAGGGAGAACCCCTACCGTCTGGCGGAGGATATCCGGGGCATCGGCTTTCGGATGGCGGATGAACTGGCGGCCAGAAACGGCATTCAGGCGGATTCCGACTACCGCATTCGCAGCGGTATTCTCTATGTGCTCCTGCAGGCTGTGGGGGAGGGGAGCTGTTTCCTGCCCATGGATCTGCTTCTGAGCAGGGCGGAGGAGCTGCTGAAAGTGCCGGTGGAGAGCATTCGGGCCCAGATTGCCAATCTGGTGATGGACAAAAAGGCAGTGGCAAAGGGGGACAGCGTCTTTCACGCTTCCTACTATTATGCGGAACTGGGGTGCGCCCGTATGCTCTGGGATCTGAATGTGCCCATGTCCTTCCCGGAGGAGGAGAAGGGTATGGGGGAGAAGCTGCGGAAGCTCTCAGAAGGCCTGAAAATGGATCTGGATGAACTGCAGCGGAAGGCGGTGGAAGAGTGTATCCGCAGCGGTCTGTTTATCCTGGCAGGCGGCCCGGGCACGGGAAAGACCACCACCATCAACATGCTTCTGCGCTATTTTGAGTCGGAGGGAATGGACATTTTTCTGGCGGCGCCCACGGGCAGGGCGGCAAAGCGCATGACGGAGGCCACGGGTTTTGAGGCCAGAACCATCCACAGGATGCTGGAACTCAACGGGGCGCTCTCCGGGGAGGGCACGGGAAAAGCCCATTTTGAGCGGAACCAGGATAACCCCCTGGAGACAGATGTGGTGATTATCGACGAAATGTCCATGGTGGATGTACAGTTGTTTCTGGCGCTGCTGAAGGCGGTGGCCCCGGGCACCAGGCTGGTGCTGGTAGGGGATGTGAATCAGCTGCCCAGCGTGGGACCGGGCCAGGTGCTGCGGGATCTGATCCGCAGCGCCTGTTTTCCCATGGTGGAGCTGAAGAAAATTTTCCGCCAGGCAGAGGAGAGCGACATTATCGTCAATGCCCACAGAATCAACAGGGGAGAACAGATTGCTCTGGACAACAAGTCCAAGGATTTCTTTCTTCTGGAGAGAAGAGATGTGAATGTGATATACAAACACATGATCCAGCTGATCCAGGAGAAACTGCCCCGCTATGTGCAGGCCGGTCCCTATGACATCCAGGTGCTGACTCCCATGCGCAAGGGGCCTCTGGGCTGCGAGACCCTGAACGGGATCCTGCAGAAGTACCTTAACCCGCCGGACGGGCAGAAGAAAGAACACACTGCCGGGAACACCGTCTACCGGGAGGGGGACAAGGTGATGCAGGTGAAGAACAACTATGAGCTGGAGTGGGAAGTGGTCAGCAAATACGGCATTGCGGTGGACAAGGGCACGGGAATTTTCAATGGGGATATGGGAAAGATTCTGGAGATCAATGAGACGTCCTCCAGTCTGGTGGTGGAATACGATGAACAGAGACGGGTCACATACCCTTTTACCCTGTTGGAGGAACTGGAACTGTCCTACGCCATCACCATCCATAAATCCCAGGGAAGTGAATATCCTGCTGTGGTCATGCCGCTTCTGGGCGGTCCCAGACTTCTGTTCAATCGAAATCTGCTGTATACAGCCATCACAAGGGCAAAGAGCTGCGTCACCATTCTGGGCAGCAGCGATACCGTCCGGGGCATGATAGACAATGTGAGCGAGAGCCGCAGATACACGGCCCTGGGGGAGAGGATTAAAGAAATATCGCCAAATAACGGGTAAAGTTCGGAGAAGGTTCACTTTCTGACTGGAAAGTTCGGAGGGAGAGCCATGGATAGACAGAGAAGGATCTATTATAGTAAAAAGGCATGGGGGTTTCTGCTGCAGCTGCTGTATCCGCTGCGGTGCCCGGTCTGTGACCGCATTGTCGTGCCGGCGGGGGAGAAGGTGTGCCTGGAGTGTCTGGGGAAGCTGAAGCTTCTCACGCCCCCCTGGTGCATGAAGTGCGGAAAGAAGGTGGGGGACCAGGAAGAGTACTGCATGGACTGCAGAAAAAAAGAACACAAATTTGTTCGCGCCAGGGCACTGTACGAGTACAGGAGTGCTGCGCTGCCCATCTACCGGTTTAAGTACGGCGGCAGGCGGGAGTATGGGGACTTTTTCGGGGAGCAGGCGGCGGAATATCTGGGTGGCTTTATCCGCTCCATAGAGCCGGACGCCCTTCTGCCCGTTCCCCTGCACAGGAAGCGCATGAGTGCCAGGGGATATAACCAGGCCCTGCTTCTGGCCAGGGCGCTGGGAGAGAGGTTGAATATACCGGTTTATGGGGATTATATAGTCAGAGTGAAGAATACAGAGCCTCTGAAGTATGAAAATCCGCAGGAACGTCAAAATAATTTGAAAAAAGCTTTTATTATACGGCGAAATGATGTAAAATTAAAGAAAGTGATTATAGTGGATGACATCTATACCACGGGCAGTACCATGGACGAGATCGCCGGGGTGCTGAGGGCCGCCGGAGTGCAGGAGGTCTATTGCGTTGCCTTGGCCTGTGGAGCGGGAATTTAGCCTGTCGTGGGACGAAAGGGAGGATACCATGAATGTAAGAAATTGCAGAGGATGTGGACGGATTTTCAACTATTTAGCGGGCCCCCATCTCTGCCCTGTCTGCCGTGAGAAACTGGAGGAGAAGTTTCAGGAAGTTAAGGAATATATCAAGCAGAACAAGGGTGTGGGCATCCCTGAGGTGGCAGAGAGCTGTGACGTGGATATCAACCAGATCCGCCAGTGGCTCAGAGAGGGTCGTCTGGAACTGTCGGCGGAAGCGGCAGCGCACTTGACCTGTGAGGCCTGCGGGAAGGCTATCCGAAGCGGCAGGTTCTGTGATAAATGCATGATCAACATGACAAGGGATTTTAACGAGGTGCTGAAGGCGGGCAGGGCGCCGGCCAAACCGGAGAAGCAGGACCCGGATGGGGCGAAGATGCGGTTTCTCAAATAGTCCGGCGGGGCATATATTTTTGGCTCCCGTAAGGGTGTCCGGCGGATGCGCTTTGGGGGAATGGAAACAGGAGGTTTGGGCATGCTCAATGAAGAGCGTATTATACTAATGGCAAGGATGGCATCCTATGAGAAGGGGGAGGGGCGGGAAAATGTGAAGATCGGCAATTATTTCCGCAGTGACTATATTGCCGCACAGGTATTGAAGTCCGTTATTTGTGCGGTAATCGCGTTCCTGCTGATCTTTGCGCTGTATATAGTCTACAATTTTGAGCCCTTGATGGAGAACCTGTACGAGATGGACCTGATGGCCTTTGCCAGAGATGTGCTGATCTATTTCTTCGCCACAGTGGCCAGCTATGGAGTGATCACTTATCTGGTCTCCACCTGGCGGTATGCAAAGGCTAAAAAGAGTCTGAGATGTTATTATAATAATTTAAAGAAGCTGAATTCTCTCTACACTGAGTCAAAGTAGGGGAATCCGGCCGGAGGACGTAGATGACGGTTTTACTGGAAGTAAGAGAGAGATTGAAACTGATATACAGCAAGTATGAAGCGGTGCTGCTGCCGGTGGCAAAGTTTCTTCTGGCCTTTCTGGTGTTCAACACTTTGAACAGCAGAACCGGCTATATGACGCAGCTGAATGACACTACCATTGTGCTGATTGTGGCTCTGACATGTTCTGTTCTGCCGGCGGGGGTGATGGTGGCGTTTGCCGCGGCCATCAGTCTGGCCCACATGTATGCGCTTTCCATGGAAGTGGCCCTGGTGGGGCTCTGTGCATATCTGGTGTTGTACCTGCTGTTTTTCCGATTCAGCCCCAGGGATTCCCTTGTGGTGTTGCTGACTCCCCTTTTGTGTGCATATAAAATTCCCTATGTGGTTCCCATTGTGGTGGGACTGCTGTGCGGGCCCTCCTCCATAGTGTCGGTGGGAAGCGGGGTGTTTGTGCATTATCTCATTGAGCTTGTTACCGACAGTGCCTCCAATATCAAGCTCATGGGGGAGGAGGACGTGCTGGCCAAGGTACGTCTGATTATCGAGGGTATTACCGGGAACAAGTCCATGCTGGTGGTGATAGCGGCTTTCGGAGTGACGGTGTTTGTGGTCTATATGCTGAGAAGGCTGCCTGTAAACTACTCCTGGACCATTGCCATGATCACAGGAGCTATGGTGGATGTGGTGATCCTTCTGATAGGGGATCTGCTCTATGAGATCAATATCTCCGTCAGCGGAGCACTGCTGGGTTCCCTGCTGGCGGTGGCGGTGGCAAAGGTGATAGAGTTCTTCCGGTTCTGTGTGGATTACAGTCGGACGGAAAAGGTTCAGTTTGAGGACGATGAATATTATTACTATGTGAAGGCCGTTCCCAAAATGACGGTTCCCGTATCCACCAAGACGGTGAAGAGGATCAACTCTCCCCAGGCGCGGGAGGCTGCCGGGGCAAAGGGTGCCTCCCGTCCGACAGCCAGGGGAGATGGATCCGGCAGGGGTTCTGCCAGGACGTCGAGCCGTCCTCAGGGACGCAGCGGCAGAAGTGTGGTGGTGAAAAACTCCATGTCGGAGGGCACGGGCAACGGATATGAGGAATGGAGCTGACAGGCAGTGGGACTGCGGGTTGAGTGTGAAGAGTAGGGCTGGTGAAAATGCAATGGATTAATTTTGTGAGTGAGTATCTGAAGAATGTCAAGGTTTACTCCAATACGATAAGTCTAAGCGACATTCTCGAGATTTTGATTATCGCTTTCCTGGTGTATTATATGCTGGCATGGATGAAAACCACGAGATCATGGCGAATGCTCAAAGGGCTTGTGGTAATCTTTCTTTTCTTTCTGGTTGTGGATATGATGGAGATGAATAATATCATATGGATATTCCAGAATGTGCTGGGATTTGCTGTCACAGCGGTGATTGTTGTGATGCAGCCGGAGCTGCGCCATGCTCTGGAGCAGCTGGGGGAGAAAAATTTTCTGCCCTCTATTGGTTTTTCTTCTTCCTCCCGCAAGGAGGAGGACACATTCTCCGAGAAGACCGTGAGTGAGATCGCCAAGGCCTGCGTGGAGATGGGCAAGGTGAAAACAGGCGCGCTCATTGTCATTGAGAAGAAGGAGTCCCTGCAGGCCTATGAGCGCACAGGGATCCAGGTGGACGGCATTGTCACAAGCCAGCTGCTGATCAATATCTTTGAACATAACACGCCCCTTCATGACGGGGCTGTCCTGGTGAGGGGGAACAGAGTCACTTATGCCACCTGTTATCTGCCCCTGTCCGACAACCTGGGCCTGAGCAAGGAACTGGGGACCAGGCACCGGGCTGGAGTGGGTGTCTCCGAGGTGACGGACTCGCTGACGGTGATTGTCTCCGAGGAGACCGGGGGCATCAGTGTGGCATATGAGGGAAAGCTGCAGAGGAACCTGAACGCCGAAACTTTGAAGGAAAAAATGCGGCAGGCCATGAATATGAATGGAGAAGAGGATGCAAAAGGCAGGTATAGACGAAAAGGAAAAAACAGGGCAAAAGGTAAGAAAAAAGCTGCTGAATAACCTGGGATTGAAGCTGGTCTCCGTCGTGATTGCTGTGGTGCTGTGGTTCGGGGTGGTCATTATCAACAACCCCAAGGACTCCAGGGTGTTTGCCAACATTCCGGTGACACTGGTGAACACGGAGCTGTTGGATAAGGAAGGCAAGGTCTATGAGGTAATGGATGACACGGACATAGTTCGTGTTACCGTGGAAGTGCCCAAGGACTCGGTGAACCTGCTGCGCTCCTCGGATATTGTGGCAGAGGCGGATGTGAGCATGCTTACGGCAGTGAATACCGTTGCTATTACCTGTAAAGTGCTCAATGAAGATATAAACGTCATGAATATCAGTTGCGATCATGATGTGGTGCGCCTGAATGTGGAAAACAAAGTTACCAAATGGTTTCCTGTGAAATATTATACCACAGGAGAGGTGGCGGAGGGCTATATGGTGGCAGATATAAATCTGGAGACCACCACGCTCAAAGTCAGCGGACCCCAGTCCGTGGTGGATCAGATCAGCTATGCCGGGGGAGAGATAGATGTCACCGGCGCCACCAGCAACCAGAGCATCAATGCAAAGCCACAGTTCTATGATGTGGAACGTAATGTGCTGGACAGCTCCAGAGTGACCATAGAAAATTCTTTACCAATACGTGTGGATGCGATAATTCTGGCCACGAAGGAGGTTCCTGTGAGGGGGAGCTACATGGGCACACCGGCTCCGGGATACCAGGTCACAGGCGGGG
This sequence comes from uncultured Acetatifactor sp., assembly GCA_910587755.1. Lineage (GTDB taxonomy): Bacteria > Bacillota > Clostridia > Lachnospirales > Lachnospiraceae > Acetatifactor. The sequence goes on along the minus strand of CAJUNZ010000023.1, from coordinate 10,387 downwards.
TGGAGCGGAATCCTTCCACCTTATTGATCTGCGGGACGCCTTCCGTGCTGGCAGATGTCTCTGAGATTGTCATTGATTCGAAGGAACTGGATATTACCGACGCCACCAGCAATGTGGTGAGTATTGTGGATGTCAAGAAGTATCTGCCCGAGGATGTAAGCCTGGCGGACGAAGGATTTGACGGAAGGATCAATGTGACCGTGCGGATTGAGGCTGAGAGGGAGAAAACGCTGTATATTCCCGCCAGCAGCATTGCAGTCCTGAATATGCCCTCCGATATCCAGTGGCAGATTGCAGGGGAACAGAATACTTATGAGCTGAAGATCGCCGGTCTGAATCTGGCGGTGGCCGCCGTGGATGCCAGCCGGGTAAGCGGAACCGTGGATGTGGGCGCCTGGATGCAGTCCCAGGGCATGACGTCCCTGCCCCCGGGTACTTATGAGATTCCCGTGGAGTTTGCCCTGCCCAGGAATGTGAACCAGTCGGAAAAGGTTTTCATGAACATCACGATTTTGGAGATGGAGGAGGAGGAAGAATAAGAGATGGCTAGACTATTTGGAACGGACGGAGTGAGGGGAATTGCCAATGAGGAGCTGACCCCTATGCTTGCCATGCAGCTGGGGCAGGCGGGGGCCTATGTGCTGACCAGGGAGAAGGAGCACAAGCCAACCATCATGGTGGGCTGCGACACCCGTATTTCCGGCGACATGCTGGCCAACGCTCTCATGGCGGGAGCCTGTTCCGTAGGGGCCAACTGTGTGTATGTGGGAGTGCTGCCCACGCCTGCGGTGGCCTATCTGACACAGAAGTACAAAGTGGATGCGGGGGTGGTGATATCCGCTTCCCATAATCCTGTGGAGTTCAATGGGATAAAGTTCTTTGACGGCAACGGGTATAAGCTGCCCGACGAGCTGGAGGATGAGATTGAAGGACTGATAAAGGGCGGTATGCCCGGCATCAAATTTCCCACAGGCACGGCGGTGGGGAAAGTCAAGTACCGCACGGATGCCAGGGAGGAGTATATCAACCATGCCATTCAGGCTGTGCCTGTGGATCTGAGCGGCATGAAGATTGTGGTGGACTGTGCGGAGGGAGCTTCTTTCTACACCTCCGTGGAGGCTCTGAAGGAGTTGGGAGGCAGCGTGGTGGCCATTCACAACAACCCTGACGGAGCCAATATCAACGCCAACTGCGGCTCCACCCATATGGAGGAGCTTCAGGCCAGGGTTGTGTTCGAGAAGGCCAATCTGGGGCTGGCTTTTGACGGGGATGCCGACAGACTGCTGGCCGTGGATGAGAACGGAAATGTAGTGGACGGGGATCAGATTATGGCCATAGTGGGGAACCATATGAAGAGCCTTGGAAAGCTGAAGAAGGATACCATTGTGGCCACGGTCATGAGCAATCTGGGTTTCTTCCTCATGGGGGAGAAACAGGGGATGACCATAGAACAGACCAAGGTGGGAGACCGCTATGTGCTGGAGCGGATGAAGGAGATTGGGGCAAGCCTGGGGGGAGAACAGTCGGGGCATATTATCTTCCTGGACGAGAATACCACTGGGGACGGGCTGCTCAGCGCACTGCATCTGCTGGAGGTGATGGTAGACACCGGGAAATCGCTCTCGGAGCTGGCGGATATTATGGAGGTGCTGCCCCAGGCCCTGGTGAACGCCAAGGTGGCAAACCACAAAAAAGAGAAATACATGGAGTATCCTGTGATCGCAGAGGCCATCAGGGAGATTGAGCAGAAATTTGCCGGGGAGGGCAGGGTTCTCATCAGGCCTTCCGGTACGGAGCCCCTGGTGCGGGTTATGATCGAGGGGAAGGACCGGCAGGTGATCAGGAGAGAGGCAGAGAGACTGGGGAGCCTTATTCAGGATATTATGTTCTAGAAAGAAAAGTCCAACAGGCGAGAAAACGGTTCTTATGGGGAAGGAACGGATTGGAGGGAAGGAGAATGGTAAGTCAGAGGGTTATGATCAAAAACCCTACCGGCCTGCATCTTAGGCCTGCGGGGATTCTGTGCAAGGAGGCCATGCAGTTCAAATCAATGATCACTTTTTCGTTCAGGAATAACACAGCCAACGCCAAGAGTGTGCTGAGTGTCCTGGGAGCCTGTGTAAAGTGCGGCGACGAGATCGAGTTTGTCTGTGAGGGCGAGGATGAGGCAGAAGCTCTGGCGGCTCTGGTGGGGGCAGTGAAGAGCGGACTGGGGGAGTGAACAGCAGAAAAAAACAGGGACGCCGGGAGGCATCCCTGTTTTTTTCTGCCGGATCTCTTACCGGAAGGTGAAGGAATCTCCTTCTTTTACAATGCAGATCATGGTCTTGCCCGTATTTAGAATAACTTCGTTGCCAAAGTCATCATAATATCTGGTGGCGCCATAATCGCTGGTTTTTTCCCAGTTTACATGAATTCCTTTGCCGTTGGTAAAGTACCAGCCTGTTCTGGTGGTGTCGTGACACTGGAAAACCATGTAGCCGTCAACCAGGTCCTCGTATTTCACGTACTGGATCAGGACATTCTTAAACGTCAGCTGCTCTCCGGTGCTCTCGTCAATGTGGGGCCCGTCGGTACTGCCGGAAAGATGCTGGGAGCGGTAGTACAGGCCGTCCTCTTCATTGTACTCAAAATAACATCTGGTCAGAGGATAACACCCCGACATGTCGATGTATGTAGCATCTTTTGCGGCGGTGTCATACTGGGCCAGGGTGTTGGGAACGGCCTTGCTGGTAAAGAGAAAATGTCTGTCGTCGGTAAGGCCCCGATAGCGGAGGGAATAGCCTTTCTGCCCAATCACATCGGTGAGTCCCTTTCCGGTGGCATATCCGTTGTGAGGAGCCTTGCGATCTGAGGAGCGGAAAAAGGCATCCGAATCCGAGGTAAGGTTCCCGTCGATATGCTGGGTGGTGGGCTCCGCAATAAGGTCATTGATGAAAAAGGGTCCGCCGTAGTGGACGATAAAGGCATCCCACTCAAAGGCCCAGTACATGTAATAGGTTCTGAGGCTGCGGATGTTGCCGATCTTCTCCAGGTCTTTCCAGTCTTCATAGATGGCCATCATACGGGTCATACGCCCCTCCACATTGGCTTCATAGAGAACGGAGGCTTTTGAGAGACTGTAGTGGGGAAGGGCGCTGCTCTCATTGGGTATCATCACTGCAATGGGACGGGTGGCGGCGGTGTCCGCATCCACCCATTCGTTGGTGAGACGGCTGCGCACCATTCCTTCCTCAGGAGGCAGGGTGTCGTCTTCCGCGGCAGGGCTCTCCGGGGAGGGCCGGAAGGAGGAGTCAGGTGTGGACAGGGTATGGTCAGAAGGATCCTCCATATCATTGATAATAGGATTTGGCAGTTCCTCCCCCTTTCCGCAGGCGGCCAGGGACAGCAGGGACGCCATAAGCAATAAATATAACCGTATTTTTTTCATATTTAATCTCCTATGGTATAGAATGCGCTTTAAGGCTCTAAAAATGCTTTATTTTTCTATTCTACCATAATTTTTTTTATCAGTCATCGTATTATACTGAAAATTAAGAAATATTGTGTCATAGTTTGTGTCACAGCGGGACAGGGTATGATATAATGTGTTTGAAGAGAAGAGGAATTTACCGGGCCCCCGCCCGGAGGAGGCAGGATGTGAGATGAGTCTTTTGAGTGTGGTGGTGCCTTGTTATAATGAGGAAGAAAATGTTTCCTTCTTTTATGAAGAGCTGATGAAGGTACAGGACTTTTTTTCGGAAAGGCAAGTTGAGCTGGAGGTGCTGTATGTGGATGACGGCTCCAGAGATAACACGGTGGCGGAGGTGAAGAAGCTGCGGGAGAAGGACGGGCGTGTGCATCTGGTGTCCTTTTCCAGGAACTTCGGCAAGGAGGCGGCCATGTTTGCCGGCCTGGAGAACGCACAGGGGGATTATGTGGTGATCATGGATGTGGATCTGCAGGACCCTCCCTCCCTGCTTCCGGAGATGTACGGCTATCTGCAGGAGGGATATGACTCAGTGGCCACCAGAAGAGTCTCCAGAAAGGGGGAGCCGCCGGTGCGGAGCTTTTTCGCCAGAATGTTTTACCGGCTGATGAAGAAGATATCCCGGACGGAGATCATGGACGGCGCAAGGGACTATCGGCTGATGACCAGACAGATGGTGGACGCCATCCTCTCCATGCAGGAGTACAACCGTTTCACCAAGGGAATCTTCGGCTGGGTGGGCTTTCGGACGAAATGGCTGGAATATGAGAACATAGAGCGCGCCAAAGGGGAGACCAAGTGGAATTTCTGGAAGCTTTTTATCTACTCCCTGGACGGGATCACCGCCTTTTCCACAGTGCCCCTGATGCTGGCCTCCGTGGTGGGGGTGGTGTTCTGTGTGCTGGCCTTTGTGATGATTCTGTTTATTATCATTCGGAAGCTTCTGTTTGGGGATCCGGTGTCCGGATGGCCTTCCCTGGTGTGCATTATCCTTATGACCAGCGGTGTCCAGTTTTTCTGCACGGGCATACTGGGACAGTACCTTGCCAAGACCTATATGGAAGTGAAAAAAAGGCCCCATTATCTGGTGAGGGAAAAGCTTTAGCCGTAAAAAGTCTTAACAAGTTCTTAGCGGTGTAAAGCCTTCCCCAATTTTGACTTATATGTTAAAATCTAGATGTTCATTGCAGAAAAGAAGCAACATTCGACATAAGAAAGGGGAATTCATTTGGATATTGCTGCTATAAAGGATTGCGAATTGGAGAAGTATATCACGGAAATTATGTTGGATGTTGGAGTGCCGGCCCATCTGAAAGGGTATCACTACCTGAGAGATGCAATCCTTCTTACAGGTAGAAACATGGAAGTTGTCACCAGTGTGACAAAGCAATTATACCCTGCTATAGCCCGAAGGTTCAAGACAACTGATCAGAAGGTGGAGCGCGCCATACGCAATGCCATTGAGGTGTCATGGAACAGAGGAAATGCGGGAACTTTTGAGAAAATGTTCGGTTACTCCGCATCATCGGGAAGGACAAGGCCCACCAACAGTGAGTACATTGCCCGTATTGCGGACAAAGTTCGACTTGATTTTAAGTCAATGTAAGGATTAAGGGAAAGAAACAAGAGATAAACATGCTTCTTACTGGATGAATGAAAGGCAGCCGGAGTAAAATCCGGCTGCTTTTGTGGACTTAATGGCCCAGTTGTGGTATACTATAACAACTTCATGAAAGAGGCAGGGCTGGGAAGGGATATACTGTGAAGAAGATTGAGAACATAGATTATCTGTATATAGGCATAACGCTGGCGATAGGGCTGGCAGAGGGGGCGCATCTGGCAGCCCTGTTCTCCGGGTGGTCTTTCGTCCAGTGCTCCGAATTGTTTCTGGGGGCCGCCGCACTGGGGCTGTTGTGCGGAGGGGCGGCAGGGCTCTTTTGTCTGGCGGGGAAGGTGCGCCGGGGAGAGAAGATTCTCCGGCCGGGCCCACCCCACAGGGTGGAGGCGGTGCTGTGGGCGGTGGTGGCTGTTTTGTTTGCCTCCCAGCTGGCATTTGTGTGGCTGGAAGGGGCTTCTTACCGCCAGGGGGATATTCTGGCGGAGACGGTGGGAAGCTTTCTGGCATCCGACGGAATCTACCAGGTGAATCCTCTGACGGGAAATCCCTACACGGAAGGACTTCCCCTGCGGATTCAGATTCTCTGCCTTCCCACCCTATACGGGAGCCTGTGCAGGCTTACGGGGCTTTCCCCCTGGACGATGGTGGGGCAGGCGGCGCCTGCGGCGGTGCTGCTTTTTTGCTATGGGGCATTGATTCTGCTGGGGCGGAGTCTTTTTCCGGACAATCCGTCTTCGGGGGTGTCTGCCGGGAGGAAGAGGGCCTGTTTTATGGCGGCGGCAGCGCTGCTTCTGTGGGTGGAGAGCAGCGCACCGGGAACGGAGGGCTTCGGCCTGCTGTACTGCGGTGCCGGTGGACTTTCCATCCGCAACTGTGTGCTTATGCCCTGGCTTTTCTCCCTCTGCATCAGGAAGAAGTGGTTCCTGACGCCCCTGTGCATACTGGCGGAGGCCTGCATTGCCTGGACCTTCTACGGCCTGGGTGCCTGTGTGGCCGTGGCGGCGGGGATGGCGCTGGCGGGGATGATATCCTCCAGGGGGATCCCGGCGGCAGAAAGGAAGGTACAAAATGACAGCTCTGCTTCATAATGCCTGGGCCGGATGGCAAGACTATATAGGCGGGGGAAAGACGGCGGCTCTGCTGATAGCGTCCCTGCTGTTTCTGTGGTCAGGCCGAAGGTACGGGGAACAGAAGGCTTTTCTGGCCTATGTCTCCGCCATGACGGCGGGCTGCATTCTGCCTCTGACGGCAGTCCTGCTGATGAAGTACCAGACAAACTTTTACGAGTACAGGTGGATCTGGAGCATGGTGCCGGTGACGGCGGCAGTGGCTTACGGGACGGTGGCTTTCCTGGGGGAGATCTGGGAGGACACAAAGCATCCGGTTCGGGCTCTGTGCGCCTCGGCGCTGCTGCTGGCGGCGTATCTGCTCTGCGGAGGTCTGGGGGCGGAAGGCTGGGACCGACAGGGGGAAGAGGGGCGAAGACAGGAGGCACGCAAGATGGTGGAAGCCCTATTGGAGAGAGAGCCGGAGGGGTTCTGCCTGTGGGCGCCCCAGGAAGTGATGGAGTATGCCAGGGAGGTCTCTGCCAGGGTAAGGCTGCCCTACGGCAGGGACATGTGGGACACTTCCCTGGCAGGGTATGCCTATGACACCTATGGAGAAGGCCCCAGGGCAATGTACCTGTGGATGGAGCAGGGGAGCGGTTCTCTGGAGGAGGCGGCGGAGCTGGCTCTGGAGACAGGAGTGGACTGCATTCTTCTGCCGGGGGACATGGCAGTGTCTTCAGTCCGGAAAATGGAAGAGGCGGCGGGGGCAGAGGTACAGCAGCTGGGGGACTACTATCTGCTGGTAACATCAGGACAGTGAGAGCAAAGGACAAAAGGCCTATGAATGAGCTGATCAGTATTATTGTTCCCGTTTATAATGTGGAAAAATATATAGAGGAGACCATGGGCTGTGTGGCCGCACAGACTTATCCGGAGTGGGAGCTTCTTCTGGTGGAGGACGGAAGCAGGGACAACACGGTGGAGATCATCCAAGGCTGTATGGACGGATATCCGGAGGGGAAGATCCGCCTGATCCGGCAGCCTTCCAACATGGGGGCGGCCAGGGCCAGGAACAGGGGGCTGCAGGAGGCCCGGGGAAGGTACATCGCCTTTCTGGACGCGGACGATTTGTGGGCGCCGGAGAAACTAGAAAAGGAGCTTTTCTTTCTGAGGGAGAAGGGAGCTGCTTTTGTGTTCACCGGGTATGAGTTTGCGGACAGCCAGGGGCAGGGGACGGGAAAGGTGGTTCATGTGCCGGAGCGGCTCACATACCGCCAGGCGCTGAGCAATACCACCATTTTCACAAGCACTGTCATGTTTGACACGGAAAAGATTCCCAGGCAGGAGCTGGAGATGCCGGTGATCAAAAGCGAGGATACGGCGCTCTGGTTCCGGATCCTCCGCAGCGGCTATACGGCATACGGCCTGGACGAAAATCTTGTCAGCTACCGTAGGACGGGGGGAAGCCTTTCCGCCAACAAGCTGGAGGCACTGCGGCGTATCTGGAATCTGTACCGCCGGGCGGAGGGGCTGGGCCTGTGGGAGAGTCTGGGCCATTTTGTCCTGTGGGCGGTGCGGGCCGTGAAGAGAAGGGTGTAGAAACAGAGAGATGTTTGTGATATACTGAGAAAGTCTGTAAGGCTGGGCGTGGAAAGGGCAGGAGCGATCTTTTTACATGCCCGGAACGGGGGTGCCTGAATTGAGGATGAATACCAATGAAAGAAAGCTGCGGCAGCTGGAAGCCTGCAAGAGACTGATCAATCTGGGCCTGACCACGGTGTGCCTGGGGGTGGAGATAGGGCTGTTCGCCTATCACTGGCTGGTAGATTTTCAGTACAGCGTGGTGGAGGAGCTGAGAAAGTTCTGGTTCAGGGGACATGTGCTGGAGGTGGGCATATATGCCGTGATCCTGGTGCTGCTGTCTGTGATGTACGGGGGCATGCGCCTGGGATACCTGAAAAATGCGGAGATTATCTTCTCGCAGGTCTTTGCCACCCTTATCGCCAATGTGCTGATCTATGCGGAGCTGTCCGTGATGGCTTTCCAGCTGTTTACGCCCAAGGTCTTTATCATGCTTATGGTGGAGCAGACAGTGGTGGTCATTGTGTATATCAATGTGGCAAACCGTATCTACCGTTCTATCTTCCCCCCCAGAAGGCTGTTTCTGATCCATGGGGACAGGCCCATAGAGAATATCTGCAGCAAATTTGAAGGCCGAAAGGACAAATATGTGATCACCAGAACCATGCATGTGGGGAAAGGGTTTCAGAAGATCACGGAGGAGATTCTGAAGACTTATGAGTCCGGCGCCTGCAATGCGGTGGTGCTGGGGGATATGTCGGTGGAAGATCGGACGCCCCTGATCAAATTCTGCTATGGCCGCTCCATCCGGGTGTACCTGCTGCCCAAGATTACGGATGTGATTCTGATGGGAGCGGAGGAGCTTCATGTGTTCGACAGCCCCATGCTTCTGACCAGGGAGTACAGCCTCTGCCTGGAACAGCGATTTGTGAAAAGAACCATCGACATTGTCTGCGCGTTGATCCTTCTGCTTCTGACCGCTCCTTTTATGGCGGTCACTGCCGTGGCAATCAAGCTCTACGACGGGGGCCCTGTTCTGTACAGGCAGGTGCGCTGTACCCTGAATCAGCGTCAGTTTCACATTCTGAAATTCCGCAGCATGCGGACGGATGCGGAGAAGGACGGAGTGGCAAGGCTGGCCAGCAAAAATGACAGCCGTATCACGCCCATCGGCAGTGTCATACGGAAATGCCGCATTGATGAGCTTCCTCAGCTGTTTAACATTCTCAAGGGAGATATGTCTTTTATCGGACCCCGCCCTGAACGGCCGGAGATTATCGCCCAGTATGTGGAGGTTATGCCGGAATTTGTCTTCAGAATGAAGGTGAAGGCAGGGCTTGCGGGCTTTGCCCAGGTCTATGGAAAATATAACACATCGCCCTATGACAAGCTGAAACTGGATCTGACTTACATTGAGAATTATTCTGTATGGCTTGACGTGAAGCTGATGCTTTTGACGCTGAAGATTCTGTTCTGGCCGGACAGCACCGAGGGGGTGGAGGACGAGCAGATCACCGCCCTGCGGGAGGAGAAGCAGTGGCAGCAGGCCAATCAGCGGACTGGGGACGATGTCTGACAGGCATAAAAGCGAGGGGTGTATAACATGAACAAGGGCAGTGGAGGGGCCGGGGGAGAGGGCCGGGGAATCTGGAAAGGGTACTACGGGGAAGAACCGTTTGACCTGCGTCTTGCAGTGCTGCGTTTGTTCTGCCGCCTGCCCTTCCTGGCGGGAGCTGTCCTGTTGGGGACGCTTTTGCTGGGGGGCGGATATTATGTCAAAAATGTGCTGCTGCGGGAGGAGAATCCTTATGCGGTCACCAGCGTCTTCCGCGTGGAGTACCATGTGGAGGAGGAAAAAGACGTGGGGACGGTCTTTATCAATGAGGCCAGCTGGAACACATATATACACTCGGAGATGTTTCTGGAGTGGATGGAAGCCTGTCTGAAGGAACAGGGCGGCCCGGAGACAGGGGCGCAGGTGCTGCAGGAGATGCTGCGGGCAAATCTGGCAACAGACTTAAGACTGCCTTCCGTCACCGTCACCGGTCCCAGCCCGGAGGAATGCGTGGCGGTGGCCCAGGCGGTGGAGACGGTTATGACAGGAGAACTTGCCCGCCAGATCCGGGAGATCGCTTCGGTGATGGTGGTGGATCCGGGAGACCAGGCTCTGGAGGTGGTGCCCGACGTAAGGGTGGGCAGGGCCGTGGCCTTAGGGGCGGTGCTGTCCTGTTTTGCGGTTCTGACAGCGGTGCTTCTGAAGGAGGCGGGGGATGACAGTATCTGGCTGCCTTCCTCCCTTGGGAGGCGCTACGGGCTGAACTGTGTGGGGACCCTGGAGAGCAGGGAACTCTGGGAGAACCTGAGATATCACTTTGGGTGTCCCGGGCAGGAGGATTCATTCTGGGAGCGCAGGATTGCGGTGTGCCCGGTGCAGGAAGGGCTGGACTCTGCCGGAGTACTGGAAGGGCTGTGGAGGGCCTGGGGACAGGAGGGGCAGTGCTGCTGGACGGCTTTGCCCTCCCCCCAGGGCAGTCCCCAGGTCTGCAGGGAGCTTCGGGAGGCGGAGGGCATTCTGCTGGCTGTGGGGGCGGGATGTTCCGGCGGCAGGCAGGTGGCGCTTGTGCTTTCGTACCTGGAGCAGCAGGACTGCCAGGTGACGGCGGCCATTCT
>CAJUNZ010000022.1:258-37029 GCA_910587755.1 uncultured Acetatifactor sp. | reverse complement strand
ACTGGAGTTCAGACGTGTGCTCTTCCGATCTCAATGATCCGGCTGATGATACCGGCCGCCGCCAGTATGCCCGCCTGTAAGATAAACTCATTCTTTCCCTTGCCCTTATCCGCCATACCCCTATCCTATCAGCCAGTCATACATTTCCTGATACTTCCGGGCGGACACATGCCAGGAGAAATCCGCAGCCATTGCCCTGTCAACCAGTTTGTTCCAGTCGCGCTTCTTGTCATAGTAGATCCTCTCCGCATTGCGGACCGTCACCAACATCTCATGGGCATTGTAATTGGTGAAGCTGAAGCCGGTTCCGGTGCTCTCAAACTCGTTAAAAGGCACCACCGTATCCTTCAGTCCTCCAGTCTCCCTCACAATGGGAATGGTGCCGTAGCGGAGGGCCATCAGCTGGCTCAGCCCGCAGGGCTCAAAGAGGGAAGGCATCAAAAAGGCGTCGCAGGAAGCGTAGATTTTATGGGACAGCGCGTCGGAATAATAGATATTTGCCGATACCTTGTCATTGTACTTCCAGTCAAAATGGCGGAACATATTCTCATACCGTTCCTCGCCGGTGCCCAATATCACCAGCTGCACATCGTCCTGGCAGAGCTCATCCATCACATAGGCGATCAGATCAAAGCCCTTCTGGTCCGTAAGCCTGGACACAATTCCGATCATCATCTTCCTGTCATCCTGGCAGAGTCCCAGTTCCTTCTGCAGAGCCCTCTTGTTCTTCACTTTTTCCTTTCGGAAGTTCACCGCGTTGTAGGGCGTGTCAATCAGGTTGTCCGTCTCAGGGTTGAACTCATCATAGTCGATACCGTTCACAATACCCCGCAGATCCCTGCTTCTGGCCCGCAGCAGGCCGTCCAGGCCTTCGCCGTAGAAGGGAGTCTTGATCTCCTCCGCATAAGTATCGCTGACCGTGGTCACTGCGTCCGCATAGACAATGCCGCCCTTTAACAGATTGGCATCCTTATAGGCCTCCAGTTTGTCTGCAGTAAAGAAATAATCCGACAGTCCCGTGATCCCCTTCACCGTCTTGGTATCCCACTTGCCCTGGAACTTCAGATTGTGGATGGTCAGGACGGACTTCATGTTCCTGTAAAAATCCCCGCCCCGGAAACGCTCTTTCATGTACACCGGAATAAGCCCTGTCTGCCAGTCATGGCAGTGGATCAGATCCGGCTGGAAGCCCACCACAGGCAGTACGGATAGGACAGCCTTGCAGAAATAGGCATACCTTTCGATCTCCCACTTCTGGTCGTCGCAGTAGGGCTTGGGGCCGCTGAAATAATACTCATTGTCAATGAAGTAATAGTGAACCCCCTCCTCCTGTGCCTCCAGGATTCCAACATACACCGTCTTCCAGTTGAAATCCATATAGAAATGGGACACATAGCTCATCTTATCTTTCATTTCCTGCTTCATGCAGGCATACTTGGGCAGTATGACCCTCACGTCAAAATACTGCTTGTCAATACATTTGGGCAGGGAGCCCACCACATCGGCTAAGCCGCCTGTTTTAATAAAAGGCACTCCCTCAGATGCCGCAAAAAGAATCTTCTTCATCAGAAACCTCCACTGGCCGCAAATTAATGCTACTACACTGCTTCTATGCCCATTATACAACATTATTGGTTCAGTGGAAAGCTTTTCTTTTACAGGAAAAGCAAATCTTTTGTTTTTTCAGGGCAGGCGGCCTTTCCTTCCCCTCAGGCCCGGTAAGAAAGGCGGATCCTGTCGGCGATCAGGGCAATAAATTCCGAATTTGTAGGCTTCCCTTTTCCCGTGTCTATGGTATAGCCGAAAAGGGCATCCAGCGTTTCCATCCTGCCTCTGCTCCAGGCTACCTCAATGGCATGGCGAATGGCGCGCTCCACCCTGCTGGGCGTGGTTTGAAAGCGCTTTGCAATGGTCGGATAGAGAATCTTGGTGATGGAACTGATCATTCCCGGGTCATCCACAGACATCATAATGGCCTCCCTCAGATACTGATACCCTTTGATATGTGCAGGTACGCCAATCTCATGGATCATATCAGTCACATCCTGCTCCAGGTCACGAGCTGCCATGGGCCTTGAAGGCTCCTCCACGGTATCCTGGGGACTACCGCCCTTGGCAGAGGGAACCGTTATCATAATCTGGAACTCCTTGTCCCCATTCATCAAATCTCCCAGAATCTTGTATATTTTCTCGTTATCCTTCGTAGCTGTGATGTTCAGCTGTTCCATTAACTTACTACCTCCATGCAATTGATCTCATTGCGATTTGCAACACAAACTGTCTAAATTCGCCTTTTATTATAAGAGAGAATGGTTTCAGACAGCAACTCCAACTCATCGCGTGTTTCGTCATCTTGTGCCGCAAATATACACAAAGGACGGAACTTCTGCGCACTCTGTCATTTTTCTGCATAAAGTCCTACATTCCGCTCTGCTCTTTGTCAGAAATTATCAAAAACGGCTGACAGATTTTTATACACTCTCCGGGAGGCATTGAAACAGACAGGCGGTTGTGATAGAATCAAGGGAACTGCAAAGGAGGGAAATATCATGGGAATCTACCTGAATCCGGGCAACAGAGGTTTCTGGCAGGCAGTCCGTTCTAAAATATACGTGGACAAATCAGGGCTCATATCGTACACCAACCAGCTGATCAACACGGAAGAACAGTTTCTCTGTGTCAGCAGGCCCAGACGGTTCGGGAAGTCCATGGCGCTGAAAATGCTCGCGGCTTATTACAGCCGCGGCTGTGACTCCTCCCATCTGTTTAAAGGGTTAAACATCGAAAACGACCCGGCCTTTAGAGAACACCTGAACCAATATGACGTAATCTGTCTGAACATGCAGCAGTTTTTCATTCGGGCTCAGGGCCAGGATCCCACCAGGTACCTGGAGCAGGCAGTGATGGAGGAGCTGAGAGAAGAATACGGTGAGCTGCTCCCGGAACGGACCACTGTTCTGGCGGAGGCTCTTGAGAGGATTTATGCCAAAACAGACAAGCAGTTTATCTTTCTCATTGATGAATGGGACTGCGTCATGCGCGAGAGGAAGGAAGCGGAAGACCTGCAGCGGCATTACCTGGATTTCTTAAGAGATCTGCTGAAAGACCAGCCCTATGTGGCTCTGGCCTATATGACCGGTATCCTTCCTGTAAAAAAATACGGACAACATTCAGCGCTGAATATGTTCTGGGAATATTCCATGACAGATCCCTTTGACCTAGGAATTACTGGACTTCCACCGAAACTTACGAGGCCCTGAAGATCTATATAGAGCTGGATTTCGACGGCCTCCGGCAGGATATGGTACGTCTGCTGGGAGGAGAACACATTGGCGTAAACACCCTTAGCTTTCAGAATGACATGCACACGCTAAAGACAAAGGATGATGTGCTGACTCTGCTGATCCACCTGGGCTATCTTGCCTATAACCCCGAAAAAAAAGAAGTGCACTGGTGGTTGAGCTGAAGTATGACCGGAGCGCCCAGGGAGCCATACAGCAGATCAAGGACAGAAAGTATACAACAGTCCTGGAAAATTATGCAGGCGAAATCCTGCTGGTGGGAATAAACTATGACAGGAAAAAGAGGGACAAATCTCACAGCTGTATCATAGAAAAAGTGAAAAAATAAAACAGGAAACCGGCTCAATACAGAACGGCCGGAGGGAGACAACGATGAGACAGATCAGCCAGGATATCAAACAGAATACCTTCCGCCAGGTTTATCTCCTCTACGGGGAAGAGCGCTACCTGCGCAGGCAGTACCGGGAAAAACTTAAAAGCGCACTCTGCGGCGATGACGACGCCATGAACCTCCACATCTACGAGGGAAAGAATCCCCCCTTGGAGGAAATCTTTGCCCTGGCGGAGACCATGCCCTTTTTTGCCCAGCGCCGGGTTATTCTTCTCACAGACAGCGGCCTGTTTAAATCCGGCGGCGAGAAGATGGCGGCCTACCTGTCACAGCCCAATCCCACCACTTTTTTCGTCTTCACAGAGAGCGAGGTGGATAAGCGCAGCAAGCTCTACAAAACCGTCCAGTCCAAAGGATATGCCGCAGAATTCCCCCTCCAGGATGAAAACACCCTGAAACGCTGGACGGCGGGGCTGCTGGCCAGGGAAGGAAAAAAGATCTCCGAGCACACGGTGGAACTCTTCCTCTCCAAAACCGGCACCGACATGGAAAACATTCAGATGGAGCTGGAAAAACTGATCTGTTACTGCCTGGAACGGGAAGTCATCACCGCCGAGGACGTGGAGGAAATCTGCACCACCCGCGTCAGCAGCCGCATTTTCGACATGATAAACGCCATCGCCGCCAGGCAGCCCCGGCAGGCCCTGGAACTCTACTACGACCTTCTGGCCCTGCGGGAACCTCCCATGCGCATTCTCTTCCTCATTGCCAGGCAGTGCAATATGCTGCTGCAGGTAAAGGAGCTGAGAACAAAAGGATACGACAACAAGACCATGGCCGCAAAAATCGGAGCCGCGCCTTTTGTGGTGGGCAAATACCTGAACCAGGCCGCAAAATTTAAGACAGAAACCCTGCGGCAGGCGGTGGAAAAATGTGTGGAGGCGGAAGAAGCCGTCAAGACAGGCCGGATGAACGATATGATGAGCGTGGAAATCCTGATTTTGTCCGTATTATAAAACCCCTGGCAGAGCTCTTCCCGGACGACATATCCGACAGATAGAATCCGGAGGCGGCAGGAATATCCACACCGCCTCCCTCATCTCACTGTCCTTTCTTCAAAATCCCAATAGACACAGCTACAACATCAACTCTCTGAAATAGCGCACTGTATAGTCGATGCCCCGCTCTCCAAGCTCCCCGTGCCAGTTGGCAGAGTGAGGTTCAATGCTCAGGCCGCCCTCATATCCTTTGGCATACAGAACCGCCAGAAAGGCTCCCCAGTCCGTCTGGTCCAGGCCTGCGGGCGGATCATCGTACCGCTCTCCCCCTATCACCAGAGAACCCTTCAGATGCACATGGGCAAATCTATTTCCCCAGTCCCTGGCCTCCTGCAGATAATCCCCGCCGTCATAGATACAGTGGGAGGGATCATACTTAATGTACAGATCCTTCAGATAACCATGGATCAGGGTAAAGGCCATGGGCGTGCAGACAAAATTGTTCCATCTGCAGTTGTATGTGGCAATCTTCACCCCTGCCTCCCTGCCCCGGGCCAAAAGCTTCTCAAAGTACGAGATGGCCAGAGTACAGTTCTCATAATATGACAGCTCCTCCACATAGTTGCACCCGGTGATATAGACGCCGCAGCCCAGCCTGGCAGCGGCGTCAATGAGCCGGTACTCCAGCGCAAGCTCCTCCTGGCAGATGCCATCCTTTCCGATCCGGTCACTGCCCCACCTGCCCACAGCACCTATGGGCATCTGGTATTGCCGACTCCGGCTCTCTATCACGTCCACATTGTCCAGGAATTCCTGTGCCCTGTCATTCACATCCAGTTCTATAAACTCCATGCCCCGTTCCCTGGCACTCTGAAAATCCTTTTCTTCAAACCATGCAATTCTGCCGAGTTTCATTTTATCGCCCCTTTTCACACTTCCCCCTGTACATGCCCCTTTACTCAAAATACACTGGTTTTCCTGTCCTTCCGGACTCGTAGATGGCCTCCAGGATCCGTGTCACCACCAGCGCCTGCCTGGGTTCCACCACCAGGGGCGCTCCCTCCGTCACTGCCTTGTAGAAAACACGCTGTTCTATCTCGTTAGGGTCGTCCGCGCTTCCGTCGTAGAAGGCAACTCCCGCTGCATCCAGGGCAGGTTTCTCCACGCACTGTCTGCCGTAGTGAACCCGGTTGATCCTGAGTCCGTCGGCCATGTCCGCCCCGGCTTTCGTGCCGCAGAGACTGGTCTGAGCCTCCCGCACGTCCAGCGTGTTCAGAGCCCAGGAGGACTCCAGATTGATGGTGGCTCCGTTTTTCATCCTGATAAAGCCAAAGGCAGAGTCTTCCACTGTGAACTCCTCGGGATCCCAGTCTCCCCAGGCATTGCCGGTCTCCTTCTGGTCCGCCAGTTTCCGGTAAACGGTGCCCACCACCATCTCCGGCTCATAGTTATCCATCATCCACAGGGTAAGATCCAGCGCATGGGTTCCAATGTCAATCAAGGGACCGCCCCCCTGTTTTTCCTCATCCAAGAACACTCCCCAGGTGGGAACCGCCCTTCTTCTGAGAGCGTGGGCTTTGGCATAGTAGATCTCCCCCAGATCCCCGTTTTCACAGGCTCTCTTCAGATAAGCAGAATCCGCCCGGTAACGGCACTGATAGCCAATGGTCAGTATCTTTCCCGTCCGCTCCGCCGTCTCCACCATGGCCTTGGCCTCCGCATAAGTCTTTGCCATGGGTTTCTCGCACATAACATGCTTTCCGGCCTCCATGGCCGCAATACTCACAGGGGCATGGGAGCTGTTGGGTGTCAGCACATAAACCACGTCCAGCTCCTCTTTTAACAGTTCCTTATAATCTGTGTAAACTCTGGCGTCCTCCGTCCCAAAGTTCTCCCTGGACTTCACAGCCCTCTCTTCCACCAGATCGCAGAACGCCACAATCTCAAAATATCCAAGCCGCTTCATGGCCGGAAGATGCTTTCCATTGGCGATTCCTCCACAGCCCACGATTCCCGCTTTCAGTTTCTTTGTCTCCATTTCTTCACTCCTTTGCTGATTTCCCTTAGGAACTGTCGGAAAATAACTGCTGCAACTTGTTTAGGCAAAAGCCCCGAAATGCAATAAAAATTGCCATATACCTGCAGCAGTTATTTGTAGACATTTCCTTACTCCACTCCGGAAGTTCCCGCCTGAGAACTGCCGGAAAGCCAGGCCTCTGTCCTGTTTTCCCAGACCTGTCATGCCCAGTACATGGCCCCTCTGTCCTGATAGATCAACACATTCTTCAGAAAACTGATTGCCTTTTCCAGACCTTCCCTGCCGGACATGAGACCATCCTCATGTTCAATGCTGACCACATAGTCATATCCTGACATGCGCAGCTGTGAGATTATGTTCTTCCAGTAATCCTCCCCGTGGCCATAGCCCACCGTGCGGAAGATCCAGGAGCGCTCCAGCTCCTCCCCGTAATGGGTGGTGTCCAGCACTCCGTTCAACGCAGTATTCCAGGTATCAATGCCGGTATCCTTGGCGTGGAAGTGGAAGATGGCATTCTCCTTCCCCAGCTCCCTGATGCAGGCACAGGGGTCCATTCCCTGCCAGATCAAATGGCTGGGATCAAAATTTGCCCCGATCTGAGGTCCCACCGCCTCCCTGAGCCGCAGCAGCGTCCTGGTATTGTAGACGCAGAAACCCGGGTGCAGCTCCAGGGCGATTCTGGACACCCCGTGCTCCTGTGCAAATGCTGCTTTTTTCTTCCAGTAGGGAATCAGCACCTCATTCCACTGATACTCCAGAACCGCTCCGAAGTCATCCGGCCAGGGACAAGTGACCCAGTTGGGCATCCTGTCTTCCCTGCTCCCTCCGGGGCATCCTGAAAATGTATTCACCACAGGCACTTTCAGCTTTTCCGCCAAAAGGATGGCATTGGTGAAATCCCTCTCATAGCTCTCTGCCACAGCCGGGTCAGGATGCACCATATTCCCATGGCTGCTGAGGGCGCTGATCTGAAGATGGTATCTGTCCAGAGTCTCCAGAAACGCCTCCCTCTTTCCCTCATCCCGCAGAAGCTCCTCCGCGTCACAGTGGGCCTTCCCCGGAAATCCCCCGCAGCCGATCTCCACCATCTGCACGCCTCTCTCCGCCAGAAAACGGCATGCTTCCTCCAGGGGCAGATCCCCCAGAGCCACTGTAAATGTTCCCAGTTTCATTTCTACCTCTCCTTCCATAGTGAAGCGCCCACGGACAAAAGTCCCGGGCCTGTACTTAACATACCACATATAACAGGCGCCCACAACCAGAATTTTCATCCGTTCCTGTTTTTATCCTTTAGAATCAGTCAGGGCAGGGGAAGCATGGATGAAATCCTCAGCCCTCCCTCCCGGAAAGTGACTGTCACCGTGCCGCTCTCTGCCGTCTGCAGGATAAAAGTGCCGGACGCCTCAAGCCGCTCCAGAAGCTCCCTGTGAGGATGGCCGTAGCGGTTGTCCCTGCCGCAGGATATAACTGTGACCTCAGGCTGCAGCAGATCCAGGATTTCCCGGGAAGTGGAACTGCGGGAGCCGTGGTGGGCTGCCTTCAGCACCGTGACCCCTTCCCTCTTCTGTGACAGAAGCTCCCCCAGCAGAGCCTCTTCCCCCTTCCCCTCCACATCCCCTGTCAGCAGAAGGGACCAGGCGCATTCCCCTGGAGCAGAGTTCGCCTCCCGCTCCTGGCGAAATTCCACCAGGACACATTCCGAGTATGCGTTCGCCTCCTCCCCGCCAAAACCTTCCCTGGGATGCAGGCAGGTAAACACGGCGCTGCCGCAGTCCCAGCGGTCCCCCCGAGAAAGGTATCCCACCGGCACCGGGCTCCCCTGGGCAGTTCTGGCGGCCTCCAGAAGCGCCCCCAGCTGCGCCTCTCTGGCGCTCTCCTCAATGGCAGGAAGCAGCAGCTGCCCCACTTCTATGCCGCTGTCCTCTTTTGCTCCCAGCAGTTCCACCACCCCGTTCACATGGTCCTGGTCAGGATGGGACAGAAAGACTATGTCCAGTGACTGAATGCCGTGGTATTTTAAGTATGGCAGAAGCACATATTTCCCCACGCCGCTACGGCTGCTGCTCCCGCAGTCCAACAGGCAGTTCTGTCCTGTGGCCGTCCGCACCAGAATACAGTCCCCCTGCCCCACATCCAGAAAAGCGACGCTGTTCTCCAATGGCGGGCGCAGACCCAAAAGCCAAACTCCCAGACAGACCAAAATCACCGGTCCCGGATCGCCCTTACCTTTTCTTTTGCGCCACACCCTGAGTCCCGCGGCCGCCCACAGCACCAGATAATAGACGGCCACCTGCCACAGCTGCGGGCAGCCGGGATTCCAGGCCCGGAACGGCAGCCTGTCAAAACAGCCGCAGAGGAATTCATATCCTCCCAGAATCAGGCAGTCCACACCTGCCAGAAATCCAAGCCCGGGCACTCCCATGGCAGCCAGGCCCAGGATCATCAAAGGTTTCACAAGGGGAATCACTAGAAGATTGAGAAAGACAGAATATGTGGGAACTTCATAGTAGAACCAGAGCTGTATGGGCAGGGTGGCAAGAGTGATGGAGATGCTGGCCCGGAGGGACTGACCCAGCGCCACGGCGGCCTTCTCCGGCAGGCTCCGTATTTTATCCAAAACTGCGCCCTGAACCCATTCCCAAAAGGAAGGTTTCCCGCTGCTGCCTGCTGCCGCTTTTCTGAATATGCCCATATGGCCGCTCCCTGCCGTGTTCCTGGACTTTCTGACAGGACTGCCCGTAGCCGCATTCCCGGCACCCCTTGGCTTCCGTGGTCTCTCCGGAAACAAGGCAGGGCACACCACCCCCAGTCCCAGCACCGACCCAAAAGAGAGGAGAAAACCACTGCTGCGCAGATAAAACGGGTTCCCCGCCACCATAACAGCGGCCATAACCCCCAGGGCCGTCAGCATGTCATAGGTTCTCCCCGCCACTTCCCCAAGCATTCGGATCAGATACATGCCTATGGCACGACAGGCCGACACGCTAAACCCCACCATGGTCCCGTACAGCACAAGCAGCACACTGCCCGCTGCCGCCGCGGGCCCCACAGGAATTCCCAGCCTGCGCAGCAGTCTGTAGACGCTCATTCCAAGAATGGTGATATGCAGGGAAGAGATGCTCAGAATATGCAGGATACCGCTGCGTCTGTACAGATCCTTCAGTTCCCCGTCCAGCCCTTCCTTTTCCCCCAGAAGCAGAGCCCCCATAAGAGCCGCCTCCCTGGGAGGGAAAATCTGCACCAGCCTTTCCCTGAAGTAAAGTTTCAGGCCAAACAGTCCCTCCCGGATGTGCCAGTATTCCTCTCCCATCTGCAGAAGAGAAGCTTTTTTCAGCCTGCCCCCTATTTTCAGCGTCCTGTAGTAAGCCTCCTGGTCAAACTCCCCGGGGCTGCGGGCCTGAGAAAAAGGCGAAAAAGTCCCTTCCACCACCACCAGAGCACCCAGAGGAATCTCCGACGCACCCTCCACCTCACAGATAAAATTGTCCTTCCATGAAATCTGCCGCATATCCGCGGCCCACTGACCCTGGCCTGACAGCCAGTCAGGGTCCTTTGACTGATCCCGGCCAAGCGAATGGCCGTCATCATCAGAATTGAAGTAAATAACAGATTTAAGATAGATAGAATCAATATCCTTTTGGTATACCTGCCCGCTGATACATACTGTTCTGCCCGCATCCGCCTGCCCGGGACCGCTGCCGGAATCAGAGCCGCCCTGCCGCGCCCTCTCTGCTCCTCCGCTTTCCAGCCAGACAGCCGCCGCAATCACCAGGCATATGGCAACTGCACACAATGGCCGCCTCATGCCGTTCTCCTTTCCGGGAAACTGTCTCCATTTTGCCAACAGGCCGGGGAAGGTTTCCCTGCCCCGGCCTGTGAAAAACATTCTCTCTATGATCTGGTCACTGTACCTCATAGGGTGCAAGGCTCACCGTCAGGGAACCTGCTTCCGTCACAGCAGTGATCACAATAGGATAAGAATAAGGGTTCACGAACTTCAAATCCTTGGCAGTGCCCGCGATGGTGGCATCCATTCCCCGGGGGATGTAATCCATCCGCAGGGAGTGAGGATAACGCTCTGTGGCAGGTACGCCGGCCATAACCATGGCAGCGTACAGGGTAGAAGACACCTGGCAGATTCCGCCGCCCATGCCCCTGACAATCTTGCCCCCTATAATCACAGGCCCCATCCCATATCCGTTGGCACGGGTTCTGGGGAGGATTGTCCTGCTGAAGGAGAATTTCTCTCCCGGCTGCAGGACGACACCATTGATTCTGGAAGCCGCCACCTCCACGTTGAGAGCCCTCTCCTCTGTGGTATCATAATATGTAGTATACCGCCCAAGCTCGTTGGTGGGTTCCGCCGTAAAAAGCTCCGCTGTGGCAGCCGTTCTCTGCTCCGCCCTGCCATACTCCAGATAATGCTTGCAGTAGGCAGTGTAATTATTCCCAAACGCCGCTTTCACGTCCTCATTGTTCTTCATATAGTACAGAAGGTTGAACTCTGCACATCCTGACCGCCCCTCAAAAATGCCATAGGTCATATAGTGCTCAAACAACTTCTCCTCATCGTATCCGATAACCTGCTGCAGGTCTCCATATTTATTGTAATAATACTGGGCGTCAAAAAGTGCCCTGAAGCTGTCATATTCCGACTGCTTTATATATGCCCCCGCTGCGGCCTGTGCCTGCACCGGCGCTCCAAGTATGGTCACTGCGCAGAGTATTGCTGCGATGATTCTGTAAGTTTTTCTCATTCCTTTTTCCTCTTTCTCTGTTCTTATCCTCCAGGCAGACTCCTGGGCCCGCCGCTTTTGTTCTTCTTCCATTTTCCATGAAATGTCGTGTTTTGTCAAGGGCACAAATGTAAAAGTTTTATGTAAGATAATCAGGGAGCTGTCTGCACCATGGCGCCGTCCTCACCGAACAGAACCATTTCGCCGTTGATCTCCTGCATACCTGTCTGCCTTTTTCCGGCGCCGTCAAACAGATACTGCCGGTCCCCAATGGTCTGAAGCCCGGTGTACATAATTCCGGAATCCAGTGCAAAGAAATAGACTCCATCCTCAATAGTGGCCCAGCCCCTTGCCTGTTTTCCATCCGCAGGATTGAAATAGAAGGTATTCACGCCGTCGGACAGATAACCGGTATACATTTTTCCGGTTTCATCAAAATAGTAAACTCCATCCCCTATGGTCTGGAGGCCTGCGATCATGATTCCTTCCTCCCCGAGATAGTAGGTTCCATCTTCCAGATTCAGCCATCCCGTCCGCTTTGCGCCGGAGGCAGGATCAAAATAGTAGGTGTCCGTTCCAATTACGTTCCGACCAGTGAGCATCCTTCCTGTGGCAGGGTCAAAATAGAACGTGTCCGCTCCAATTTCATTCCAGCCCAGCAGCATCTTTCCTGTGGCAGGGTCAAAGTAGTGCGTGTTCCCGTCAATGACATTCCAGCCCAGCAGCATCCTTCCTGTGGCAGGGTCAAAATAGTGAGTGTTCTCGCCGATGACATTCCAGCCCTTCAGCATCTTTCCCGTGGCAGGATCAAAATAAAAGGTGTCCGCTCCGATGACATTCCAGCCTTTCAGCATCTTTCCTGTGGCAGGATCAAAATAATGGGTATCCTCCCTGATGACGTTCCAGCCCAGCAGCATTCGTCCCGTGGCAGGATCAAAATAATGGGTATCCTCCCCGATGACATTCCAGCCCAGCAGCATTCGTCCCGTGGCAGGATCGAAATAATGGGTGTCCGCTCCAATCACATTCCAGCCAGTGAGCATTTCTCCCGTGGCAGGATCAAAATAGAAGCGCCCATCCCCTATGTTCTGCCATCCCAGGCAGATCCGTCCGTTCTCATCAAAGTAGAAACGGTCCTCGCCGATCTGAGACAGGCCCTTGGCCATATGCCCGTCTTCATGGAAATAGTAGCGCGCATCAGAGGTATGCCATCCCCTGAACATAATGCCGTCCAGGGCAAACAGAAAATGCTGATCCCCGATCTGGGTGAGCCCTGTAGCCATCCTGCCCTCGGGATCAAAATAATAGGTATTCCCTCCAAGATTCTGGAATCCTGTCAACATCAGGCCGTCCTCATTGAAATAATATACCGATTCCCCGATAGGGTGCATTCCGCTAAGCCGGCATCCTACCTCATTGACATAGTAGACACCCCCATTATACTGAATAAAGGAACTGGTCTTCATTTTATAATTTTCATAGAAAAAGTAGTTCCCCTTCCGGAACACAAATCCATAGGGAATAATCTGGGTGGACAGATCCTTGTACTGGTAATCAATATCCACATTGCCCCCAATGCCGGGAAGCCTGCCCTTGCTGCTGGCCTGCCAGAAAGCAGCCTCCTCAATGTCGCAGACCTCCCCATACTGAGCCACCCATTTGTCATAGCCAATGGGGCCCATTCTGTTCAAAAACCAGTTCTTGCTGGCATATACCATGGGGTAATAGCCGGACCCTTCAATGATGGAGCAGAAAGTGTTGGCAATCTCCGCCTGCTGTTCCTTTGTGAGCGCTTTCTGCACTTCACTCTCAATGTCAATAACCACCGGCATGCTGACGGTGTGGTTCTGTATGGCAGCCAGCACAAATGCCGCCTCCTCAGCCGCCTGCTGCGCGTTCGTGGCATAGGAATATATGTAGACGCCCGTCTTAATGCCCGCCGCGTTGGCCTGGGTCATGTTCTGGTTAAACTTTACGTCAAGACCATTTTTCATGGAGCCCACCCGGATAAAGGCAAACTGGACGCCGCTGGCTGCAACCGCATTCCAGTCTATATCCTCCTGCCAGCTTGACACGTCGATTCCGTTTCCAATAGCAGTGGTACTGTCCTTGGCCTGTATACGGATGTCAGCCCCCATGAAAAGACATGCCGCACAGGTCAATGCCGCCGTCTTCATCAGTACCTTCCGAAGTCCTCTCTGCTGTATCATTCACTCTTCCTCCTAATCCCAGAAACTGTTCCTCAAGAACTGCCAGAAAATACTCCGCAGTTCCTTATCTCCATCTTCAGCAGTCAGCCCGCCCTTTTCTGCCGGACTTTGCCGTCACAAAGAATGGTACCGGAAATGTTCTCCCTTGTCAATTCTTTTTCTTTTCCTGCCGCCCTGGAAATAACAGTCAATCCGGAACACCTCACCCCCTTAATTTTAAAGGAAGAAGTTGAATCTGTGACACTTCTGTTACTCATCCGTTACAGTACAGAAACCGGAGCTGGATTGCATTTCTTTCTGTGTATGTTCGTCAAATTGATAATAGGAACCTGGGATTGCTTTCGCAGCAGTTCACAGACGGCAAAGCCATCAATTTTAGGGAGCATCACATCCAGCAGTACCAAATCAAACTGCGCGGCCGAAAATGTGGAGAGAGCTTCCACACCGTCACTTGCCAAAACAATGTCATATCCTGCCTCTTGCAGAAAATTCTTCAATAATTCCTGAATATCCAAGTCATCCTCAACAACCAAAATCCTTTGCAAAATGCAACCTCCGAAAAAAGCATACCACAGAATTTTGTAGTGAATGTGTTGTTTTCAAATTTAAGAGACAACAAATCAGAGCTGCGATAATTTTCTCTAAATATAGCTCTTAAAGTCTGCTTCAACCAGTTTATACTCCACCGAAGATTGAAGCCGGCCAAGCTGATCTTTCCAAGAATCAATATTGGTTTTCAC
Organism: uncultured Acetatifactor sp.; assembly: GCA_910587755.1. Classification (GTDB taxonomy): domain Bacteria; phylum Bacillota; class Clostridia; order Lachnospirales; family Lachnospiraceae; genus Acetatifactor. The sequence goes on along the minus strand of CAJUNZ010000022.1, from coordinate 22,674 downwards.
CCTGCGAAAGCCAAGTGATTCGTAAACGTGCTGTGCTCTTGTATTTGTCAAGTTGGTATCGAGAAGGATTTTGGAATAGCTGTTGCTAAACAGCCATCCTATCAGCATGCTCAAAACTTTTCTGCCGACACCACGATTCTGACAATCTGTTTCACAGATCTTTATGCCGATTTCTGCAGCGCCATCCGATAGGTCACGGTAATTGCACTCACCGATCAGACGGGCGTTTTCCTCAATCACCATAAGACCGTTTCCAAGTCCTTCAATAACTTCTTCCCGGGTGGTTCCCAACCCCTTGGGAAAGCCTGCATGTGCCATTACAGCACCATCATTCCACCATGCGGCAAGCTGCTTTGCATCGGCAGCCTCAGCTTGACGAATGGTTAAATTTTCGTATTGGATCTTTATCATTCCTTTTCTCCCACGAACAGCAAGTGATTTGTCATGCCCAGCAGCTCCGGCTTTTCACAGATGTAGAAGTGATAGCGGAGATACTGCGCGTAGTCCTCATCGCTCATCTCATTGATTCTTGCCGCCAAAAGCTCGCTTGCTCCATCGGCCGCCACCTCGTGCAGTACATTTATGCATCCGTCAGCAAGAAGTTTTCTTGCTGTATCAACCGTGTGAAACACAAACGGAAAATCGTTGAGTTTGAAAGTTTCCTTATTGTAATCTCCGATGGAAAAATAATTCACATTATATTCAAACTCGGTGAGGAAAACAAAGTCATTGGAGATAAACGCGAAGAAGATCTTGCCGCCATCTTTACAGACACGCTTGGCTTCGCTAATGCATTTCTGTTTGTCCGCATCATTTTTCAGATGATAAAGCGGACCAAACAGAAGCACGATGTCAAAGGACTTGTCCCCATAGCGTAACAGTTCCAGGGCATTGCCTTGAACAAGGTCAATCTTATCTTCGGGTGTGAGCTTTTTGCGGAAAGCCGCAATATTGGCATCGGAAAGCTCAAGAGCCGACACTTCATATCCCTTACGGGCAAAGTATAGGCTGTATTCGCCCGCACCTGCGCCGATATCAAGTATCCTGTGGCCCTCTTTCAAGTATTTTTCTATGTAGCGAACGGTGGTTAGAAATTCAACCCGTGCGGCTTTGGAATGGTTGAGCCTGTTGTTCTCGTTGAATATATCATACGTTCTATTTACTCGTTCGCTTTCGTTTTCTATTTTTGCAAGTTGTTCAAAATCCATAGTTTACTCCTTGTGTACGAAATACATGATGCGCGCCAGGTACATCTCCGCCTTAAAGCTGCCGCCTGGAGGATCATGCTCTGCTGCTTTTCTAATCTTCATGAGGCTCACCCTCCAAATCTCCATTGTCATTGTAGCACACAGGGGTATTTTATTCTACCTGTTTGACAAATTTTTACCCTTTCTGCCGAAAAATAAAGCAGAAAGTGAATCAAAAGCTCCGTTATGACAATGTATAAGTGAAGGGCAGGAAATCCGACGGCGCCAGAGAACAGGCAGCCAGCCGGGGAAAGGAGGATATGAACACCATGAACAAGCAGGATCTGGAAGCGTGCATTGGCCAGTACGGCAGGGATATCTATACATTCTGCAGTTATCTTGCCCGGAATCTCCAGGAGACTGAGGATCTGTACCAGGATACTTTCCTGAAAGCTCTGGAACTTGAGGATAAGCTGGACTTTCAGCAAAACCCCAAAAGCTACCTGCTCTCCATTGCTCTCCGCATCTGGAAAAACCGCAGGCGAAAATTCGCATGGCGGAGGCGGATCGCTGCCGCCTGCCCGGAGCAGGAAGAACAGGCAAAAATCCCCCGGGACTCTCCGGAAGAGACTTTGCTCCGGGAGGAGGAACAATGGGCCGTGAGAGCTGCTGTGACCCATCTGCCCGAACACCTGCGGCTGCCTGTGCTCCTCTACTATATGGAAGAAATGCCAACAAAACAGGCTGCGGCCCTCCTGGGGATTCCCCCGGGAACCGTGCTGAGCAGACTGCACCGGGCGAGAAAGCTCTTAAAAAAAGAATTGGAGGATTTTCTAAATGGATGAAAAACTGGACAAACTGTTGAAACGAACCCTTACTCTCACAGACGAACCCTCTTCCGGGCTGAACCGGAGGATTCTGGATCTGGCGGACACAGCCGTGGAAAACGGACTGGCTCTGGGCCAGACAGACACAACTGCCAGAAAAGAACAACTCCTCAGACAACGCGGACTGGCACTGAAGCCAACAGGAAAGAGGGCCGGAAAGTCTGCCTGGGCCACCCGCCGGCTGGCTGCAGCCGCACTCACCGCAATGCTGCTGGCCGGAGGTTCCCTGTCGGCACTGGCCGCCTGGAAATTCCTCTCCCCCCAGGCAGCGGCAGAACAAATGCATGACCTGAAGCTTGCGGAAGCTTTTCGGAGCGGAGCAGGCGCCCTGATAAACGAAACCCAGTGCTTTGGCGGGTACGAAGCCACCCTGTTGGGCGTAATCTCCGGGGAAAATCTGTCAGACTACGTACATCTATCCGACGGCACAATTATGCCGGACAGGACCTATGCCGTTGCTGCCATCGGCACCTCCGACGGAACTCCCATGCCGGAATTCCCGGACACTGATTTCTTTGTCTCCCCTCTGATCCAGGGATACAACCCGGCCTTTTACAACGCCGCGTCCATGGGGGGCAGCTGCGCCGCAATGTGGTCTGACGGACTGCTGTATCTCATTGCGGACTGTGACAACGTGGAAATTTTTTCTGATCATAACATATATTTCTGTATTCTGGACAGCACCTTTTACAGCGCAGAGGCCTATCTCTATGAAAAAGAGACCGGAACCGTCACCCGGAATGAATCCTATGGCGGGCTGAACGCTCTTTTCCAGCTCCCCCTCTCCCCTTCCAGGGCCAACCCCCAGAAAGCGGAAGCCTACATTGAGAGCCTGGGCATCACAGAGAAAGAATTCCCGGAGGACAAACTGAGCCTTCCCTCCGACAATGTCCATGTGGCAGAGACCACACCGGGAAACGAAAAAGGGGCCGAAGCCGCAGAATATGCCCTGTCCTTTGTGGGAAATCCCTATTTGTGGGGCGGCAGCAGCCTTACAGAGGGCACGGACTCCTCCGGTTTTGCCATGAGCATATACGAAAACTTTGACATCAGCCTGCCACATTCCACAAAGGGCCAGCGGGAACAGGGAACCCAGGTGGAGGATCTGACTCAGGCCCTGCCCGGGGATCTGCTGTTTTATGAGTCTCCCTCCCATGTGGCGGTCTACATTGGCAATGGAAAAATAGTCCATGCCCATCCCACTCTGGGCATCTGCGTCTCGGAAGCCGATTTTGACCAGATTGTTATGATCCGACGGATTTTCTCCTCCCACTGATCGGTCCTGCCCTGCGCCAATCAATTTGACTTATCAGATAAATCATGTTATGCTACACGCTGTATATTATATCCGTATAACACTTTGCACAGCACTGCCTGTTGCAGTGTCAAGTCATGGATAAAGCTCTCTTTTTCGTGCAGGGACAGAGAGGATTGTAAAGCGGAAAGTATGGTATCATATAAGTGTTGGAAGAATTGGAGGACGGTTACAGTGGAATGGATTGAAAGGTTAAACGACGCATTAAGCTATATTGAAAATCATTTGACAGAGGAGACAGACTTAGAGCAGCTTGGCCGGATCGCCTGCTGCTCCTCCTATCATTTTCAGAGAATGTTCTCCTACATGGCGGGAATTCCTCTGTCCGAGTACATCCGCAGAAGGAAAATGTCCCTTGCCGCCGTGGATCTACAGGGCAGGGGAATGAAAATTATTGATGTGGCGGGAAAATACGGCTACAGTTCTCCCACAGCATTCAACCGGGCTTTCCAGTCCGTCCACGGTATCGCTCCGTCCTCCCTGAAAAAGGAAGGGGTCTCCATAAAATCCTTTCCGCCAATTACCTTTAAATTTATAGTCAAAGGAGCAGAAGAAATGAATTATCGAATTGAGACCAGAGAACCCTTCCGTATCATAGGCGTGTCCGTGCCCCTGGAGAAAGATATTGAGAAAAACTTTGCGGTGATTCCCTCTAAATGGGGAGAAATTGCCGCAAACGGCACCCTCCAGAAACTTACCGGCCTGATGGACACACCACCCATGGGCGTCCTTGGCGTCAGCACCTGCAACGACACAGAGCCCTGGCGGTACTATATCGCCGTTTCCTCCTCTCAGCCGGCGGAGGATCTGGAAGAGTACACGGTGCCCGGCGCCACCTGGGCAGTCTTTCCCGGGTCGGGCGCCAACCAGTCCATCCAGGAACTGGAGCGGCGCATTGTCACAGAATGGCTGCCCACTTCCGGGTATGAGTACGGCAATGCCCCCGACGTGGAAGTCTACCTGAACCCAGACCCGGAAAATGCGCAGTTTGAAGTATGGATCCCTGTGGTGAAAAAACAGTGACAGCATCCATCACAGTATTCAGCCGGGTTCTCCACAATTCCTAAGAATTTCCTGGAACTCCCTCTCCTGCCTGCAGGCGTCAAAGGCTGCGTTGGAAAGCCATTTATCCCGCAGAAGCTCCCAGAAAGGTCTGGTGTCAGAAGTCTCAAACTCCAGAGCGCTCTCTTCTACGGTTCCCAGAAGAACACTGGAATAAATCTGATTCTGAGGCCTGCCGCCAGATTCTTTCGCCGCCTGTACCGCCTCCCGGAGATATTTGTACATCAGCTCCTTCTGCCCTGTTTCCGCATACAGCTTTGCCAGGTCGCACCGCAGCCTTGCCGCTCCCCAGCCGCTGCGGGGATTATTCCCGTCACAGACCAGTTCCTCCAGGGCGGCAGTCTTTTCCAGGACCCTGACGGCCTCCTCCTTCGGAATATAGCCTGAGGTGCCAAGAAGCCAGATATTGCTGCGGAGGCTTTCATAGTCCGCCCTGATCTCCTGTCTGAGAAAAGGAAGCTTTTCCTCCTCCGCCAGCCCCCACCAGATGTGATTTTCCCGGCAGAGCTCTTTTCGAGGCAGTGTCTCGTAGATGGCCCTTCCCGTGCTGTTCCTCCCCATCTCCACATGCTGAAAGGCCAGACGCGCTGTGGCCTCCAGACGTATCTCCTGATCCGGACAGTATTTCCCAATCCTCTCCCCCAGAGCGATGATCTCCGAGTCATATTTTTCCTTATTTTCCTGCCATCCGGAAATATTTCCGCTGTCATCGCCTGATACAAAAAGCGCATACATAAGCTTGTTCAGCAGCGTATAATTATTGGGATATTCTGCCACTCCTTCCCTGGCCACGGCAATGCATGTCTCAGTCTCTCCCTTGTTGACAGCCTCCTGAAACCGCTCCAGATACTGGGCCACCCTGGCTTTCTCCGCCGAATCGTCAATCCCCAGAAGACTGTCCACAGAGCTGTGAAAAATCTCCGCAAGCTCCGGCAGCAGCTCCATGTCCGGGTAGCAGGTTCCCAGCTCCCACCGAGATACGGACTGACAGGAAACTCCCAGCATTTCTGCCAGTTCTTCCTGGGTGATATTCCCCGCCTTTCGGAGGAATTTGATTTTTTCTCCTATTTTTAATTTCATAATCTATCTCTCCTGTTTGCCCTGTCGCTGTATTTGAAGCTGCGCAACTTCTGGATTAACTATATCCTCTTTTTTCCTCTGACGCCACCACGCATCAAGTGATATTTTTTCACTGTCACAGTGAATTCATGCACTCTGCTGCCTTTGTTCACCAGCCTATCCATGGACAAAACCTCTTCTTTATGATACAATACCGCCAGAAAAAGGTAAACACAGCAAGGGAGCGTTTGGGGGCCGAAGGGCGGCTGCGGTACTATTTGACCTTCAGCAGACGCCCGGAGACACCCGGATGGATTTTTGGACGCCGTATTTGCGGCCGGAAATTCATCCACCCGTTTTGGGGGCCGAAGGGCGGCTGCGGTACTAATAATAAGGAGATTTAGAAACATGTGGGCAATACTTTTAGGTACTCTGGTAATTGGAACCATAGCGGGCATCCTGTATCTTGGAAACAGATTTACAAAATTCACCCTGATACAAAAAACGGCCAAAGGAAAAAAACTTGTCCGATATCTGCTGGGACTGCTTTCCCCGCTGCTGATCCTTCTGGGCACAGGGACACTTCTGGGGCCCATCAACGCAGAGATCGTCATCCTGCACCTGGTGGCAGTGTGGCTGGCCTGTGACGGAACCGCCTGGCTGATACAAAAAAAGCGCGGAAAAACTCCAAAAAAATACCTGGCTGGCGCCTTTGCCCTGGGGATCACCGCCATATACCTGACCTGTGCATGGTTCCTGGCCAACCATGTATGGCGCACTCCCTACACCCTGGAGACGGACAAACAGGTGGAAAACCTGCGCATTGTACAGATTGCGGACTCCCATGTAGGCAACACCTTTGACGGAGAAGGATTTCTGAAACATGTCCAGGCCATGCAGGCTGAGAATCCGGATCTTGTGGTGATAACAGGGGACTTTGTGGACGATGATACCAGCAGAGAAGACATGATCGCAGCCTGCAGAGCCCTGGGCACCCTGGAAACCACATACGGAGTCTTTTATGTTTTTGGAAATCATGACAAGGGCTATTACGGGCCGGAATTCCGGGGATACAGCGGCCAGGATCTGGTGGACGAGCTGGAGAAAAACCGTGTTACCGTGCTCCAGGATCAGATTGTCCCTCTGGGGGACAGCTTTTATCTGATAGGAAGGCAGGACCGTTTTGAAGAACACAGACCGGGAAGTTCCAGAGCCTCCATGGAAGATCTGACCGCAGGGCTGGATCCGAACAGATACAGTATTGTACTGGATCATCAGCCCTACGACTACGACGCCCAGGAAGCGGCGGGCGTGGACCTGGTTCTCTCCGGCCACACCCACGGAGGGCAGTTCTTCCCCTTTAACTACATGGGCCAGTGGACCGGAATCGACGCCAAAACCTATGGCCTGGAAAAACGGTCAAACACCAGTTTCATCGTTACCTCCGGCATCGCCGACTGGGCACTGAAGTTCAGAACCGGATGCCGGTCAGAGTATGTGGTGGTGGATGTGCAGGGCCGCCCCTGAAAGAAAATCCCGCGGCCCCGTCAGTGCCGGCAGAGGCTTCTGAACTGGTCCCGCATCTCCGGCTGCTGCTCTGTCAGCAAAGTTTCCTTCCTGGCGGCAGGCCGATTCTGGGCATGATAGTCCCCGCAGAAAAATCCCTCCGCCAGTATGTACATCCCCTCCCTGCCGCTCTCTTCCAGCACCGGATTGTATACTCTGCCCCGGTAAGCTTCCTGCCTCACTTCCAGGACACGGGCGGAGCCGGAAGGCGTCTTCAGCAGGTCCCCCGGCTCCAGACGGCCCGCCCCTTTGACACTGCCGTCAGCCAGCATCACCGGATGCCCGGCCGTAAGCCTTATACTGCCCCAGGAGGCCGTCACCCTCAGAATATAATCCTCCTCTCCCACCGCCATATCCGCCACCGTGGCCGCCGTCCCCAACGCTGTCACAAGCCTGTCTCCCGGCCTGAGCAGATCCATTCTCTGCCACAATTCCCCTTCTCCCGCCAGACGCACCCTGGTCTCCGGCGCAAAGCAGCCCCAGTGTACCTCAATGGGCGGCACAAACACCTGGCAGCCATTGCTGACATAGTATTTTCTCCCACTCATTTTGCCGGCTTCCCTGCTGGTGATACTCAGCTGGACCCTGCATGGAATCCCGTGCGGATCCAGAATATCCAGCTCAAATCCTCCGCACAGAAGATAGGTCAGGGTAGAATCCTTCCAGTTTCCCACGCCCACCATATCCGAGTGCCAGTCTACGCTGCCCTTGTCCATAATGTTAAATATCACCTTTGGGTATATCCCCGAGGTATCTGTTTTAAAACATTTCGACAGGATCTCATAAGCCTTCTCCACCCCCAGATCCGCATACTGGGTGGCCACTCTTGTGTCCCCGATCTTCATCTGGGAGAGAATCATATTCCCATTCTCGGGCCGATGCAGAACATTCTCCCCCGGGAAGCTGCACCCGGCCTGAAATGTCACCGTCCCCGACATGGGCATCAGGGTCTTCAGCTTACCGCCCTGCGGCCTGTTCCTGTAATATTCTCCGCTGTCATTGTCGTTATAATAGTCCGCATTCACATAGCCCTGATTGTTCTGACGATTCCTTCCATAGAGCATCAAAATGGGATTGTTCCCCAGACGGGAAACCGGATCCTCCACATAGAAATCCCGAACCAGAGGGATCAGTTTCCCCTTTGGCCTGGCCGCTGCGGCAAAACTGTGCAGGCTGCTGTCAGGGTCAATGGCATTCATCACCGCACTCATGGCGCAGTTTTCCGCATCCGTTTTCCCTATTTCCTCCGACTGGGAGTCAACATCTAAAATCTCTTGACAGATCTGTCTACATAGTGGAGTCTGTATATGGGACTACACTATATAGACAGGAGGTTGTACTGATGGCAGAAATTCAATTAGGGGCTGTGGAGGCCCGTTTTGCAGACATCATCTGGGAGCGGGAGCCGGTGACATCCGCCGAACTGACAAAACTGGCTGCGGCAAAGCTCACCTGGAAACGGACGACAACACACACGGTACTGCATCGGCTCTGCGACAAGGGCCTGTTTCAAAACTATAACGGCACGGTAACCTCTCTGATATCCCGACAGGAGTTCTATGCCCGTCACAGCAAGAAATATGTGGATGAGACCTTCGCGGGTTCCCTCCCTGCCTTCCTTGCCGCGTTTACCAGGGAGAAAAAGCTGACAGCAGAGGAAATTACCGAGATTCGCGAACTGATTGACAAGGCAGGTGAATGATATGAGCAATCTATTTCTGAAAATTCTGAACATGAGTATCGCCGCCGGCTGGCTGATTTTGGCTGTGGTACTGCTCCGGTTTCTGCTGAAAAAGGCACCCAGGTGGATTACCGTTCTTTTGTGGAGGATTGCGGCCCTGCGGTTGGCGGTTCCCTTCTCTTTCGAGAGCGCATGGAGCCTGGTTCCCAGTGCCGAGACCTTCCAGGCCCATAACATACAGTATGAAACCCCTGTGGTCAACAGCGGCATCCCCGCCGTCAACAATGCAGTAAATCCCCTTCTGGGGGAGATGTTTGCGCCCAATCCGGCAGCCAGTGTCAACCCACTCTATGTATGGACATTTGTGCTGTCTGTCATCTGGCTCATGGGCATGGCCATCCTGCTGCTGTACACGGTTATCAGCTATTGGCAGGTACACCGGAGCGTTTCGGAAGGCATACCCTACGAAGGAAATATCTTTCTGTGTGACCAGGTAAAGTCTCCGTTTATCCTGGGACTGGTCCGGCCAAAAATCTATCTGCCCTCCAACATGAACGCGGTGACCATGGAGCCGGTGATTGCCCATGAAAAGGCGCATCTGGCAAGGCGTGACCACTGGTGGAAACCTCTGGGCTTTCTGATTATGACGGTCCACTGGTTCAATCCCCTGTGTTGGATTGCCTATGTGCTGCTTTGCCGGGACATTGAGATGGCCTGCGATGAGAAGGTGATCCGGCAGATCGATTTGGCCGGAAAAAAGCAATACTCCATGGCCCTGTTGGAGTGCAGTACCGGGCAGCGCCAGGTGACAATCTGCCCCCTGGCCTTTGGCGAAATCGACGTAAAGGAGCGGGTGAAAAACGTGCTGAACTACAAAAAACCGGCGTTTTGGATCATTGCCGGGGCTGTCATTGCCTGTGCGGTGGTGACGGTATGTTTTGCAACGAATCCCAAACAGGGCGTTCCCCGGGAGCAGCACATCCTGCAGGCGCGGATTACGGAAGTGAAAGAAAACGCCCTTTTGGTCACGCCGGTGGAGGGATCCCTGGAATTGTCCTCCAGTGATCTGTTCCATGTTTCCGCCGCGAATATGCCCCCATCTCCTGAACCACAGGTGGGAGACATTTTGGAGATTACCTATGATGGGTCTATTCTGGAAAGCTATCCGGCCCAGTTTGGTACGATTTACAGCATGAGAGTGATTTCACAGGCAGACTCCCTGGAAATAGACGGGCTGCGGGATAAATACCCGGAATACTTTGCACTGAGAACCTTCAAGGGGTTGGAGGTCTATATCTGGCAGATGGCAGAGAATGACTATCGTTTTGGGCTGATGCAGGGAACCAACCGGGAGAAAACTCTGGAGGAAAAAATGGCACTGCAGGGCGCCGCAGCGGAGGAAATGGCCCTGATACTGTCCACCTTCGACATAGAGGACAAAGATATTTTTGTGATCCCATGGCAGAATCCCATTTCCAGTTACATGGTCACGGAGGAGCAGGTGAAAAATCCGGAATACATCAACAACATTTATGCCATGTTGGGTTTGGAAGGTAGTTCGGGCAGTTCCATGGTCAGCCCGGATATGCCAATCACGGTGAAGCCGGACACATCTACTGCTGCGCCAATCACCGTGGAGCCGGACACATCTGCCCCTGCGCTCTCCGACGAACAGACCGCTGTTCATCAGGCAATCATGGCCCATAACAAGTCTTCCAATCCACAGGAGTATGATACAGCCTGCTGCAGCTTTATCGCCCTGGGGACACTCTCCGGCACACCTTTGGCCGGAAGCACCACCCACAAAATCACCTGTTACGGATGGGCGCTTTATGAGGAATATAAGGTCACGGACATCGGACTGGAAACCGTGGGCGGCAGCCATATCCCTGTGGCGCTTTCCTTTGACCTGGACCAGGGCGGTTATACCCTGACTGAATACTGGGAACCCCGGGATGGCAGCTACTACGCCCAGGACATCCGTGAAAAGTTCCCTGCACACATTGCCGGGGACGGCATGGACAGCCAGAAATTCCTCCTTCCGCAGAAGCAGGCGTGCTACGCCCAGGCGGCAGCGGCTGCCCGACTGGATACCAACAAGGTGATTGGAACGCTCATCGAAACCATTTGCAGCAGCCCTGCCCTGTCCTCCAATCCGGGCGATTATATCAGGGAACACCCCCTTGCCTACCGGGAACTGATGTACTATGGCCAATACACCCTGAACTACTGCTTCGCCCGGTTCGAGGCGGGCGGCGAAACCGGACTGGACGGTCATATCATGATGCAGGCCTGTGAGGAAATTGCGTCTGGATGGGGCGAGGAACCGCTTGTGTTCAGCCCGCCCATGAACGAAGCGCTCACCGGACAAATCTGGTATGATGCGTTCAAAAACAATGCGCTGAACTTGATGGCGCAATATACGGAAATGGAACTGGCGGAACGCTGCCCTGGGTCCTATCTGCTGCTCCGTATGCTTGGGGAGGTATAACCCCAAAACGCAGACGGCAGTGCATTATGCAGTCCAAAGCAGAATATGCTTTACCTGATAAAAACACCGCCCACACACGTTCCCAAGTGCAGGGGGCGGTGTTTCCAATTTCTAATCAAACTGCGCATGAAACAATCTGCAATACCCCCCATTTAATTTCATTAATTCCTCATGGGTCCCTTCTTCCAGGATTCTCCCCTGTTCCATATATAAGATTTTGTCGCAGGATGTAATGGAAGACAGACGATGGGACACAAATACAATTGTTTTTTCCTTTAAGTGATGAAATATGGTATCATAAAATTTCCTTTCAAAAAATACATCAAGCGCGGCAGTGGGTTCGTCCATAATAATAATGTCATTGTTCTCATAAAAAACCCTGGCCAATGCCATTCTCTGCAGCAACCCACCCGAAAAAAGGACTCCGTCCTCATGGAATTCTCTTGTCAGCTGTACGTCCAAATCGGATATCTTATCAGACAGCCCCGCCTTATTCAGCGCTTCTCTGATTCGTTCTTCGTTCGCTTCGTTCCCCGCACAGATGTTATTTCTCATTGTGGTTGCATATACGTTAAAATCCTGAAAAACCGTGCTGAACTGTCCTCTGTATGCAGAAATGTCAAAGTCTTTTATATTCCTGTCATTCTGAACAATCACCCCGGATGTGGGATCATAGAACCGCAGCAGCAGTTTGATCAAGGTTGATTTTCCGGAACCGTTCCTGCCCACCACCGCAATCTTATCCCCCTTTCGAATACGCAGATCAACTTCCCACAATCCTGACGTCCCGTCAGGGTAACAGAAAGAAACCTTCCTGAATGAGATATCCTGCATTTCGCCGTTCAGCTCACTGCCCGCTGACTTTTCAATATCGCATTTGATTTTATCTATATTGCGGATTCTTTCTACCAATCTGCCGTTTTTCAGAAACTCCGAGATGGCTTCCGTCAAGCCATCCAGTTATAACTGAATTTGTGCACTGGCATTGATTGCGATCACAAAGGCCGAAACAGACAGATTCTCAAATACCAAAACGGCAACGCACAGACAAAGCGGTATCAAAAAGTCAATGCAGAACGCGTTGCAGAACATCTTTTGAAACAAAGATAACCTGGCGATTTCCTTTCCGTCAGATTCCGCAACTGCCTGTTTTTCTTTGATGACCCCATCATATTCCGCCAGAAACACCTCATGGATACGGCTCTTTGACTCATCTTTTTTCATATCCCCTGCCCCTTGTACAGATTGCTTTGCTCATGGTACAATTTTGAATACAGCCCCTTTTTCTCCATCAATTCCCTGTGATTTCCTTCCTCAACAATCCTGCCATCCTCAAATACCAGAATCCGGTCCACCAGTTTCGTCGTCGATAGTCTATGAGAAATAAAAACCAAAGTACGACGGGTATCCTTCAGCGCATCTAAAATAATAGAATTGATTTTTCTCTCTGCAAGCGCATCTACTGCACTTGTAGGCTCGTCCAATATTAAAACAGCTCGATAAAGGAAATCCGCGCAATCCCTCTGCCCTCTTTCCGGTGCATGTCCTCCGTCCCTGCGGCGCCTTCCTCATGGATATCCCTGACCACCCTGCCTATTTTTGTCGTTCTGAACTCCGCCGCATACTCCCTCAGATAATGCGCGCGTTTTGCATAGTCCTTTTTCCGGGAAAATACGGAAAGCTTTTGATTCAGTCCATACTATAAAATCATCACAAAGGCTTCCGCAAGTCCGCATACCAGACAAACTGCCTGATAAGACTGCATAATCGCCTTGGACGAATTCTCGATTACCCGGTTGTATTTATCGAAGGATTCCGGTGAATTTGCCCTGTCATACGGAATGGCATTGGCTTTGCGCATGATTTTTTCATTCACAAAACACTCCACTTTCAACTGAAAAACAGGGAAATACACATTCTTATAATACTGCTCAAACCGGCCAAATAACAACTGAATCAAAAACATAACTACAAGGACAATCAAAATATGGCCAATGCGTTTACAGGGCTGAACGGCGTAATCGCGGTGGTATCGGCAGTTTCCTTATTGCGTTTACCGCTTTACTGTTTTTTGTGAAAATCCCGGAATATAAAAAGGACAAAAGCGAACGTGTACTGGTGCTTGCCAAAGAAGGGCTTACCTTTTTGAAAAAGAATCAGCTTATTTTGACCTTGATTTTATTCATGTCCGGTATCAATTTCGTAGCCTCTGCCTTTGATGCCGTATTGCCCGGTTATGTTCTTCCCAATCCGAAAGGCGGCTCGACTGTTTTGGGAATCGTCACCTCCTGTTCCGGTGCTGCCATGATTGTGGGCAGTCTGGCGGTTTCTGTGCTGCCAAAGCCGAAAAACAGGGTAAGGGTTATTTATTTGACAATGCTGTTTTCATTGGGAACCGAAAACTTTTTGCTGGCGTTTTCCCGGGAACCGCTGCTTTGGTGTATTGGACAGTTTATCGGATGGGTGGTTGTACCAATTATGAGCGCAAATTTGGATGTGATTCTAAGAACTGCCATTCCTGTGGAGCTGCAGGGGCGCGTCTATGCCTGCCGCAATACGCTTCAGTTTTTTACCATTCCCATAGGACTATTTGTGGGCGGTTTTATGGTTGATCAAGTATGCGAACCCTTTATGGGGGTGCATGGTGATTTAACCATTCTAAAAACGCTCTTCGGCACAGGGAAAGGTTCCGGCGCAGCACTTATGATGTTGATCCTTGGAATCAACGGAAGTTTATTCTGTATCATCACAGGGAAAAAATTGAAGAAATACTGATATAGAATAGGGAAGCTCTGCTTACAGGAGGGCTTCCCTCATGATTATTTTGCAGCGGTCTGTATCCGTTTCCTTTTCCTGCCCCTGTTTTCAGCCAATCAGCACCGTCTTCCCCTCAAAAGCAAATCCGTAATGCCGGATCCGCTCCGGAAAAATCCCCCTGGCTACGAGTTCCATATCATATGCTTTCTCCTCAATCTGCCGCAGCGCAGCCGACACGGTATCCGCCAATGCCGCCTCATCCTCCGGATCTCTCACCTTGAATTCCAACACAAAGGCGGGATCCCCGGCTCTCAAAGGCTCCAACATTACATCGTACCTGCCCAGGCCGCTCTCCCGGTTGGAGGTAATCCGGTACCGGTCTGCCAGATCTACCATCAGCCCAAGCACAAAACCGTGGTAGAACCGCTCCGGTTCTGTAGCTTCCGACGGCTTATTTCCTGTGTCAAAGAAACTGAACGTAGCCAGAGCCGTCCGGTTCATATAGACATTCATCGCCTTTTTGTCGTCAGCCAGTATCGCCTTGATAAATGCATTGTAGGCAGACGTATAGTCCGCGAACCAACTCTCTATCATCTGCTCAAACATGATCCGGACTTCCTTGTTTGTCAGCTTCAGGTCATATTCCAGTTTTCCACGACTATCCAATATAGTCTTCTCCACCCGCAGGTAACCACTGGTCAGAAGCAGGCTCCAGACAGCATTGGTATTGCTGTCCAGTTGGCTGAATATAATCTGTTCGTCAATCCTTGTATGGAAGGTTTTGCCCTGCAGCAGGTCTTCCATCACCGTCTTTACCTCCGCTTCTCCTTCCCGGATCAGCTTTCCCACAAGGCTGTTGGAACTGGTATTCGCCCAATAGGCTGCAAAACGCCCCTTATCCAGATAATGAATGATAGACCACGGATTATAAATGTCCGGCGTTTCCCCAAAAGTAAAGCCGTCATACCAGGCCCGGACTTCCTCTTTTTCCGTAAGCCCGAATTCATCCATAGCAGCAAACACTTCTTTTTCCGTGAATCCAAATACTTCTTCGTACTTACAGGAAGTCGTAGTAACTACCTCCAGATTATTCAAATCGGAAAAGATTGACTCTTTGCTGATGCGGGTAATTCCTGTCAGGACAGCCCGCTCCATATAAGGATTTGTCTTGAAGGTGGAATTAAACAGGCTGCGGATAAAGGCTGCCATTTCATCCCAGTAACCATATACATAGGACTCCTGCATGGGCGTGTCGTATTCGTCCATAAGGATGATCACTTTTTTCCCATAATAGCCCGCCAGGAACTGCGACAGGGCCTTTAAAGAATAGGAAGCCGCCGCGTCTCCCATTACAGGGGAAATCTCACGAAAAATATCAGGAAGCTTCTCCAACGCCGGATCCTGATCCAGAAGGCGTTCAAATTTATCATACTGGGCTTTGATGATGCGGCAGATTTTATCCCTTGCACTCTGGAAGGTAGTCTCCTTCACATCTGCAAAGCTTATGAAGATCACCGGGTAACTGCCCTGGAGGCTGCGGTATTTGTAATCTGCACCGGGCGATTTTTCCTCCCATATGCTTAAGCCCTCAAACAAGTCTCCCCTGCCTGCATACTCCACGGAAAAGAAATGTTCCAACATGCTCATGGCCAGTGTCTTGCCGAACCGGCGGGGACGGATAATCATCGTGACATCGTCCCGGTTTTCCCACCATTCCTTAATAAACGCAGTTTTATCTACGTAAAAGCATTTATTTTCAATGATTTTTCCGAAATCCTGTATCCCGATCCCAACTGTCCCTGCCATTTGGCACCTCCTGCGCTTTCACCAGGCGCTTGCTAGACTTCTGCTTCCCTGCTACGGGATGTAAACATTATACCAATATTTTATCGGCCGCACAACTGGAACCTGATCTGTGGTGTTCTTTTATTTAAGAAACAGATGGATGGACAGCTCCTGTCCCTGTAACGATGCATTGACCTCTCCCCCGTGGAGTTCCACGATGCGCTTTACAATGGCAAGCCCCAGTCCGGAGCTTTGCGGAGTGCTTCTGGCCCGGTCTCCGCAGTAGAAACGTTCAAAGATCCGGTCCGGCTCAATGCCGCATGCATCCGTCAACCGGTTCGTGATACAGATGTGGAGCTGGCCCTCATCCTGTGCCGTCACGGTTACCGGAGCGGAATGATCGGCGTATCTGCGGGCATTTTCCAGTAAATTCTGAAATACCCGTACCATCTGCTGTGTAATAATATGGGCGGCGTGGCTTTCCGCCCCCAGTTGCCAGGAAAGCGTCAGGCCCTCCGCTTCCATCAGAATTTTGTATTCATAAAGGATATGCCGCAGCAGTTCCAACACATCCCTTTTCTCCATGTCCGGTAGTCGGTCAGCGGAGTTCAGCTTTGTATATTCAAACAGTTCGTTGATCAGCCCGTTCAGCCCAGTCAGGCGCCGTTCTACCACTTCAATGTATTCAGCAAAGCGCTGCCTGTCTTTCGGCCCTGTCTCCTTCAGCAGTTCCACATAGCCGATAATCGAGGTAAGAGGACTGCGCAGATCATGGGAGACATTAGTGATCAGCTCATTTTTGCTCTGCTGCTGTCTTTTTTCCCTCTCCTCCTTCTCCCGAAGCTGAACGGACATCTCATTGTTGTAAATTTGTTTGCCGATGTCCAGCCGTTCTTCCCTGGTGTAACTCATTGGTAAACCGTTTCATCTTATCATGTACCCTGTCCAATTTCTACCCCCTCCGTGTCCAGTTTTAGTATACCACTTCATCCGCAGAAAAGCCTGCCGTCTGGGGCCCCGGTTCACCCCTCCCCCGCTGCCTGTCTGCCAAACTCTGCAATGATTCCATCCACCCTTTCCCGGTTCACCCGCAGAAATTCCTTTGTGATCTCCCCGTCCACAATTCTCCTCTGATCCACACTCAGCATGACCGTCCTCCCTGCGCACACAGCAGATACTTTTACATGATATAACGACATCCTGCAGAAGAAACTATGTAAATAATCACTCCTTAATTTGTACTATAATATAACCATACTATAATACTGCACAACTGTCAATCTACTTTTCCTAAAATGTCATAAAAGTCAGATTATATCTCTTCTTCCCCTTTGTATACATACAATTTGTGTTCCTTTCTTGATATCCCTCTCCTGAATGAGATATAATAAAAATGTCCCTGCAGAAAAAACAATTTTTCTGTCACAGGGGCGGGGAAAAGTTGTCTAATACAGAGACACTGCTTATGACAGGAGGAATAATTTTATGAGCAAAAACACCAATGAAGATTTAAACGCCCTGGCCGACAGAGCCGCAGCAGGGGACAGGGACGCTCTGGAAGCTGTCATCGCCGGCGTACAGGACATGGCCTTCAGCCTCTCCCTGCGCATGCTGGGGACCTTTGCCGACGCGGAAGACGCCGCGCAGGAGATTCTGATGAAAATCCTCTCAGGCCTTCCCTCTTTCCGGCAAGAAAGCGCCTTCACCACATGGGCCTTCCGTGTGGCCGTGAACCACCTGAAAAACTACAAAAAGCACATGTTCGCCCATGCCCCGCTGAACTTTGAATTCTATGGAAATGACATAGAGAACGCGGATCTGCAGAACATACCCGACCTGTCCCAGAATGTGGAACAGTCCGTGCTGGCTGAGGAGCTGAAACTTTCCTGTACCAATGTAATGCTCCAGTGCTTGGACCCCGAGAGCCGCTGCATCTTTGTCCTGGGAACCATGTTTAAAGCCGACAGCCGCATGGCCGGGGAGATCCTGGGAATCACCCCGGAGGCATACCGCCAGAGACTTTCCCGAGTGCGGGGAAAAATGGCCCAGTTCCTGTCCGCCTACTGCGGCGAGTACGGCAGCGGAAAATGCCGGTGCCGTGACAGGATAAATTACGCCATCCGCAGCCACCGTCTGGACCCTGCACAGTTGGATTATACCTCCGCCTCCAGTCCGGATATGGAGCAGCTCAGGGAAATAAAGGGCGCCATGGAGGAAATTGACGGGCTGTCACAGCAGTTTTCTTTCTGCAAAATGTACCAGACGCCGGAGCGCCTGAAAGAATATATCAGAAAATTTCTGGATTCGCCCGCTGCGGCCGCTGTCAAAAATGCCTGACAAATGCCCGCCTGGGCGGAAAGGAGAATACAGCCATGAATACACAGATCATACTGGACTACCTGGAGGGGCTGAGAACCCATAACGAGAGAGAATGGTACCATGAACATAAAGGAGAATATAAAGCAGCCTGCGGCGAATTTGAAGCCCTTCTACAGGAAATGATCCTGCGGATCGGACGCTTTGACAACAGTGTGCTTCACCTGAACCCCGGGGATCTCACCTTTAAGCTGGTGCGCGATACCCGTTTCAGCCATGACAAATCTCCCTACAATCCCGCTTTCCGCGCCCATATCTCCTCCAAGGGAAAACTGCCCATTCCCACAGGCTATTATATTATGATAAAACCAGGGGATCAGTCCTTCCTGGGAGGGGGTCTCTTTGCAGACATGTTCCAGGACGCGGTGAGCATGGTGCGGAACTATCTTTCACAAAATCCGGAAGAGTGGAACCGGATCATCCACGAGAAAGAATTTGCAGCCTGCTTTACCGTAAAGGGCACCGCTCTGAAAAACGTACCCAGGGGCTACGAAAAAGACCATCCCCAGGCCCAATACCTGAAACACAAAAGCTGGTACCTGGAATTTCCCCTCAAAGACCAGGAGCTGCTGGACCCGCAGGGCTTTCTGGACAAAGCTGCCCTCCTCTTTGAGAAAATGAAACCCTTCAACGATTATCTGAACAGGGCTCTGGAGGGCTTTCAGATGCCCACACGGTGAGCTGCTCCGATCCCCCCACTGCTTTTCTCTGATATCTATTTCTATTCCAACAGTCCTGAGGAGTCTGCCCGGGCAGGCTCCCAGAACTGTCCCTCCAATTCCCACGGCTTGTCAGCAGGACATACCAAAATTTGACAAAATATGACAAAATATAACAAAATATAAGGGATACTGACAATAGGATGCCGCTTTTTGCGGGCTGTGCCGGTACCCTTATTTCCTCTGTCTCCACATGCCGGTTCAATGTCCTCAGAGAGGCATTCCTAAGCACGTCAAAGCGGAGGTACAAAAGCATGCCGAGGAAAGGCGAAAACATTTACAAGAGAAAAGACGGGCGCTGGGAAGGGCGCTACATCAGGGAACGGGTGGACGGAAAAGCCCGGTACGGCACGGTGTACGGAAAAAGCTACCGTGAAGTGAAAGAAAAACTGGATGCCATCAAAAAAGAACTGGAAGAGCGGAACCTTGCCGCCGCACAAAATGCGGGGAAAGTCCGGGAGATGGGGAACAGATGGCTGGAGGAAGCGGCTGTGACACTGAAAGAATCTTCCATAAACAAATATAAGGACATACTGAGCCTCTATATCTATCCAGAGCTGGGGGATGCGGAACTGTCCGAGATCACCAACCAGCAGGTGACAGACTTTATGAATCTCCTGCTCTCCACCGGGGGCTCAAAGCAGCAGGGTCTCTCCCCGGCAACCGTGGCGGAAGTCCTGTCCACCATGAACAGCATCCGGGTCTATGCCCTCAGAAACGATCACAGAGTGGTCTTTACCTCTGACTGTATCGACCTGAAGCGGGAACAGGGAGATATCCGGGTGTTCAGTCTGGAGGAAGAGGAAACACTGTTGCAGTACCTGCAGGCCAACCTGGACCTTACGGCCCTGGGCATTCTGGTATGCCTTTACACAGGAATCCGCGTGGGAGAACTCTGCGCTATGAGCTGGGATGACATCAGTCTTTCAGAGTGCAAAATGCATGTGTGCAAGACCATGCAGCGGGTCCGGGTGAATGCCTCAGAAGGCGGGCGCACCGAAGTGAAAATCCTCAAGCCCAAAAGCGCCTGCTCTGTCCGCACCATTCCCCTGCCGGAACCCATCATGAGCTTTCTGGAAGATTTCCACACCTCGGGAACCTTCCTTCTCACCGGGGACGCCAGACGGTATCTGGAGCCCAGAACCATGCAGAACCGATTTAAGAAAATCCTTTCGGCCTGCAACATCCAGGACGCCAATTTCCATGCCACAAGGCATACTTTTGCCACCAGATGCATTGAACTGGGGTTTGACATAAAAAGTCTCAGCGAGATTCTGGGACATGCCAGCGTATCCATCACCATGAACCGGTATGTCCATCCCTCCATGGCCCTGAAGACTGAAAATATGAACCGCTTCTCCACTCTTTTCAGCACCCCCTAGCCAGCGGGAAAACAGCAGAATCTACCGGGGCAGGCGCCGGTAGATTCCCCGGACGACTTCTTCTGACAGAATATAGAGCGACCAAAAAAGAGGCATTTTCCCTGGGGAAAATGCCTCTCTGAAGATCTTTACCCAGGATGTCATCGAAAATAGGTTAGAACCCCCTTTCCCTCAGGATTGACTTTTCCGACTGTTGATATTAATATTAACAATATAATCGAAAGAAAGTGGATAGCATGAAAAAGAAAAAGAATATTTACATTTGCCTAATAACAATTATAATGTTGACTTATATATGCCTGGTAGCCCTTTTATACTGTTCAGAATCCTCCGACAGCAATGCGACCATCCAGACATTCGGCGATGCATTATGGTATTCCTTAGTGACCCTGACCACTGTGGGGTATGGCGATTTAATACCGGTAACGCCGCTGGGGCATATGGTGGGGCTGATCTTTCTGCTCTCTTCCGCCGGCATTATGGTCACATTACTTGGAGGTGTGGTATCCTTTGTCACTAACGAAGGACTGCCCCTGTTCATGCTTGGCCTGCAGCGACACAAAAACTGGTATTACTTTGCAGACTGCGGCGTGGAGTCCAATACCCTTGCCGCAAATATCCACAAGGAAGATCCTGATGCCCTGATCATCTATGGGGAGAAAAAAGGCAGTCAGGGTGAAACCCCAAACTATCCCTGCCTCTATTTAAGCATTTCACCAAACCGTATCGTGGCAAAAAAGAAGAATACCGGCACAAAATGCAAGGTATTTCTAATGAAAGAAAATGATATCGGTGTCAACAGCAGAGCAGTCAACCTACATGAACTACCAGTAGAAGTCTATGCTCGAACCACTAACGGGCAGGACAAGCTCTCCGGCAACATCAACTTTTTCCACAGTTATGAGTGCTGTGCCAGGCAATATTGGCGTTCCAAGCCCCTGTGCCGCCACGAGAACACAATTGTCATCATCGGTTTCGGAAATTATGGGAACAGCATCCTGGAGCGGGCCATTCTGACCAATGTCCTGTCCATAGAACAGCATGTAGCCTATCATATCTTCGGCGGTGTCGGAAATTTTCTTACCGTACACCCTCACCTGAACCAGCTGTTCTCCCTGAACAAGGAATCCCTGACAGGGGACTCCCTGATTTTCCATGAAGATACCTGGGAGGAAAATCATTCTCTCCTGGAACGGGCTGACCGCATTATCATCTGTGTGGATGATGAACAGAATGGCTGGAGTATATTCTGGATCTTAAACAAATATTATAAACTATCCGGCCGCATTGACCTGCGAAGCAGCCGGAAAGCACCGGGCGTCTCCTTTTTCGGCACTAACGAAGATATTTACACACCACAGCAGATCATCCGAACAGAACTGAATCAGGCGGCGGTGACGATCAATGAGATTTTCCGCAGGTCAGTCTCTTATCCTACACTCAGCTGGAACGAACTGGATGATCTTCACCGTCAGTCCAAAATTGCTGCTGCAGATCATCTCCTGATGAAAACGAGAATTCTCCTGGATGACGAAACCATCACAAAGCTGACCCCTTCCACGGTAAAGCGGGCTTATGACAGATACTGTATAACCAAAACATCCAACTCAATAAGGGAAACTTACCGTAAGCTGGACCACATGCGCTGGCTGCGTTTCTATATCTTTTACAACTGGAACTATGGCTGTGTCCGCAATGATGCCAAAAGAGAGCATCCCATGTTATGCGAATATGAAAATTTGACTCCGGAACAGCGGCTGGAAAGGGATGCCGCCTGGGAACTGATGGGAAACATTTCCCTTGAACTTGACCCTGGAACATCTTAATCGGAAAAGCCCGGCTCCTGTCACTGCTGCGTCTCAGAATAAAATGCCTCCTGGGTGCTGCCATTGTACAGCACGTAAAAAGGCAGCTTCTCCGGCCTGGCGCCGTCCCAAAACTCCCTGGCGCCCCTGATCCAGTCAAAAACCGCCTCCGGCAGATCCTCCGTGGGGTATCCGGGAAGAAAAACCAGCATCTCCTCCACGTCCTCCAGGCCCAGGGGACCGGCTGTGATATACCGGGTCCGGTCCTCAATCTCCACTTTCCCGGGGGGGTCATATTCCAGGGACTCCACCCGGAGGGAACAGAGAAACTCTCCCTTCTGCTC
>CAJUNZ010000022.1:0-248 GCA_910587755.1 uncultured Acetatifactor sp. | reverse complement strand
TGCTCCGGCGCCGAAAATCTGCCGCTGAATTCACAGAGATAAAAGGTACCGCCGGGATATTTCTCCCCACTCTCCCAGCTGTGAAACAGGCCGGAAAAACTGCCCTCATCCTCCAGATACAACTCAGTGGCCCAGCCCCCTGCCCCGCTTGAAAAGTAAAAAATATCCGGCATCCGGGCAAATAAATCCAGAGCGCCTTCCCCGCCCTCTGTCTCTGTCCCCAGGCCCTGCCGGGACCAGTACCACAC
>CAJUNZ010000021.1:15748-37235 GCA_910587755.1 uncultured Acetatifactor sp. | reverse complement strand
CGACCACCGAGATCTACACTCTTTCCCTACACGACGCTCTTCCGATCTCGCCTTCCTCCACGGAGACGGAGCAGGAGCCCGGAGAGGGCTTATAGATTTTCAGCGGGGTGGTTATTTGCTTAGAAAAATTGTTGTTTCTGTGTTTATCATCGCATGTTTTGTCCTGCAGTGCAGTGTGTTCGGCAGTCTGGCCTTTGCGGGTATCATCCCGAATCTAATGATCATTCTGACTTCATCCTTTGGCTTTATGCGGGGAGAAGAGGAAGGGCTTGTGATTGGCTTCTTCAGCGGACTGCTGACCGATGTCTTTTTCGGGAGTTTCCTGGGCTTTTATGCCCTGGTTCTTATGTACATCGGCTATCTGAACGGAAAGTTCAGCAGGACCTTCTACCCAGAGGACATCAAGCTTCCCCTGGCCCTGATCGTTGTCAGCGATCTGTCTTACGGCATGTTGTGCTATGTGCTGACATTCATGCTTCGGGGACGGCTTCAGTTTACATACTACTTTACCCGGATCATTCTGCCGGAAGCCCTGTATACCATTGTAGTGACCCTGTTTTTGTATCCGCTTATCCTGAAAGTAAACGAGAAACTGGAAAGTCGGGAGAAAAGGAGAGCACAGAAATTTGTTTGATGAATTAAAGGAAAAACTTATCGGAATCTTGACCAGCAGACTGACGGTATTCAGTGTGATATTCTGCCTTTTGGGCGGTATTCTGATCTGGCGCTGTTTTAACCTGCAGATTGTCCATGGGGAGGAGTATCTGGAGGATTTTACTCTGGAGATTGAGAAGACCCGGGATATTCTCAGCACCCGGGGAAATATCTATGACCGCAACGGCAATGTGCTGGCTTACAATGAACTGGCTTATTCTGTGAAGATTGAGGATGTCTTTGAGTCGGGGCGCTCTAAAAATGCCAAACTTAACGACACCGTCCTGAATCTGATCCATCTGATAGAGAAAAACGGTGATAATTGCATTACGGACTTTAAGATTGTTCTGGACGAGGACGGGGAGTTTGCCTTTACAGTGGAGGGGAACGCGCTGCTGCGTTTTCTGGCCGATGTGTACGGACATAAGTCCACCGGGGACTTAAAGGACGAGCAGCGCACGGCTACGGCCCGGGAAGTGATGGAGTATTTAAGCCGCAGCGGCGGATTTGCCGTGGGAGAATACCAGGATCCGGAGGACACAGACAGTGAGTTCCTGCCGGGAGAGGGCTATACCAGGGAAGAATGGCTGAAGATGATTACCATCCGTTATGCCATGAATCTGACCTCATACAGAAAATATATCGGTACCATTGTGGCGACCAATGTGAACGAAAAAACGGTGGCTGTGATCCTTGAGAATTCGGACATTCTCCCCGGCGTGACCATTGTGGAAGACACAGTGCGCAGGTATGTGGACAGCGTGTACTTTGCCCATGTGGTGGGCTATACCGGCAAAATCTCCTCCGAGGAGATGGCCGATCTGAACACCCGCCTGGCGGGGGAGGGAAAAGAGGAGGAGACCTACAGCATCAACGATGTGGTGGGGAAGGGGGGCATAGAATCCTCTTTTGAGACAACCCTCCAGGGGCAGAAGGGATATGAGAAAGTTATCGTAGACAATACCGGCAAGGTGATTTCCATTGTAGAGCGCAGGGAGGCGAAAGCCGGGCAGGATATCTATCTCACCATTGACAAGGACCTGACCATCTTCACCTACAAAGCTGTTGAGAAGAAGCTTGCGGAGGTTATTTCCGCCAACATTATCAACGCCAAGGAATACAGGGCTTCTGCCAATGCCACCAGCTCCGACGTTAAGATCCCCATATATGATGTGTACTATTCCATGTTCAACAATTCCGTCATAGACATGAAACATCTGGCTGAGGAATCGGCAGCGGAAACGGAAAAAGCGGTCTACCGCGCCTATCTGGACTATAAACAGTCCGTATACGACAGAATCACCCTGGAGCTCCAGGACAGGCTGACCCCTTACAACAAGCTGGCCAAGGAATACCAGGTCTACCAGAGCAATATTGTGACCCTTCTCAAGAGGAACGGTGTCATTATGGAGGAGATGGTGGACCCGGCGGATGCCACACAGATCGCCTGGGCCGAGAAGGAGACCATCAGTCTGGGAGAGTACCTGAAATACTGCATTGCTCAGAACTGGGTGGATGTGAAGAAACTGGATCTGGATGGTAAATATTCCGACTCCACGGAGATTTATGGAAAGATATCGGAATATATCATCTCCATGATCGACAAAAATACGGAATTTCAGAAAAAATTTTATAAGTACATGCTTTTGGGAGATGTGATCACCGGCAGGCAGGTCTGCCAGATCCTCTGCGAACAGGACAAAATCCCCATCTCAGAAAACGATAGGGAGGCAATCTTCAACGGCAGGCTGTCGGCCTACCAGTTTATGAAAAACCGCATTGACACCCTTCAGGTGACGCCGGCCCAGATGGCCCTGGATCCCTGCAACGCCTCGGTGGTGGTGACGGACGTGAACACAGGGGATGTGCTTGCCCTGGTGTCCTATCCGGGGTATGACAACAACAAAATGGCAAACTCCGTGGACGCGGAATATTTTGCCAAACTCAATGCGGACAAGTCCACACCACAGTTAAACTATGCCACGCAGTATTCGGGGGCTCCGGGATCCACCTATAAAATGGTGTCCGCCACCGCAGGGCTGGTGGAGGGGGTGGTTCACACCAGCACCAAAATATTCTGTACCGGTACCTTTACGGAGATCACCCCTTCCCCCCGCTGTTCCAGACGATCCGGGCATGGCTATGAGACGGGGGTGACGGCCATCAGGGACTCCTGCAACATTTATTTCTATACCATAGGCTACCAGATGTCCATGAAAAACGGCTCATACAATGAGGCCCAGGGACTGGCCAAGCTCAGGGAGTACGCTGACTGGTACGGTCTCACGGACAAGTCCGGGGTGGAGATCTCTGAAGCCTCCCCCACAGTGTCCACAGAGTACCCTGTGCCCTCCGCCATCGGTCAGGGCAACAACAGCTTTACCACCGTGGGAATCGCCAGGTATGTGGCCACCGTGGCCAACGGCGGCACCTGCTATAATCTGACTCTGCTGGATAAGATTACGGATTCGGAGGGGAACATTATCCAGGAGAAAGAACCTGATGTGCGAAATGTCATTGATATGCCCACAGAATACTGGAATGTGATTCATCAGGGCATGCGGCTGATGATACAGGAGGGAAAGGCCTACTTCAGCGAACTGCCTGTGACGGTGGCAGGCAAGACAGGAACCGCCCAGCAGACTGAATCCAGACCGCCCCATGCGGTGTTTGTGGGCTATGCGCCCTATGAGGCGCCGGAAGTCGCCATAGCTGTCAGGATTCCTTTCGGCTATGCCGCCGACCATTCTTCACGGATCGGCTGGGAAGTGTTCAACTACTATTTCGGCCCTGGGGAAGCATCCCCGGCGGAAGAGGCTTCCGGAGAAACGGTTTCTGCGGAAGAGTAGGAGGCTATATGAAAGAAGCAGTAATCATAAAAAGCTTTCCAAGCGGGATTACGCTCCGGCTCAATGGGGAGATTCCGTTTGAAAAGCTTCTCCAAGAGATAGGATATAAGTTTTCCGAGGCCCGGAATTTCTTCGGGTCCGCCAATATGGCTCTGTCCCTGGAGGGACGTCAGGTGTCCGGCACGGAAGAGCTTCGGATTGTGGAGGCCATCCAGGAGAGCTGCAATCTCCACATTCTGTGCATTGTGGAGAGGGACGCCACCACCGGAAGAGACTTTGCAAAGGCTCTGGCGGAGATGGAGAAGAAAAATACCGACCAGGAGGAGAGCCAGTTTTTTAAAGGAGATTTAAACGAGGGAGACATACTGGAGACAGAAAACAGTATGATTCTGCTGGGGAATGTATATCCCGGCAGCACCGCCTACAGCGCCAAAAATATCATTATTCTGGGAGGTCTCTATGGGGAGGCTTGTGCAGGCGGTTTTGTGGCAGCGCTTGAAATGAAGCCGGAAAAAATTAAAATCGGCAATTTCAAATACAGGCCCAGGTCAAAGCAGTTCCGATGGCAGGGCCGGATCCATCTTAAGGTACAGCCGAAAATTGCATATGTGAAGAACAACAGAATCACTTTTGAGGCGCTTACCAAAGATTTCCTGAGCGCTTTCTGACAGGAGCGTTCTTGGAGGACGGCAGAATGAGATTCCGAAAAGGAGGATTAGGAAAATGGAAAAACAATTTTCCCCGGAGAAGAAAAACTCCCAAGTCATTGTCGTCACTTCAGGTAAAGGCGGTGTGGGTAAGACCACCACAACCGCAAATGTGGGAACGGGTCTGGCAAAACTGGGCAAGAAGGTCTGTCTGATTGATACGGATATAGGCCTTCGGAATCTGGATGTGGTGATGGGACTGGAGAACCGCATCGTTTACAACCTGGTAGATGTGGTGGAGGGAAACTGCCGGGTGAAGCAGGCGCTCATCCGGGACAAGCGCCATCCGGGACTTTATCTGATGCCTTCCGCGCAGACCAGGGACAAGTCCTCAGTGTCTCCGGGGCAGATGGTCAAAGTCATTGAGCATCTGAAAGAACAGTTTGACTATATTATTCTGGACTGTCCTGCGGGCATAGAGCAGGGGTTCCAGAATGCCATCGCGGGCGCGGATCGGGCCCTGGTGGTGACGACTCCGGAGGTATCCGCCATCCGGGACGCGGATCGGATCATCGGGCTTCTGGAGGCCAACGGCTTTAAACAGATGGATCTGATTATCAACAGACTGAGAATGGATATGGTAAGGCGGGGCGATATGATGTCCGCCCAGGATGTGGTGGATATTCTGGCCATTCCCCTTATCGGCATAGTACCGGATGATGAGAGCGTGGTTGTTGCCACCAACCAGGGAGAGCCCCTGGTGGGAAGCAGCTCTCCGGCAGGACAAGCCTACGCAAACGTGGTGCTTAGAGTGGAAGGAAAGGAGGTTCCCTACCTGAATTTTGACAAAGGTATTTCGTTCTGGACCAGGGTTACGGGAATCTTTCATAAGGCATAGGAGGAGTGGGAATGAGACATTTTTTTCGCCGAAAAAGCTCCTGCCAGGTTGCCAAAGACCGGCTGAAAATTCTGCTGATCTCTGACCGGGTGAACTGTTCCCCGGAGATTATGGAACAGATCAAGCTGGATATCGCAAAGGTCATTTCCAAGTACATGAAAATAGATGCGGATAATATGGAGATCCAGATCAACGCCAAGGGAAACAAATCCGGCAGGGGAGGCAAAATGCCCTCCCTGTACGCGAACATTCCCATTGTGGATGTGACGGGACAGGACCTGGCATTCAAGCAGTAGACTGTGAGTTACAGAGGAAATTAGAATTTTATGTTTAGAAAGATAAAACTACGTGATTATGATTTTAAGCTGGTGCTGATGACCATTGCCCTCTCGGCGGTGGGCATTGTGGCCATCGGAAGCGCAGAGGGAACACTTCAGGCCAGGCAGCTGGCCGGAGTGGTCTCCGGCGTAGTTGTCATGGTCATTATCTCTTTTTTGGATTATTCCATGCTTCTGCGGCTGTACTGGCTGATGTACGTGGGCAACCTGGTGCTTCTGGCCGCAGTGTGGCTTTATGGGGACGACTCCCACGGGGCTCAGAGATGGCTGGAGATTGGGGGACTTCGATTCCAACCGTCTGAAACTGCAAAAATTGTGTTGATTTTATTCTTCGCACAGTTTATTATGAAACATAAGAAGAATTTGAACACCATCACCATCATAGGTTCCTGTGTGGTGTTCTGTCTGGTTCCGTGGGTTCTGGTGTACGAACAGCCGGATCTCTCCACCAGTATTGTAATTCTTGTACTGTTCTGTGTGATTATGTTCGCAGGGGGCATCAGTCTGAAGCTGGTGTTCGGGGTGCTGGCGGTGGTGATACCGGGAGTGGCCCTGGTGATTTCACTTGCCCTGCAGCCGGAAAATGAATTTTTGACGGACAACCAGAGAAACCGGATCCTGGCGTTTATCGACCCGGAAGAGTACTCCACCACCTTTGCATACCAGCAGCTGAACTCCGTCACGGCCATCGCTTCAGGGCAGCTGGACGGAAAAGGTTACAAAAGCAACGAGATCACCTCGGTGAAGAACGGCAATTTTCTCTCCGAGGCCGAGACGGATTTTATCTTCTCTGTCATCGGAGAAGAATTTGGATTCAAGGGATGTGTTGTGGTTATTGTCTTATTATTCGGGATCGCCCTGGAGTGCATTTCTGTTGCACGAAAAGCGAAAGATGTCGCCGGCGTCATAATCGGGGCCGGAATGGGGGGACTGGTGGCTTTTCAGGGCTTTTTCAATATCGGGGTGGCGACTTTTATCCTCCCCAACACAGGGCTTACGCTTCCTTTTGTCAGCTATGGGCTTACCTCTCTGATAAGCCTGTTTATGGGAATGGGGTTTGTGCTGAATGTGAGGCTGCAGGCCAGAAAATCAAAACAATGAGAAGGTAGTAAATTTCTAAAGTGGCAGAATAACAAGGCAGAAGATGGGGGTATGGAGATGAACATTGCATTAATCGCGCATGATTCCAAGAAAAAACTGATGCAGAATTTCTGCATCGCGTACAGAGGGATTCTGAGCAAGAATGAGTTGTATGCTACCGGGACCACGGGGCGGCTGATTGAAGAGGTCACCAACCTGAGCATTCACAAGTTCCTGGCAGGGCACTTGGGAGGAGAACAGCAGATCGGGGCACAGATCGAGCACAACCAGATGGATCTTGTGATCTTTCTGCGGGATCCTCTGACTCCCAAAGTGCATGAGCCGGATGTGAACAATGTGGTGCGCCTGTGTGACATGCACAATATTCCACTGGCGACCAATCTGGCCAGTGCGGAACTGTTGATTAAGTCTCTGGACAGAGGAGATTTTGAGTGGCGTGAGATGTATAAATAGAAAAATACGGGCTGCGGCAGGGCTCTTTCTGGGAGTGCTGCTCAGTCTTACAGGGTGCGGCAGCCTTCCCTACGGCATGGCCTACCAGGTGGATTATGATGTGAGCAGTTTCAATGCGGTGGCCAGGCAGGATACCAGGACGGCGCAGGCTTTTGCGGCAAATCTGTGCGTGGCCGCAGGGGACCAGATGAGCGACGATGTGGACATGTCCCAGGCTGAGGCGGCGGGACTTTTCGGCCTGGACAATAAGGAGATCCTCTATGCAAAAAATGTGCACCAGAGGCTCTATCCGGCCAGTCTCACCAAGGTGATGACCGCTCTGGTGGCACTGGAAAACGGGCAGTTAAATCAGACGCTCACTGCCACAAACGCGGTGAATATCACCGAGTCCGGGGCGCAGCTCTGCGGCCTGAAAAGCGGCGACACCATGACGCTGGATCAGGCCCTGCGGGTGATGCTTTTGTATTCCGCCAATGATGCCGCCATGCTGATTGCAGAGAATGTGGGGGGCAGTGTGGAGAATTTTGTGGCCATGATGAACGCAAAAGCCCGTTCTCTGGGGGCCACCAACACCAATTTTACAAATCCCCACGGACTCACCAACGCGGATCACTACACCACGGTATATGACCTGTATCTGATATTCAACGCGGCCATCAAATATGAGACTTTCAATGAGATCATCCATATGGCCGGATACCAGACTACATACTATGACAAAAACGGCAAGGAGAAGCATTTTGACAAGCCCACCACCAACCGTTTCCTGAACGGAAACGCCCAGGCGCCGGCCAATGTGACCGTGATAGGGGGCAAGACAGGGACCACTAGCGCCGCAGGGCACTGCCTGGTGCTCTTATCCAGGGACGAGAACGGCTCGCCGTATATCTCCGTGGTCCTGCGGGCGGATTCAACGGATCTGCTGTTTTCACAGATGGCAGATTTACTTGAAGAGATTCACAAATGATTCATAAATAAAGGTTGTTTTTTGGACACATTTCCCTTATAATGGGATGAGGCACAGCAGTAGAAGGCTGTAGCGCATGCTTTTTACTGCCACCGGTAAACTGTGTACTGTTTATCCGGTCTAGACAATAATACAATAGGAGGGTTTCCGATGGTTCAGTTAATCGTAGGCAAAAAGGGAAAGGGAAAGACAAAGCAGCTATTGGATAAGGTAAACGGCGAAGTCAAGGAGATCACGGGCAATATCGTCTACCTGGATAAGAGCACCAAACATATGTATGAGCTGAACAATAAGGTGCGTCTGATTGATGTGTCCCAGTGCATGATCGGAAGCTGCGGAGAGTTCATAGGATTTGTAAGCGGCATCATTTCCCAGGACCATGACCTGCAGCAGATGTATTTTGACAGCTTCCTGAAGATTGCGTGCCTGGAAGGCCAGGATATGACAGAGACGGTGGATAAATTGGAAAAACTCAGCGCGAAATTCGGAGTGGATTTTGTTTTAAGCGTCTCTCTGGATGAGTCGGAACTCCCTGAGGGCTTAAAAGGCAAGGTTATCGCTTCCCTGTAATTTTTCCGATAATTCCTAACCAAACAGATTACACATGAAAGCCTCGGATTGACCGCCGAGGCTTTTGTATGGAGGCAGGAGATTGGCAAAGGGCAAGATCACAAAATATAGAAAGCCATTGAATCTGAATATCGGCATGGTTATCTTTGGTGCAATTTTTATCTATGTGGTGATCTGCGTGATTGCCTATTTTCAGACCGGGCATATCGTGCGTTATGAGGTAAAAGAAGGTTCTCTGGCCGCCGATACCATCTACCGGGGAGTGGTGCTGCGGGAGGAGTCCGTGGTGTTGGCCCAGGCCCCGGGTTATGTGAATTATTACGCCAGGGAAGGGGAACGTGTTGCCAAAAATGACCTGGTCTATGTGATGGATGAGAATGGAAGTCTGAGCAAGGAACTGGCGGGCTTAAGTCAGGGGGAGAACTCCCTGTCCTCCAGGGAACTTTTGGAATTCCGCAGCGAGGTTGTGAACTTTGTCCATGGCTTTGATCCGGTTCATTTTGAGGGCACTTATGACTTTAAGGCCGCCCTCACCAACACAGTGCTGAAGCTTGCCAACGAGAATATGCTTGCGAGTATTGCCGCCCTGGACGGCTCCCTGGGGGCAAATGTGATCCATCGCTCCTATGCGCCGGAGACAGGCGTGGTTGCCTACTGGACGGACGGCTATGAGGAGCTGAAGGCGGAGGGTGTGACCGCGGAAGTCTTTGAAGGCGACTACGAGAAAAAACGTCTTGAGGCGAATACGCTTATGGGCAACGGGGACCCTGTCTATAAGCTCTCCACCAGCGAAGACTGGTCCATTGTGATCCCTGTGGATCCTGCCCGGGGGGCGGAACTGGAACAGGAGGGCTATATCAAGGTGCGCTTCCTGAAAAACCAGTATGAGTCCTGGGGAGCCACAAAACTTTTCCACAATGGGGACGGCAACTCCTACCTGCAGCTTACTTTTACCAACTCCATGCTCACCTTTATCTCGGACAGATTTCTGGATGTGGAGCTTTTGGTGGAGGACGACAGGGGGCTGAAGATCCCTGTATCTTCCATAGTGCAGAAAGAATTCTTCCTGATCCCGGAGGCCTATGTGATCCCCGGGGGCAATAACGGGGGGGACTGTATCATCCGTCAGTGCTACCAGGAGGACGGCAGCATCTCCAAGGAACGGGTGGAAATTGAGGTGTATTATTTTGACAGTGACACAAAAGAATACTACCTGGACAGCTCCATGTTGAATGCGGGGGACAATCTGTATCTGCAGGAAGGGGAGGAAGTTTACACGGTCAGCAGACGCGCCACCCTTATCGGTGTGTACAATATGAACAAAGGATATGCAGACTTCAAACAGATCAGTATCCTCTACCAGAATGATGAATATGCCATTGTAAAACCCAACACAAAGTATGGACTGAGCGTTTACGACTATATTGTGCTGAACGCCGATTCCGTCAGGGATGACCAGTTTATCAACCAGAAATAGAGCCAGGAGGCCCCAGGGCAGGAGGACAAAAATGATACGGGAAAACATAGATTCTGTGGAAAAAATGGTGGAGGATTCCTGCCGGAGAGCAGGGCGGAACCGGGACGAGGTGCTGCTTGTGGCGGTGAGTAAAACCAAGCCCCTGTCCATGCTGCAGGAGGCTTATGAGGCCGGAATCCGGGACTTTGGCGAGAATAAAGTGCAGGAACTGATGGACAAAATTCCCTCCATGCCTGAGGATGTGCGCTGGCATATGATAGGACACCTGCAGACGAACAAGGTGAAATATCTGGTGGGCAGAGTGGCCATGATACACAGCGTGGATTCTCTGCATCTGGCGGAGGAAATCAGCCGCCAGGGGGTGAAACAGAATGTAACGGTGGACATTCTGGTGGAGGTAAATGTGGCTGGAGAGGAAAGCAAGTACGGCGTAACCATGGAGGAGGCTCCTGCCCTGGTGGAACAGATTGCCGCTCTTCCCAACATTCATGTGCGGGGACTTATGACCATTGCACCTTTCACAGAAATTCCTGAAGAAAACCGTATTTTTTTTCAAAAATTGAAGCAATTGTCAATTGACATAGAACAGAAAAGCATTGATAATGTTAGTATGTCTGTGTTGTCTATGGGAATGACAGGGGACTATTGCACAGCCATTGAGGAAGGATCCACCTGCGTGCGGGTGGGCACAGGTATATTCGGAGAGAGAATCTACCAGTAAATCTGTTTGGTAATACATGTTTTAATTAGCGAAAGGCATGGTAGTACGCATGGGAGTAATGGACAAGTTCTTGAACTATATGAAACTGAATGGGGAAGAAGACGATGATTATTATGATGATGATTATGCGGATGAAGAGGATATGGATCCTGTCCCCATGACCAGAAGAGCCACTGCGTCGGCTAAGATAAGAGAGCTTGATGACTATGAGGAGGAACGCCCCCCTGTAAGGCGGCAGTCTGCGGCGGGCAAGATTACGCCCATCAAGAATCCTTCCTCCCGAAAAGTCATGAGTGGCAATATGGAGGTCTGCGTGATCAAACCCACTTCGGTGGAGGATTCCAGGGAGATCACGGAGACCCTTCTGGCAAATCGGACCGTGGTGCTGAATCTGGAGGGACTGGATGTGGATATCGCTCAGAGAATCATTGATTTTACCAGCGGTTCCTGCTTTGCGATCTCCGGAAGCCTCCAGAAGATCTCTCACTATATTTTTATTATCACACCGGCCAGTGTGGACATATCGGGGGATCTGCAGGACAATTTCCAGGATATTTTCAATGATTCCTTTGAAATCTAAGTCTCTGTGTGACAGTGTATGTGTGCTGTAAAAAGTAACAGATCAGACAGGGCGCGGAGCTGTTGCTGTAAAAATACAAAAAAAGAGGAAGAGTATGGCGGAAAGGTTGACGATTCTCTATAATAAAAAGCCAGGGTACGACATTGTGTTCCAGAGGTCCTTCCAGGATCTGTGGACAGAGTTGGAGGCTCTGGGCTGTGGGGACAGAAGGCTGTGCATTATCACCGACTCCAGAGTGGATCAGCTCTACGGTGAAG
Organism: uncultured Acetatifactor sp.; assembly: GCA_910587755.1. Taxonomy (GTDB): domain Bacteria; phylum Bacillota; class Clostridia; order Lachnospirales; family Lachnospiraceae; genus Acetatifactor. The sequence goes on along the minus strand of CAJUNZ010000021.1, from coordinate 25,723 downwards.
AAGTGCTGGGATGCCTGGAGGGAAAGTGCAGGAAGGCGGTTAAGTATGTGTTTCCCCAGGGGGAGGAGCACAAAAATCTGGACACGGTAAAAGAGATCTACAGATTCCTGGTGGAAGAGGGCTTTGACCGCAGAGACATGCTTCTGGCCCTGGGAGGAGGCGTGACCGGGGATATGACAGGTTATGCCGCCGCCACTTATATGCGGGGAATCGACTATGTGCAGATTCCCACCACGCTTCTGGCCCAGGCGGACAGCAGCATCGGCGGCAAGACAGGAGTGGATTTTGACGGCTATAAAAATATGGTGGGTGCTTTTAAGATGCCCCGGCTGGTGTATATGAACCTGGGGGCACTGCAGACCCTGGAGGAGCGGCAGTATTATGCGGGCTTTGCGGAAGTGATGAAGCATGGTCTGATCAAGGACGCTCCTTTTTATCAGTGGCTTATTGAGAACATGTATGAAATCTGTGAGCGTGATCTGGATGTGCTGCAGGAGATGCTGATCCGCAGCTGCACCGTGAAAAAGCTGGTGGTGGAGAAGGATCCGGAGGAGCGGGGAGACCGGGCTCTGCTGAACTATGGGCATACCATCGGGCATGCCATAGAGAAGGCAAAAAATTTCACCCTTCTGCACGGGGAGTGCGTGGCCCTGGGGGCGGTGGCCGCCGCATATATTTCCTGGAAACGGGAACTGCTCTCCATGGATGAGTACTATGAAGTGCGGGATATGTTTGTGCCCTTTTATCTGCCCATCTCCGTGGACGATATCGATCCCCAGGAGATTCTGCGGCTTACCAAATCGGACAAGAAGATGGATTCCGGCAGAATCAAATTTGTTCTGCTGAAGAAGGTGGGCAGGGCCGTTCTGGACGACACTGTCACGGATGAGGAGTTGTTGGCTGCCGTTAGAGAGATTCATTTCAGCGAAGAGGATGCCCATGCGTAAACAGAACCGATTACAGCTGTTCCTGGACGCGGTGGTGGTGGCCGTGGTGCTGTTCCTGGATCAGTTCACTAAATATCTTGCCATAGCCCATCTGAAAGACAAGCCGGCACTGGTCCTGGCGGAAGGGGTTCTGGAGTTGTGCTATCTGGAGAATACCGGCACCGCCTTCAGCATGTTCCGGGATCAGAAATTCCTGATCCTGGCCATTAATTTTGTGGTGCTGGGGGCAATTTTCTTTTTTCTGTTCCGGCTTCCTGAGAGCAGAAAATACCGCTTGGTTCACCTTCTTCTGGCCGCTCTGAGCGCAGGGGCCCTGGGAAATATCATTGACAGGATCCGCTTTGACTATGTGGTGGATTTTATCTCTTTTGTTCTCATTGACTTTCCTGTCTTTAATGTGGCGGACTGTTTTATTGTGGTGGCCACCATTTTGCTGTTTCTGGTGTTCCTGTTTGTACTCAAAGAGGAAGATCTTGCGTTTTTAAAGCTTTCCAGGCAGAGTGAGCGGGAGTAGACGAGGGTATGGACGAGTTATGCTTTGAAATCACGGAAGAGCTTGAGGAGGAGAGAATCGACAAGTGTCTGGCGGCGCTTGTGGATTCTCTGTCCCGTTCTTTTATTCAGAAACTGATCCGGGAGGAACAGGTGCAGGTAAACGGCCGTCCTGTGAAAGGCAGCTACCGGGTGAAGGCGGAGGACAGGGTGGTATTTTCCCTTCCCAAAGCGATGGAACCGGAGATTCTGCCGGAACATATTCCCCTTGACATTCTGTATGAGGATGAGGATGTGATTGTGGTGAACAAGCCCAAGGGTATGGTGGTCCATCCGGCGGCAGGCCACTCCGGCGGCACCCTGGTGAACGCTCTGCTTGGCCATTGCGGAAGCAGTCTCTCAGGGATCAACGGGGTTCTGCGCCCGGGCATTGTCCACCGGATTGATATGGACACCACCGGCTCCATTGTGGCCTGCAAAAACGACAGGGCCCACAACTGTATTGCAGAACAGCTCAGAGAGCACAGCATCACCAGAAAATATCATGCCCTCTGTCAGGGGAACCTGAAAGAGGACGCAGGGACCATTGACCGGCCTGTGGGCAGGCATCCTGTGGACCGGAAAAAAATGGCGGTGAACGAAAAAAACGGCAAAAGGGCTGTGACCCACTACCGTGTGTTGGAGCGCTTTGGAAAATATACCTACATAGAATGCCGGCTGGAGACGGGCAGAACCCATCAGATCCGGGTCCACATGGCCTCCCTGGGGCATCCGCTGCTGGGAGACCTGCTCTATGGGGCTCAGAAAGGCCCCTTCCGGCTTCAGGGCCAGGCTCTTCACGCGAAGGTTCTGGGATTTCGCCATCCCTCCACAGGGGAGTACCTGGAAGTGGATGCCCCTCTGCCGGAATATTTTCTGCGCCTGATCAGCCAGGTATGAAAAACTCTCAAATTTCTTGTGTAAATCTCCCTGTTGATGTATAATGGAGTCAGGTAAAAGCTTTGCATACCCTGAAAAAGCTTTTATACTTTCGCGAAAAGGAGTATGGAAAATGAATACAGTTATTACAATCGGAAGGCAGTTCGGTTCTGCAGGGCGTGAAATCGGTGAAAAAGTGGCTGAGCATTTCGGCATCAAGTGCTATGACAAGGAACTTTTGACCAGGGCAGCAAAGGAGAGCGGGTTCTGCGAGGAGATGATCCAGAACCATGACGAGAAGCCTACCAATTCCTTCCTGTATAACCTGGTAATGGACACATATTCCTTCGGCTACAATACATCTTCTTTTGTGGATATGCCCATCAGCCACAAGGTATTCCTGGCTCAGTTTGACACCATCAAGAAGATCGCTCAGGAGGAGTCCTGCGTCATCGTGGGACGCTGTGCGGACTATGCCCTGGCGGACAGGGACAATGTGGTGAACCTGTTTATCTACGGCAGGGAGGAGGCCAAGACACAGCGGATCATGGAAAGGTACAATCTCTCGGAATCCAAGGCCAGGGACATGATCATCAAAAAAGACAAACAGCGCCAGAGCTATTACAATTATTATTCCTCCAAAAAATGGGGCCGTGCGGACAGCTATGACCTCTGCATTAACAGCAGCGTTCTGGGGGTTGATGGCACTGTGAAACTGGTTATCCAGTACGTGGAAGATTTTGAGAAAAAGAACTGAAAAGTATTGACAGGAACCGCCTGTTCATGCTATGATTTTCAAGGTGTGCATTATACATGATATAATACATACTGATGCCGCATGATCCGGTATAAGCGCGGTCCGGAGCTCTTTCGGAAGCCACCAAGATCAGCGAGTAAATGGATATCATTCCATGAAGAGGAGGTGCCTAATATGTACGCAATTATTGCAACGGGCGGAAAACAGTACAAAGTATCTGAAGGTGACATCATCAAGGTTGAAAAGCTGAATGCAGAGGCAGGGAGCACGTTTGTCTTTGACCAGGTGGTGGCTGTGAGCGATGAGAGTCTGAAGGTGGGCGGAGATGTAGCTCAGGCTACAGTATCTGCAACCGTAATGGAGCATGGCAGGGGCAAGAAAATCATTGTATACAAATACAAGAGAAAAACCGGCTATCACAAGAAGAACGGCCACAGGCAGGCATACACACAGGTTAAAATTGAAAAGATAAACGGGTAGCTATGACAACGATAACAATTTGTAAGGATAAGGACGGTTCTTATAAAGGGTTTTATTGTATGGGGCATGCTGATTATGCTGAGCCGGGAGAACCGGATGTGGTGTGTGCGGCGGTGTCTGCCCTTACCATCGGTACGATTAATTCCCTGGAGGAATTAACCGATGAAAAGATAACCGTGACGAAGAATGAAGAAGAGGCCTTTTTGAGGTGTGATATTGAGAGCACCCTGAAGGAGAATTCTGTTTTGCTGATGGATGCCATGGTGCATGTCCTGGAGGGAATCACCGAAGAGTATGGCGAAGAGTATGTACAAATAAAATTCGAGGAGGTGTAAAGTCATGTTGAGAATGAACCTTCAATTTTTTGCTCATAAAAAAGGAGTTGGATCTACCAAGAACGGCAGGGATTCCGAATCCAAAAGGTTAGGCGCAAAGAGAGCGGACGGCCAGTTTGTAAAGGCCGGGAATGTGCTGTACAGACAGCGGGGTACCAAGATCCATCCCGGTGTCAATGTGGGCAGGGGCGGCGATGATACCCTGTTTGCACTGGTTGACGGCGTTCTTCGCTTTGAGAGAAGAGGAAGAGACAAGAAGCGGGCTTCTGTTTATCCTGTGGAGCAATAATCCGAATTGGGAGGGGACTTCAAACATACCGTTTGAAGTCCCCTTGTTTTAAACTGTCCTTAGTCCGTAATTTTAGTCCCGCCGGACATTTGCCAGGTGCCGTGCCTGCAGGAGTATCCGGCAAATGCCGCGGGGATATTGACTAACCAAGAAAGAGGTAATATATGTTTGTAGACAGAGCCAAAATCTATGTCAGGAGCGGAAAGGGCGGCGATGGCCATATCTCCTTCCGGAGGGAAAAATATGTGCCTGCGGGCGGGCCTGACGGCGGTGACGGAGGCCGGGGAGGAGATGTCATTTTTGTCGTGGATGAAGGGCTCAACACCCTGGTGGATTTCCGCAATACCCGCAAATACAGGGCGGAGGATGGTGAGCCTGGAAACAAGAGAAACTGCCATGGAAAAAACGGACAGGATATTGTCATAAGGGTTCCTGTGGGAACGGTGATCAAAGAGGCGGAGAGCGGCCAGGTGATTGTTGACATGTCCGGGGACAACAGACGGGTGGTACTGCTGAAAGGGGGGCGCGGAGGCAGCGGAAACCAGCACTATGCCACCAGCACCATGCAGGCGCCCAGATATGCCCAGCCCGGCAGACCTGCCAAGGAGCTCACGCTGCTGCTGGAGCTGAAGGTCATTGCGGACGTGGGGCTGGTGGGCCTGCCCAATGTGGGAAAATCCACCCTTTTGTCCCGGGTATCCAACGCCAGGCCCAAGATTGCCAATTATCATTTTACCACCTTAAATCCTCATTTGGGCGTGGTGGATCTGGATGATGCCAGGGGTTTTGTGATGGCGGATATTCCGGGGCTTATTGAGGGAGCTTCCGAGGGTGTGGGGCTGGGCCATGAATTTCTGCGCCACATTGAGCGGACCAAGGTTCTGGTGCATGTGGTGGACGCCGCCGGCACGGAGGGAAGGGATCCCATAGAAGATATCTATGCCATTAACAGAGAGCTGGAAGCCTATAATCCGGAGATTGCCAGACGGCCTCAGGTTATCGCCGCCAACAAGGTGGACGCAGTCTTCGATCCGGAAAACAATCCCGTGGATGCCATCAGGGCGGAGTTTGAGCCCAAAGGAATGGCGGTCTTCCCCATCTCCGCAGTCAGCGGCCAGGGGCTGAAAGAACTGCTGTACCATGTGAGCCGGATGTTGGAGAACCTGGGGGATGAAGTGAAAGTGTTTGAACAGGAATACTTCCCGGAGATGGCGGCATTCCAGAATTCCAACGACCCTTACACCGTGGAATATGACAGTGACAGGGAAGAGTATGTGGTGGAAGGGCCCCGGATAGAGAAAATGCTGGGCTACACCAACCTGGAGAGCGAGAAAGGGTTCTCATTTTTCCAGAATTTCCTCAAGACCAACGGCATACTGGAGCAGCTGGAGGAGCTTGGGATCAAGGACGGGGATACCGTCCGCATCTATGGCTTTTCCTTTGAATACTATAAATAAGAGGGCGGACAATTTATGACGAGCAAACAGAGAGCATATCTGAGGGGGCTTGCCAGCACTCAGAGCTGTGCCTTCCAGGTGGGAAAATCAAGCCTGACCCCGGAGCTGACGGCGGCCATAGGGGAGGCCCTGGAAAAGAACGAACTGGTGAAGATTAATGTGTTGAAAAACTGTGCGGACGATCCGGGGGAGATCAGCCAGATGGTGGCGGAGCGGACCCGCTCCCAGGTGGTGCAGGTGATCGGGAATAAATTTGTGCTGTACAAGCCAAGCAAGGACAATCCCAGAATCCTGCTTCCCAGACAGTAATGGCACGGATCGGTATTATGGGAGGCACCTTCAACCCCATCCACACAGGACACCTGATGCTGGCAGAGTGGGCCAGAGAGGGGGCAGAACTGGATGAGGTGTGGTTTATTCCCACGGGAACGACGTATATGAAAGCTTCCCTGGAGAGTGCCAGTGCCGCCGCAGGCATGCCCGGCAGGGAGCGCCTGCACATGGCCTGTCTTGCGGTGGAGGACAATCCGGCCTTTCACTGTCTGGATCTGGAGGTTCAGCGGGAGGGCCGTACTTACACCTATGAGACACTGGAGCAGCTGAAGGAGAGGTACCCTGGGGATGAGTTTTTCTTTATCACAGGGGCGGACTGCCTTTTTTCCATAGAAAACTGGCGGTATCCTCAGAGGATTTTTCAGTGTTGTACCCTCATTGCCGCAGTTCGGGGGGAATACACCCTGCCCCGGATGGAGGAGAAGAAGAGGGAGCTGGAGATGAGTCTGGGAAGGGTGATTCTGCTTCCCTTTCCCGCTGTGGACATTTCCTCCACAGAGATTCGCAGGCGCATCCGCCAGGGCAGAAGCGTCAGGTATCTGGTGCCAGACAGGGTGTTGGATTATATCAAAGAAAAGGGATTTTACCGTGAAGAAAGCATATAGTCTCAAAAAACTCAGGAAAGCCATGGAAAAGGTTCAGGACCCCAGAAGGTTTGAACATACCCTTGGAGTGGAGTATACGGCGGCAGCGCTGGCCATGTGTCATGGCTGTGGGTTAAGGGAGGCCCAGGCTGCGGGGCTGCTTCATGACTGTGCAAAATGTCTTTCGGATGAAAAACGCCTTTCTATCTGCCGGAAAAACGGCATTCCCGTTGAAACGCTGGAGCAGCAAAATCCATTTCTGCTCCATGCCAAGGTGGGGGCCTACCTGGCCAGGAGTAAATATGGCGTGGAAAATCCTGACATTCTGAATGCCATACAGAATCATACCACCGGGCGGCCGGGCATGAGCCTTCTGGAGAAGATTATCTTTGTGGCCGACTATATTGAACCCGGCAGAAAAAACGCCCCCAACCTGGGAGAGATTCGGAAACTTGCCTTTCAGGACATTGACCGGGCTCTGCTCCGCATTCTGGACGACACTCTGAGTTATTTAAGCGGTTCCGCCGGAGACATTGACCCCATGACAGAGAAGACAAGAAATTATTATCATGAGAGATTAAACGGCGAGGGAGCTGTGCAGTCCTGACAGGGCCCCTTGCCAAGGGAGGACATTTTTATGGAAAAGAAAAAATCGAAGGAAATGGCCAGACTGGCAATTCAGGCTCTGGAGGACAAAAAGGCGGAGGACATCAGCGTTATTGACATCAGCCAGATCTCTGTCATTGCAGACTATTTTATCATTGCAGGGGGCAGCAATAAAAACCAGATTCAGGCCCTGTGCGACAATGTTCTGGAGAAACTTGGCCGTGCGGGCTATCCAGAGAAGCAGACAGAAGGGTATAAGACCGCAAACTGGATCCTGATGGACTTTGGCGATGTGATTGTCCATGTGTTTGACAAGGAAAACCGGCTGCTCTACGATCTGGAGCGTATCTGGAGGGACGGGCAGCTTGTGGATGTGAATGAGTTTAAGGCAGAATAATTTTAAAGGAGCGTTTCTCTGATGAACCAGCCCATAAGACTTCGTGTGAGATTTAAAAAGAGCGGCCCGCTGTGCTATATCGGTCATCTGGATGTAATGCGTTTTTTCCAGAAGGCCATACGGAGAGCCGGCATGGATGTGGTGTACACCAAGGGATTCAGTCCCCATCAGGTGATGGCTTTTGCGGCCCCTCTGGGGGTGGGACTGGAAAGCAACGGGGAATATATGGACATAGAGGTCAATTCCATCACTTCCTGCCGTGACGCTGCAGAAAGCCTGAACAGGGCGGGAGTGCCGGGCATTGAAGTGGTCTCTGTGAAGATCCTGCCCCCGGAGGCGGGCAACGCCATGGCAAGTGTTGCCGCGGCTGCGTACCGGGTGGGGTTCCGGGAGGGGATGGCGCCAAAGCTGGATCTGGCGGGGGCGGTGCCGGGCTTTCTGGCCCAGGATCGGATCCTGATCACCAAGGAGACCAAAAAGGGTTCGAGGGAGGTGGATCTTCGGCCGGGGATCTTTTGCCTGGAATACGCGGAGAACGCGCTGTGGATGCTGGTGGACGCCTCCAGCGGGGGCAATATCAAGCCTTTGCAGGTGGTGGAAGCTCTTCTGGCAGGAAGCGGGGAGGTTCTGAAGGATAACGCGCTGTGGGTTATCAGGGAGGACATGTATGCCCGGACTCCGGGAACGGAGGGCCGGGAGGGTCTGGTGTCCCTGGATGAGATCGGGCATGTCTGCTGAGGGATAAAGTGTCCGCCGGAGATGTTTCAGGTTTCAGTGATGCCTCCGGCGGGGAGGAGGTGTCTGCCATGAGCAGGAATATTAGGCCCAAGGCTTCTCTGACGCTCACAGAGGAGGAAGCGGCGCTGCACAGGAGGGATGGGGGTAAGCTGATCTTTACCTCCTGCAGGGGAAGGGATTGTGCGCTTCGTCTGCAGGATGACCGTCTTGTGGAAGCCTCTTTTTTTCCAAAGGAGCCCAGCAAGATGGGGGCCGTCTATATTGGCAAGGTGAAGAATCTCGCAAAAAATATTGATGCCTGTTTTGTGGAGATTGCAAAAGGGGAGACTTGCTTTCTCTCTCTGCGGAATGCCATAACTCCCTGTCTTTTAAATCGCAGGTATGACGGAAGGATTCTGGCAGGGGATGAACTGCCCGTACAGGTGGTGCGGGATGCCCAGAAGACGAAGCAGGCCGCTGTGACCGCGCAGATCTCTCTGGCAGATGACTATATTGTCCTGGCGCTGGGGACTGCCAGAACCGGCTATTCCACAAAGCTTGACCGGGCGAAAAAGGAAGAGATCAAAAGGCTGTTTCATCAGGCGGGCATTCTGGAAAATGACTGCCTGGTGCAGGCGCTTCTTCAGGAGAAAGCGGGAGCGGAGGGAGCGTGGATTCCTTCCGCTGGCTTGGTGGTCAGAACAAGGGCGGAGGAAATCTCCGGGGAGGAGCTGTTGGCGCATTTCCAGGCTGTCCTGGAACAGTTTGCAGGGCTTTTGCGCACGGCTGTGCACAGATGCTGTTATTCCTGTCTGAGAGAGGCAGAGGCAGGGGCAGAAGCTGCGCTGCGTCAGTTTGCAGGGGAGGTTATCACCGACCAGGAAGGGGTTTTTGAGCAGCTTACTCGGTACAGCCGGGAACAGGACCTTCCTGTGAAGATCCGGCTTTACCAGGACAGTATGCTTTCTCTTTCCGCCCTGTACGGGCTGGAGCACAAGATAGAGGAGGCTCTTGGAACCCGCGTGTGGCTTAAATCGGGAGGGTATCTGGTTATTGAGCACACGGAAGCTTTGACCGTCATTGATGTCAACTCCGGAAAATGTGAGACGGGAGATAATTCTCAGGAAACTTATCGCAAAATCAACCTGGAGGCCGCAGGGGAGATTGCTGTGCAGCTGAAACTGCGCAATCTTTCCGGAATTATTCTGGTGGATTTCATCAATATGCAGTCCGGCAGGGACAATGCGGAACTGATGCATTTTCTGAGAACTGCAGTCCAAAAGGACAGTGTCAAAACCACGGTAATCGACATGACGCCTCTGGGGCTGGTGGAGATTACTCGAAAGAAGACAAGTAGACCGCTGAGAGAGCAGTTTCTGTCAGAGAGCTGAGGACAGTGTGGGGGATGGTGAAGGATGGATATAATTGGGTTTGAAAAAGTAAGGGATGGGAAATACCTGAAGAATTATGAGCTCACTTACCGCAATAAGGCGGGCAGGGAGAAGAAGTATGAAATGGTCAGCCGCAGGGATTTAAAGGGAATTGAGGATGTGGGCGGCAGCCCCAGCGGGGTCTCCATTGTGGCCACCTGTGGGGACAGGATGCTTTTACTCCATGAGTTCCGGATGGGTGTCAATCGTTTTGTCTATAACCTCTGTGCAGG
>CAJUNZ010000021.1:0-15738 GCA_910587755.1 uncultured Acetatifactor sp. | reverse complement strand
GATTGAGCCTGGGGAAACCATAGAGGAATGTATTACAAGAGAACTTTATGAAGAGACTGGAATGAAGGTTTGCAAAATTAAGAAAATTCTGCCTCCTTCCTTTGCAGCTGTGGCTATTTCGGATACTACCACATATATTGCTTTTGTGGAAATTGAAGGTGGTTTTGAGGATCATACTTCTGAAAATGAACAGATTGACGCCGGGCTTTATACTCGCAGTCAGGTGCATAGACTTCTGGAAACGGAACCTTTCAGCTCCAGGGCTCAGATGGCGGCTTATTATTTTGCGGAAGGGCTGGAGGTTTGCTTTAGAGGGTGAGGCTTGATTCAACTATTCGCAAAAGACAACTTTAACGAATAGTTCCAGGGGGACGACGTGAAACGGTCGTCTCCTCTGGAACTATTCGTTAAAGTTGGGGGGTGTTTTTATTTTTTTGGGGTTTTGGAGGTTTGGTTTTTGGGGTGTTTTTATTTTTTGGGTTTTGGTATTTTTGCTGTTTTAGAGCAAAAATTGGGGATTGCTCTGGTTTTTAAAGAGTTTTGTAGCAATATGTGGGAAAACTCCACTATGAAGACTTATGATAGAGTTATATGGGGGTAGAAAAGGTTTCTTACCACCTTATAAAGTTGGTAAGCTCGCTGTGTTCTTTTTGTCTATGCTACAAACGCGGTATGATCGAACATATAGAATTATTATACAAAAGTTTTCTATACAAAAAGCTTTTAATCTGTAATATTTTGTGACAAGCATGCCGATATAATTTAATAAGGAGGTGGAATTCATGACAACATCGCAGCTGACTATTGTAATGGGGATTCTATTAGTGATAGGTATTTTTAATCTGAGGCATCAGGAAAAGAAAGCTAAGAAAAAAGAGGCATTTATGGCGGAGCAGAGAAAAAAAATCCTCGGCGAGTAAAATGGTGTCTCCTCTCAGTCTTCTGATTGGGAGGAGACACCATTTTTATAACTTTTTATGAATGATTTTCTGACTATGTTTCGCTGTGGCGGGATCTTTACTGGGTTATATTATTGGGTTTGGTCATTGTCCGATTTAGGCTTGGAGGCTGCTTTGCCTGCCAGGAATCCAGAGAGAACCGCCTGAAGGTCTACTCCTGTGGATTCTTTTAAACCGTCTGTAATCTGAACCACGGTTCCCATCACATCTTTCATAAGTTTTGCAGAATTTCCTTCGCCGTACATGGTGATTTTGTCCACGCTGGAGAGGGGTTCTGCTGCATTTTTTACCACCTCGGGAAGTGCCTTAAAATACATTTCCAGAACGGCGGCCTCTCCCATCTTGGTCATGGCTTCCGCTTTCTTTTCGATACCTTCCGCTTCCGCTACGGCTTTGGCCCGGATGGCTTCTGCCTCCGCAAGGCCTTTGGTGCGGATACCGTCAGCTTCCTGTTCCATGGTATAGCGTTTTGCCTCAGCCTGGGCTTTCATGGCTTCTGCTTCTTTCTCTGTCTCAAATTTTCTGGCTTCTGCCTCTCTCTGGCGTTCATAGAGGGCAGCATCTGCCTGCTGTTGTTTGGCGAACCGCTCCGCTTCCGCTTTTTTCTTCACCTGGGCATCCAGGGCCTGTTCCATAACTTCGGCTTCTCGCTGTTTCAGTTGGATCTCTTTTTCCTGTTTTGCAATATTGGCATCTGCGGTGGTGATCTCCACCGTCTTGCGCTGTTGTTCCTCCTGAATTCGGTAAGCGGCATCCGCTTCTGCCTGTTTAATGTCGGCTTCGCGTTTCAACTCTGCCCTGCGGATGGCCAGTTCATTTTTCTTTTTGGCAATCTCGGACTCTGCATTTACCTCTGCATCATTGGCCTCGCGTTTTGCGTTAGCCTGGGCCTTGGCAATCTCCTTCTCACTCTCCGCCCGGGAGATGGCGGCATTTTTCTGAATTTTTACAATATTGTCCACGCCCAGGTTCTCGATCACACCGTTGCCGTCCACAAAATTCTGCACGTTGAAGCTGATGATGTCCAGGCCCATGGCCGCCAGATCGGGTTCTGCGTTCTCTTTTACCAGCATGGCGAATTTCTGGCGGTCGGAAACCATTTCCTCCAGGGCCATCTTGCCTACAATTTCACGGACATTTCCCTCCAGAACTTCCCTGGCCACTCTGCCGATGTACTCCGCATTTTTATTCAGAAAGTTTTGTGCAGCCAGTTTCAGGCGCTCTTCGTTGTCGCTGATCTTTACATTGACAGTGGCGTCCACGTTTATATTTATGTAATCCGCCGTGGGCACCGCATTGGAAGTCTTCACATCAATGGGGATCAGCTGCAGGTTCAACTCATCCTTGCGCTCAAAGAAGGGAATCTTGATCCCGGCTTTTCCTATGAGCACTTTGGGATTCTTCCTCAAACCCGAAATGATGATCGCTGTGTCCGGGGACGCTTTCACATATCCCGTCAGAAAGATCAGCAGTATCAGAACCGCCGCCACCACAGCTGCAATGGCAAACACCGGCACCTGGAAGCCTCCGGCGCCAATCATTAGTACAGGCCAATTTTTCATAAAGCCCCTTCCTCCTTAGGTAACTCTTTTATTTAATATATCCGTTTGTTCTCCAATATATGCTGCCGGTAAAGTCGTCCTGTAAGCCCTCCTGTAAAGGTTCAGCACATCTTATGCTGCTGTTCTGTGTTAGAATTGCTAAGTTCCTGTGAATCAAGCATAATTGTGAAGGGGCCGTCGTTGACGAGAGAAACTTTCATGTCCGCCCCAAAGCGTCCCTCTTCCACGAAGCCCTCTCCTGTCTCCTGACGGCACCGTTCCACAATATACTGATACAGAGCCAGGGCTTCCTGTGGGTTTCCGGCTCTGGTAAAAGAAGGTCTGTTTCCCCTGCGGCAGTCGGCGTACAGCGTAAACTGGGAGACAAGGAGGATCTGTCCTTCCACAGACTTTAAGTCCAGGTTGGTCTTCCCTTCTGCATCCTCAAAAATCCGCAGCCCTATAAGCTTCCGGACCATTTTGTCCGCTGTCTCCCGGGCTGTCTTGCCGGAAGCGCCCTCTTCCACGTCTGAGGCGTTGACGCCCACAAATACCAGAAGCCCTTTTCCGATTCTGCCCACGGTCTGTCCTTCTACAGTCACACTGGCTTCACGGACTCTTTGAATTAAAAAACGCATTTTCTTGATCCTTTCTCCAGGTTTTGGAACCTTTTTGTGAATCTTTCAATCTCAATCATAAATAATGTTAATATATCATTTTCATCTTCTGCTGAATTCCTGTCCGCCTTGAGGCAGTGGATATACGGTGTCATTTGTCGGAAGTTTCATTGGATTTAGAGCTGTGTTCTTCTGTGGGGGCGGCGTTTTCGCGTCTGCCCTTCCACTGGAAGTGAAATCCTTCCTGGAGAAGGCGGCTTTTGCCCCGACGTCTGCCGTCTGCAGGTTTCTCCTCAGGGACAATTTCATGGAAGCCGGTTTCGTCCACATACTCCACCGTTTCGTATTTCTTGGTTTCTACGGGCATGCTTTTTTGATCAAGCATGGAATTGATCACGGATTTTGCCACGGCATAGATCACGGCAAAGATGGGTACGCCCACAATCATGCCGAACACGCCCATAAGTCCTCCGAACAGGGTGATGGCAAAAATAACCCAGAACCCGGCAAGGCCGGTGGAGCTGCCCAGTATCTTTGGCCCCAGAATATTTCCGTCAAACTGCTGCAGGGCCAGAATGAAAATGGCAAAATACACACAGTTCAGCGGGTGGGTCGGATCCACGGCAAAGATCAGAATGATGCTGGGAATGGCACCCACAAAGGGACCGAAAAAGGGTATGATGTTCGTGAAGCCGATAATCACGCTGATAAGCACGGCGTAAGGCGTCTGCATCAGGGAGGTGCCCACAAAGCAGAGCAGGCCGATGATGATGGAGTCTACAATCTTCCCGCCCAGAAACCCGATAAAAGTTCTGTGGGTAAAGCGGAAATTGCGGATCACCACATTGGCCGTATCTCTCCGAAAGATGGCATAGCATATTTTCTTGGCCTGCCCGGCAAAGCGCTCCTTGCTGGCCAGCACATAGACGGAGATAATAAAACCTACGGCAAAATCCTTCATCACATCCAGCACATTGATGACGCTTAAGGACACCGTCATAATGAGGGAGGCTGTGTTGGGAAGGATTTCGTTCAGCCACACTTCCAGCTGATTGGAAAAGCGGTCTATGGTCTTGGTGGCATAGTCTCCGAATTCCGGGTTATCCTCCAGGGTCTGGTTGATCCAGCTGATCACATTGTTGGTGTAGGAGTCAAAATTGAGGATCACTCCCTGGACACTGGGAACCACCTGGGACACTGTCATGGCGATCACTGCGTAGATCATGGCCACAAAGAGAAAGCAGGTCACAAGGATGCCCACGCCTCTTACCAGGCTCCTCTGTCTGGGACTCTCTTTGATGCCGCATTTCCTGCACAGGGGAAAGAGCGCTTTCTGCTCCAGGAAATTTAAAACCGGCGCCAGCAGATAGGCGATTGCCAGGCCGAAAACCACCGGCATCAGAATCCCCATGATCCGCTGAAAACCCGCGGATATATTTGAACTGTGGAATACCAGATAATAAAAAGAGATGGAAGCTGCAATGACCAGAAAAGCTGTCAGCCCCCAGTGAAAAAACTTATTGTCTTTATGAAATTTCATGTCGGATGTCCTTTCCCCATGGTGTACGGAAATATTAAAATATTTTCTATGTCTATCATACTATTAAATCCGTCCTGCCACAAGTGGGCATCCGCTAAAATTTTCATAAATATTCCAGAACCGGCCTGAATTTTCAGACAGGAACCAGGCCGGCCCTGGAACAGAGAAACTATCTTCCCAGACATCCCTCATAGGGAGAAAATTCAAAACGGATAAAATACCCCCTGTCATGTTTACAGACGGGACATATCATGGGAGCGGCCTTGCCCTTGTAGACGAAGCCGCAGTTCAGGCACATCCACTCCTCTTCCACGTCCGACACAAAAAGTTTCCCCTCCCGCAGCAGCTGGGCATATCTGCCGAAGCGGTCTCCGTGGACTTTTTCAATGGCTGCAATCTGAAGGAAGGATGCCGCAATCTGCTCAAATCCCTCCTGTCTGGCTGTCTCTCCAAATGTCTTGTAGACAGAATCATGTTCCTCATACTCATTGTGCTGGGCCATGGACAGCAGGTCCGTCATATCCTCCGAGATGTTCACCGGATAGCCCCCGTCGATGAAAATGGTGCTCCCTGTCATCTCGTGGAGATGGTTGTAAAAAATTTCCGCATGTTCCTTTTCCTGAGAGGCCGTGTAGGCGAAGACGGCGCTGATCACATGCAGTCCTCCTTTTTGCGCCTGGGAAGCGGCAAAGGTATAGCGGTTCCTGGCCTGGCTCTCTCCTGCGAACGCCCGCATCAGGTTGTCTTTTGTGACACTGTTTGAAAAATCTGCCATGATAATTCCTCCTGCTTTCATCAACATTTCCCTTTAAAGTATGTCCAACGGGAAACAAAATATAATTGTCTATTGTCTTTGGGAGGGAAAAATACTAAAATAGAGTCTGGCGGGGATGTCCCTGCCGGAAATGAGGATAAGACATGAAACTTCAGCAGGTATTGAGCTATGTGCGCAGGGCTGTGGATGATTATGACATGATACAGGAGGGGGACCGGATCGCAGTGGGGATCTCCGGAGGAAAGGACAGCCTTACCCTGCTGTACGCCCTCCATGGTCTGAAACGATTTTACCCGAAATCCTTTGACATTCACGCCGTAACGGTGGATCTGGGGTTTCAGAACCTGGATCTGGGAAAAATACAGGATCTGTGCAGGGAACTTTCAGTGGAGTATACGATTGTAAAGACGGACATTGCCCAGATTGTCTTTCAGGAGCGCAAGGAGGAAAATCCCTGTTCTCTCTGCGCAAAAATGCGCAAGGGAGCCCTGAATCAGGCCGTCAAGGAGGCAGGATGCGGAAAGGTGGCCTATGCCCACCACAGGGACGACGTGGTGGAGACCATGCTTATGTCCCTGATCTATGAGGGGCGGATACACACATTCTCCCCGGTGACGTACCTGGACCGGATGGAGCTGTCCGTGATCCGTCCCCTGATGTATATGAATGAGTCGGATGTGATTGGTTTTATGTATAAATACAATCTTCCAGTGGTGAAAAGTCCCTGTCCTGCGGACGGAAACACCAAGCGGGAATATGTGAAACAGCTTCTGCGGGGCCTGAACCATGACAGCCCGGGGGTGAAGGCGCGAATGTTCACGGCCGTCCAGAACAGCGGCCTGAAAGGATGGGAAAAAGATGGCAGTGATAAATCCTGACAATTACCATGAAGAACAGATCAAACAGAATATTCTGAAAATGAGGGCTGTGGTAGAAACCCTCCCCCAGTACTGCAGGACTTTTTTCCGGGGGATCGAAGACTACACTTCCGCCCGCACCAGGCTGGCTTACGCCTATGACCTGAGACTTTTCTTTGAATATCTCCATGAAAAAAATCCTGTCTGCGCCCAAAAGGAGATTGTAGATATTCCCATAGATGTGCTGGGAGAACTGAAAAGATATGATATCGAGGAATTTCTTGAGTACATGAGCCTGTATCAGAAAGACGGCAAGGACATCACCAACTCAGAGCGGGGCAAGATGAGAAAGCTCTCGGCGCTGCGGAGTTTTTACAACTATTTCTACCAGCATGAATCCATTGCAGCCAACCCTGCCTCTCTGGTCCCCATGCCAAAGCTCCACGACAAGGAGATTATCCGTCTGGAGCCCAATGAGGTCGCCATTCTTCTGGACCAGGTGGAGGACGGTACCAAACTGACCAAAAAGGAATTGGAATATCATAAGAAGACAAAGCTGCGGGATGTGGCTCTGATGACCCTGCTTCTGGGCACCGGCATTCGTGTGTCAGAGTGCGTGGGCCTGGATCTGCAGGATGTGAACTTTGATGTCTGTGGGATTAAAATCCGCCGGAAAGGGGGATATGAGGCTGTGATCTATTTTGGCCAGGAGGTGGAGACAGCCCTTCTGGACTATCTGGAGCAGAGGGAGCGGGTACTCCCCATGGATGGCCACGAGGACGCCCTTTTCCTCTCCCTCCAGAATCGCAGGATGACCGTGCGTGCGGTGGAAAATCTGGTGAAAAAATATGCCTCCAGGCTGACCACGCTGAAGAAGATCACTCCCCATAAGCTCCGGAGTACCTACGGCACCACTCTCTATCAGGAATCCGGGGATATCTATCTTGTGGCGGATGTGCTTGGACACAAGGATGTGAACACCACCAGGAAGCACTATGCGGCCCAGGAGGACGAACACCGCCGTCAGGCTGCCAGATATATACAGCTGCGGGAGAAGCCAATAGAAAAAAAGTAAAAAATTCATAAAAACGAACGTATTTTTGGAATATATGTTTGCTTTTTTTATAAGAGTATGGTAAAATAAATGCAGCGACAGAATAATTGTTCCTCAATAGGCCTCATGGTAAAATATGGCAGAGTTAAAAATGGAGGGTAAAAATGGCTTCAGGAAAAATATCAGCAAAACAGCAGGAGATACTTGATTATATTAAAGAAGAGATACTGAAAAAGGGCTATCCGCCCACTGTCCGGGAGATCTGCGAGACGGTGCATTTAAAGTCCACCTCTTCTGTCCACTCCCATCTGGAGACGCTGGAGAAAAATGGTTACATACGGAGGGACCCTACAAAACCCAGGGCCATTGAAATCTGCGACGACAGTTTCCAGATGGTCCGCACGGAGATGGTAAGTCTTCCTGTTATCGGCAGGGTGGCGGCCGGGCAGCCCATTCTGGCTCAGGAGAATGTGGAGGATTATTTCCCTGTTCCGGCGGAGATAGTTCCGGCAGGGGATTCTTTTATTCTGAATGTACATGGCGATTCCATGATTAACAAAGGCATTCTGAATGGGGATAAGGTATTTGTAAATGCCTGCAGCACCGCGGAAAACGGCGAGATGGTGGTGGCCCTGATCGGAGATTCCGCCACGGTGAAGACTTTCTATAAGGAGGATGGGCATATCCGCCTGCAGCCGGAAAATGATACCATGGATCCTATTATCGTAGATGACTGCCAGATTCTGGGGAAAGTCTTTGGTGTGCTGCGTTTTTTCAGATAAAGGAGAGCGCCTCTTTTGGCAGGCCCATATCTGCCTGACTTTTTCTGACACGCTTTAAGCCGGCAATCTTGCTGGCAAAATTTGAGCATTGCATAATTCGGCAGGTTTTGCAGATATTAATATGGCCGGAACTTAAGCCGTGCAGAAAAGAGGGAGAAGATATGGGAAATAAATTTTTGGATGGTACTGCCCTTACCATTGCCATTATTGGTGCAATCAACTGGGCACTGATTGGCGTGTTCCGCTTTGACCTGGTGGCCTTTATCTTCGGTGATATGTCCTGGCTTTCCAGGATTGTGTATGCCATTGTGGGTGTCTGCGGACTTTACCTGATCAGTTTTTATATGCACCTTGGAAACAGAAACAGTTCGGAAGTTTAGCAAAACGCAGAGGACGCTGATACATATCTATCAGCGTCCTTTTCCGTTAAAGCTATTTTGAGGTAAAGCAGATGCCGCAGTCGAAGCTGGCGGCGCCGCAGCCCTGACATTTCTGGCTGCAATTTTCCGAAGGCTCCTCCCGAAGAGCTTTTTCCCACTCCCGCCGCAGAAATTGTTTCGTGACCCCGCAGTCGATAAAGTCCCAGGGCAGGATTTCATCCAGCGGTCTTTCTCTGTGGGCGTAGAATGCTACGGACAGGCCGCACTCTTCCACCGCTTTCAGCCATCTGTCATTGTCATAATGTTCTCCCCAGGCGTCAAAAAAGCCCCCGTCCTCATAAACTTTCCGGATTACCTGTCCAAGTCTGCGATCCCCTCTGGCCAGTACGCCTTCCATCACGCTGGCATCCGCCTCATGCCAGTTGTATTTGATGCTCTTATGGTTTAGCTGTTCCATGACAGCCGTTCTGGTGGCATAGGCCTTGTCCAGAAACTCCTCCTTGGTACACTGAGGAACCCACTGAAAGGGAGTGAAAGGCTTGGGCACAAAGAAAGAAGTGCTTGCCACAATCTGTACCCGGTTTCCGCCTCTTTTTTCCTTGGGTATCAGATCAAAATACAGGGCTGCGATTTTATTGGAGAGTTCCGCGATTCCCCGGATATCCTCCGGTGTCTCCGTGGGCAGGCCCAGCATAAAGTACAGTTTTACTCTTGTCCATCCTCCCTGAAAGGCCAGGGCCGCACCGTTTAAGATATTTTCCTCTGTGAGTCCCTTGTTGATTACGTTCCGCAGTCTCTGGCTCCCTGCCTCAGGGGCAAAGGTCAGGCTGGATTTTTTCACATCCTGCACTTTTCCCATGACATCCAGGGAAAAAGCGTCTATGCGCAGGGAAGGCAGGGAGATATTGGTGTGCTGTCTGCTGCACTCCTCTATGAGAAAGTCGATCAGTTCCTGAAGTCCGGAATAGTCGCTGGAACTGAGGGAACTGAGGGAAATCTCTTCATGCCCGGTGTTTTTCAGCAGTTCCACGGCATACTGTTTTAGAGTCTCCAGCTCCCTCTCCCTGACAGGACGGTAAATCTGTCCCGCCTGGCAGAAACGGCAGCCCCGGATGCAGCCTCTCTGGATCTCCAGCACCGCCCGATCTTGTGTCACCTTGATAAACGGAACTACGGGCTTCGTGGGATAGCACACATGTTTCATGTCTTTCACGATCTCTTTTCGGACAGACGAAGGGATGCCCTCCTCCACAGGGAAAAAGCGCTCTATGGTACCGTCCTCCCGGTAATCTGTCTGATAAAACCGGGGCACATAGATACCAGGGAGCCTGGCGGCCCGGCGCAGGAATTCCACCCGGCCAAGCTGCTGTTCCCGGCACTCTTCGTACAAAGTCATCAGCTCCCGGTACCTGGTCTCCCCTTCTCCCAGGTAAAACATGTCAAAGAAATCCGCCAGGGGCTCCGGATTATAGGTACAGGGGCCGCCTCCAATGACAATGGGACAGTTCTCCCCTCTCTCCAGGGCATTCAGGGGAATCTGGGCCAGGTCCAGAACCTGCAGGATATTGGTATAGCACATTTCATATTGTATGGTTACGCCCAGAAAATCAAAATCCTTCACCGGATCCTGGGATTCCAGGGCAAAGAGGGGAATGTGTGAACGGCGCATAACCTCGTCCAGGTCCACCCAGGGGGAAAACACCCTCTCGCACCACACGTCCTCCATGGCGTTAAACATGTCATAAAGGATCTGCAGTCCCAGGTGGGACATGCCGATCTCATAGACGTCGGGAAAACACATGGCAAAGCGGACTTTCACTTTGGAAGGATCTTTCATAACCGCGTTTACTTCGCCGCCAATATAGCGGGCAGGTTTTTCCACAGTCATCAAAATATCGTGGCTTAATGCAAGTTTCCGCTCTTGGAGTGCATATGTTGATTTTGAAGTGTTTATGCCTTGTGATTCCATTGTGATCTCCTTTTTTTGATTTCCAGAATCCTCTTTTCCCTCTGATTTTTTAGGGAAACAATTATATATTTTATCATAATACGGCAGGGTTTGCCATAACTTTTAATAATTCTTTCCTTCAGGGTTTTGGGAGGATTTCTTAAATGAGTGATGTTACAATGGATCAAAAACTGCAGCTCGTACAGCAGGTACGTGCCAGATATCACGAAGACCAGTTTGATCTGTCCAACCGGGAGCGGATATTGTATGGCAGGTCGGACATCACTCCTGTGCGGACTCAGTCCGGAAATCCATATGGGGATCCCAATGGGAGTCCATATGGGGAGCTGATGCCGCCTGCCGAAGGGCCGGTGTCTTTCTTTAGAATCCGATTCTTTATCGCGGCCCTTCTGCTGACAGTGGTGATCTTGATGGACAAAAACGGCATTGCTGTGGCAGGAATCACAGCGGACAAGATTTTTCAGGCTATCTCCGACGACTATGAGGAAAAAATAACGCAGTGGGCGGAAACGCTGTCGCCGTCAAAATAATTGAAGCTAATTAAACCTTCTAAATCAAAGCTTTCCACATAGATACCTGTAGGCGTTTTGCAAGTTGTCCTGGCGTTTTCCTGCGATAAAATAGTAATCCATTTGGTTCTGGGATTCTGTGTGGAGATAGGAACCCTGGGCGGGAAGGTCACAGCAGAACACAGGGGAGTCCGTCGCCAGAAGGAGCCCGTATCCTTTATCGGAAAACAGGAAAGGAAGTTCTGCTTCTCCGCTGTGGGAAATATAATAAGCGCCGCCTCTGAGACTGAGCAGGGCCGGACCTGCTGTTTTTTGTTGACTGACCGGGTCGAAAGTGTTCCCGGAGCCACCATGGCCGTGCTGTTCCATGCTTTGGCGTTGGTTTGCGGCAGGGCGTTCTGTGCCGGAGCAGCGGTTTGGTTTGGAAGCGCAAAGGAGGCCGGGGCTGTACAGTCTTTCATCCTTGGCCCAGTCCAGATAGAGCCGGATCTGCTGCTTTCCTCCGGCGGTATTCTCTAACTGTCGGCACGGTGTGCTGTGTTCCGCCAGCAGCAGTTTTCTGTCCCTGGATTTTTCACCCACTGCCATGTAGCGGATTGCCCCTGTAGACTTTAGTATCTGCAGTGTCAGTTCGTCCGTATTCAGCTCAATCGCATTTCCCAGGTCCTTGTACATCCAGAATTTTTCGGTTCTGTTCACGGCTATGCCAGGATGGACGGCACTGTCAGGCTGGCCGTTTTTGGTAAATGTCACCCGAATAATGGCGCTGCCGATGGGACTGAGCCGGAGTATGCCGTATCTGCTCTGAAGGTATAACCCGTCCGGCTGTCTGGTGATCCAGCGGACTGCCAGGTCGATTTTACCGTGTCCCAGGGGCTGTAACTTTTGGGAAGAAGGAATCTCTCCAAAGTCAGGATTTTCGGAAACCTTCCTGGTTTGGGCGCCCTGCTGCCCTGTGGAGAGCTGCCTGCCGGAGGAAGCCGTCTCCCGCCCCGCTGTCTGCCGTGTCCTGGAGTCTTGTCCTTCTACAGGACATTTCACATTACCCAACCCAGGCCGGGGAGCGGCCGTGTAAAGTGCATGGAGGCCGGAAGCGGGCTGTACAGGCTTCTGGGTGTCGGAAGGCAGGCGCACAGATACTTTTTGCCTTGAAGTTCCTGTTCCGGAGCGAAGCTTGGGCTTTGAGGCTCCCGTGTCGGCGATATTTTTTTGTTTTGGTGTTCTCTCTGGCCCTTTCCGTTCTGGCTGTGGGGATGCAATGTGAGGAACCGGATCTGCGATCAGCCCGGTAAGATTTCCCCTGTGAAGGACACAGAGTTCGTGGAGAGCCCGGGTGGCTGCAACATACAGCAGTTTGGCATGACCGTCATCCACCGGGTACTCTTCTCTGTCAGGATCCAGTATCAGCACGGTGTCAAATTCCAGGCCTTTGGTGTACTCCACCGGAAGTACCAGGATGCCGTTTCCAAAGACCGCCTTCTCCAGGCTGCTCTCCAGTACGTCCACATACTGTCCCAGGGCTTTTTCGACTTTTTTGGCGCTCTCCGGACTGCGGCAGACCACCGCCGTAGTGTCAAAACCTTTCTGCCGCCACCCGGTACAGACTTCTGCCGCCTGCCGTATCATCTCTTCCCAGCTTTCCTTCTGTTCCACTGCCACTGCTTCACCGTGGCGGATAATGGGTTCCACAGGATAGCTGGAGAAATGTCCATGGTGCAGGATATTGGTGGCAAAATTTGATATTTCCACCGTGTTGCGGTAACTTTTCTTCAAGATGCAGAAACTGTCCATCTCATTGGGCAGCAGCAGCTCCTTCAGTTCCTCCCAGTCATTCAGCCCGAACCCGAAATGAATGTTTTGTGACACATCTCCCATAACCGTGTAAGTGCATCCCTGGATACAGAAGTTCAGCACGGAATATGCCATCATGCCGAAATCCTGGGCTTCGTCGATAACTATGTGGTGGGCTTCGCTGATCACTTCCGTCTCCTTGATTCTTTTGTAGATGTAAGCCAGGGAGGCCAGGTCGTAGACGTCAAATTCTTTTTCCGGAACTTCCACCGTTTTTTCCTCTGCTGCCTGTCTGGCCAGGAAATCATGGTAGGTTCTGAAAATGGAACCTTTCCACTCTTTGGGGCCGTAACGCCCTCTGTAAGCTTTTCGTATGGCCTTTTTTTCCACCTCCGTGTACTTGATCCCTTTTCCCAGAAATTCTTCCTTGATTTTTTCGTCCAGGCGATCGTTGAGCATGTTGATTTTGCTCTGCATGGACACCTGGGGATTCTGCCGGATATACCGCTCCACGGCCTCCTGCTCCACCAGCAGCACCAGATTTTCCGGACTGGAATCTTCATCAGAGCGGTCGTAAACGCCGTTTATACCGTCTTTCAATCCTTCCACAAACTGCCTGGGATTTAAGTAGATGGACTCTCGGAGGATACCGTTCCACTCCATCTCGTCACAGTATGCTTTTAAATCCAGGAACCATTTCCGCCCGCCTTTGATGCTGCCCAGGCTGCCGTTTTGGGAACTTGGACGGATGCGGTATTTTTTGTCGTCCCAGTCCTCGTACAGTAACCTGACAAAAAGTTCCTCCATGGTCATTTGTTTTACCCCATGTACATCCAGGTCCGGCAGAACTCCTGTGATATAGTTCAGCAGAATCCTGTTGCTGCCCACAATGTAAAAATCCTCCGGGCGAAACCTTTCCTGATAATTGTACAGGATAAAGGAAATCCGGTGCATGGCAACGGTAGTTTTTCCGGATCCCGCCACTCCCTGGACAATGATGTTGTGGTAGGGGGACTTGCGGATGATATCGTTCTGCTCTTTCTGGATGGTGGCCACAATCTCTCCCAGCACAGCCTGCTTGTTTCTTGCCAGGTACTTGGTGAGCAGCTCGTCGTTGGCCACCACCGCACTGTCAAAGTAGTCCAGAAGTTTCCCCTGTTCAATCTCGTAAGTCCGCTTCATTTTCAGGTCGATCTGCATTTGTCTGTTGCCCGGGGCCATGTAGCTGCACTTGCCCAGGCCGTTCTCGTAGTAGACATTGGCCACCGGGGCCCGCCAGTCCACCACTATCTGGTGAGTACTGTCCCTGGAGATGCCTCCCTTGCCGATATAGAGGGATTCTTCCTTTCCCAGAGTCTCATCGTGAAAGACGATTCGGCCGAAGTAAGGTTTTTCCTGTGCCTTTTCATTCCGCTCCATAGCCATTTTCATGTGGTCATGCAAGGTAATGGTGTTGGACAGGATGATGTAAACCTCAGTATCATTGTCGTGGTAGTGTTCCAGCATCTCGTCGATTTCCGCCTTCATTCTGCTGACCTGCTCTCCATAGTTTGCCAGATTTGCCTGGATGACAGAGAGCGTCTGCTGCAGGAAAGCTTCCTCAGCCTGCCGGGATGTTCCCGGTATCTTTTGGCCCGGCTTGTCTTTTTTTCCGTATTCTTTCTGATCCATTTTCAACCTCCTGGGCCAGTCCATGGCCGTCTGTATAAAATTATAGCTAAAAAGAAAAATAATGCTAGACTTTTCTTTCCTTATCTGCTATAGTGTTATATAGAATCGTGCCTGAAAAAGTGTATGATAATTAAGAGAATATATTATCAAAATTATGATTGTGATGCCGGGTATGAATGATTCAGGTGTCAATTACACCTGGTATCCTTTAGAATCAAATGATATTCTATAAAAAAAGATTTTATAATAAATAATGATATTTCGCCCGGAGAACTCTGCTGTTCTCCGGGCGTTTTTTCAGCCACAGCGGTTGTGGGACCATTCTATGGCAGGGAAATCAAAGACAAGTACGTTTTAAAATTGCAGGGAAAATTATGCGCAGTTCCCTTCCTGTCTTTCCCGGGCATAGTAGAAGATATACTGCTGTATCACACCTGCAAAGCCGCTGTATATTTCTACGGGAAACTTTCCGTCATATTCGGCAGTAATAATCTGCTTTATCCACGTATCTATGGGAAAACTCTCCAGGTGGTGAAGCGAAAAAAGCTGAATGCATGCAGCCACTTTTGCTCCTATTCCATAGATGCTTTTCAGGTATTTCTCTGCATTTCCCGGTTCCATCGCCGACAATTCCTTTAGGCTGACGGTGCCGTTCACCACATTCTGTGCCAGACTTGTGATATATTTTGCCCGGTATCCCAGTTTTACAGGCGCCAGGTCTTCTTCCGACAGAAGGTCTTCGGGGCGGGGAAATTCATGCCAGATGTTCTGGCCTTCCGGGCATTTGCCCGCGTCTTCCGTATGGCGTTTCCCGCAGAGCAGGCACAGTTTTTCAATGCAGCTTTTTATTCTGGGAATGTTGTTGTTCTGGGAGATGATGAAGCTGACCATTGTCTCCCACAGCTCCTGGCGCAGTATCCGTATTCCACCGCCGGTCTGCACTGCTTTAGACAGATACTGGTCTTTGGGGTCTATGCGGTCTATGTAATAGCGGTAATCTGTATCCAGGTCAAAATACTGCTTCCACAGGTTGTCGTATTCCTCTCTGCCGCAGCAGAATGTCACCGGCCCGCAGTCCTGCTCCTGTATAAGACTCAGGCGTTTCCCAAACGCCGTGACCTGGAAGACTCCTGTATCAATCTCATTCATACGGAAACACTGGCCTGACCGGGCGATTTGCTTCACGCTGAAGTTTTCCGGGTGAACCGTTATCATCTCCTGTACCTCCTGCATTGCTCTGGTAGTGTCAAATCTACCTCTATGTTTTTTATTACAAACCTTATATCTTCAAGG
>CAJUNZ010000020.1 GCA_910587755.1 uncultured Acetatifactor sp. | reverse complement strand
CGCCCTTGCGTCACTGCGATTTAAAGGAACACTCTCCTTAACATAGATCTGATACCCTTGTTCATTCTCTCTAACCATCCCTACATAATTTCGGATCTTTCTCTTCAAACACACATCTGTCACAAGTCCATAGCCGCTCTCTGGATCCACCCTGGGCATATTGCCCGCATCTGGATCGCCGTTTGGATTTCCATTTTCTACATCAAAAAGCACCACAAAATCATACCTGTTGTTAATCGCCTCACCCATTTATTTATCCTCCTTCTTCTGATATCGTTTCTGAGTCTGGCAATAATATCCCAGCTGAAAAGAACCTTGTTTGGGCAGATTTAAATGCATAGGATATTCTTCACCTATCAGCTCCACTAATTCACCTATCTGTTTATCAAAATATACCTTCTGGCCGCTTTTTAACTTTCGAAGATGCTTTTGCGCTAAGTTGATCAACACAGGAAAAACATGAGCCGGCGTTGATGCTGCTGCGTTAAAATATCTATCCTTAATTGTTGTGCTGATCCCTGGATTCGCTTCCTGCTGAACATGCTCCAGCACTGCAAACAATCTCCCCAATGTATATGGTACATTGACGCATTCTTCATTCAGTTCCATCTCCAATACCCCCTCTTTCTTAGAGCAATCTTTATTCTCATTCCTGAGATAATAAGCTTTGATAAACGCCGCCCGTCTCCAGTTAATTATCTTCTCCGCCCTGATGCGCATCATTACACCGTTCAGCAAAGACACAGGGTATGGTTTCCCCATCAGCACCGCCTGCAAGGTATCTGCTGCCATCTGAGACGTAGGTGATTTATCTTTTGCCTTTTCTTTTACCGTTTCTGATAAAAGCATCTGCAGAGAAAGTGTCTGCAAGGTATCAAATACAGGTTTCACAATTTCCAACCTCTTATAATGTTCTCCCACATGCCGCAGCATATTGCCAAAAGAATCCACAAGGAAAAAACGCACCGTTAATCTGGCAGCGTTGGGTGCCAAGCCAAGAACATAAAAATGCCTCTCCGTATCCAGCCACTCATCCTCCACCTTTACCTGCTCTCCCCGCCTCAGACTATCAAAAATCATACTCAGCTCTTGTTCTGTAATCCCACCTTCCTGCTCCACACCAAACATGGCCGCAATCCCCACATCCTGATAAATACTCTTCCCGCCTTCTGCCCAGCACACTACTGTAGCATCACCTATGGTCTTACGATGTTCTCTGTCATTCAGCAGTTCATTTAGCGCTGCTGCATATGCAAACGCGGCATACTCACCTACAGGAGCATTTTCTCCCTGTTCCTTTTCATAAGAGCAGAATGCCTGTGCATTGAAAGAGACCAAAGAAGTTCCCATAGCCTGTGCACCATTTACTCCTTTTATGATAGGATGCAGCACTGCCAGAGAGGTACGCTGCCCTGTTACCATACAAATGCCAGTGCATTCACTCTCCTGCTTATTATAGTACTCCTGCCACGCCCTCCTGATCTCTTCATCCTCCAGAACAGACTTCCCATCATAATAGAAAAGAATGTTGGCTCCTGATATTAATTCTTTGTAATTCTCTGCAAAAAATGCTTGATTAACCGCCTGTTGAGGAACCCAGGAGGCAAAATATCTGAGTACTGCCCTAGCAGAAGGTGTTTCCACCTTTTCCAGGACATTGCAGTGAAGCTCTCTACAAGCCTGGAAACACTGCAGACTTCTCTCGGGTTTCCCTTTTTCATCCACCCCAAACAAATATGTGGAATTATCGCACAAAAAATTGGATTTAATGTTCACAGCCCGCTTTACAGGTTGAGGTACCTCCAACGTCCGCGGCATCATAATTTCCTTTTTCCCTGTTTTTTGTGGTGTCTGCAATATAAGTAATCCTTCTATGTCCCCATCCTCATTCAGATTTAAGCCAAAAGAAACTTTTACCTTCCCCCAGCCCAGGCAGGGTACCTTATCCTCTCCCTGACTGACCAGATCCTCATACCTCTTTACCAAAGCCTGTAAAATCATGCTATTCCTCCATGCCGCTACAAGCCTGCATCTCAGGCTTCAGCGCTAATATGTCAGCTGACAATCTCACAATCTTTCAGATGGAGAACTCCCCTGTCCAATTTTGCCCGGAAAAATTGAGGCCGAATATTCGCTTTATCATGATAATCCAGATCCCAAAGCATATATCCCAGATCCCGGGTCTCATTAATAGATGGTATCTCCTCTTCCTGCCATTCACGAAATGCCGCCGAAAATTCCCGACAGCCAAGATAGGGCTGATGATAGCACTGTCCTCTGCGAAGCCGACGCTTGACTATATCCTGAAATTTTCCTGGGTTATCACTTTTAGCAGCGTTTTCAGTCATCTCAAAATGAGCGCATATCACATAGTGTACATTTTGCAATACCAGTGCAGACCGCTGCTGTATCTCATCCGATGTACTTAGGTAGAGCGCCGATCGCCCTCCTGTCATAACAGATTTTACATTACTTCCCGAAATCTTGCATTTTACCTCATTTCGCTTTATGTTTGTCATCCCAATGGGCGACAGTACATAAATCTCATCAATCACCCACTTGAGACCTGGGTGCCAAAAAACCGCATCCAATATCCCCCTGGCCGCAGACGGTGTCATAACGTCATAACTCACTCTTTCCACCTTCATCTCGGGCCGACTGAAGCATGCGTAATCCCCCCACACCTCTACTTTAACGGACATAAATCTCACCCCTATTTTTTCATTGATTATTTAATTAATCTTCTCTACAACTGTATCATTATGAGAGATTCTTGTCAAGCTAGAAATTTAAATATCTTGCATAAAAAAAAAAAATCGGATAAACTATTATTGTCACTTAAATAACAAGTGTGGATAGAAATATTGATTATTTTATTTTCATTTGATGTGGCGGCAGTCTTTATCTGCCGCCATCTCAAAACCCAATACAGCCCCTTGGTATGCTTATACAAAAACCCCATATCCTGTATCCACGTCCATCTGCAGTCCTGTTTCTCTACTGTATCGATTTAAATCCCGTAATACAAAACCTGAACCTCCTATCTGTTCCAGGCATCCACTATCCCAGAGTGCCTTCAAATGTTCCGGATATATATTGACACTGTACTGCCCCAGTTTACGAAAACCATCTCTATCCTGTATGCCTGTCACAAAAGCTTCAATCAACTCTTCTCCCTCCCCCACTGGAATATAGATTGTCGCCGTATCATTTTCAATTAGATGGAATCTTCCTGCAACGGAGGCAAAGGGAAAACAGCTCCCATCCCACCCATTCTCTATACTTTTGATGATCTCTTTTTGATCCAAATTCTCCCGTCCCAGCAGTTCTCTATAATATTGAAAATAGAATTCCACCGCTCTCTGATCCGCCACATCCTCATATTTCTTCTGAGTCCATCGGAACGCTGATACATTCTGACCTAAAAACAAGTCTTTACTTCCCTCAAGCTGAAAAACACTAACCACACTCTTCTCGGTGCTTCGCTTTCCTTCCCGGTTACACCTTCCTGCTGCCTGAACGACAGAATCCAGCCCTGCTTCCTGCCGGAATACTTCTGGAAAGTCCAAGTCCACGCCTGCTTCCACCAAAGAAGTAGCAATTACTCTGCAGGGCAGACCTAAATACAATCTCTGCCGTATTTCAGCAATCTTTGTTTTTCTGTCAACAGGACAAAGCAATGTGGTCAGGCAATATGCTCCCTCATGCTCTATATTTTTATAAAATTCCTGCGCCGTTATCCGTTTATTGACTATACAGAGATATTGTTGTTTCCCTGTCAGTTTTTCAAGCATTCCCTCCAAACTCAAGGTTCCTATATCTTTTATTATAGTACGTTTAAAGCATTCATACATATACTCCATACCACTACATATCTCATTCATGGACATGTTCGGCAGATATTTTTCAAACAAACTCCCCAAAACAGGCTGTGTGGCAGTACACAGCACAGCGGTTACTCCATAATGAGCGACCAACTCTGAAATGGCAGCCACACAAGGCTCCAGGTAATTCACTGGAAGTGTCTGCGCCTCATCAAAAATAATCACACTATTGGCGATATTGTGCAGTTTTCGACACTTTGAACTTTTGCAGGCATACAGCGATTCAAAAAATTGAACTGCAGTTGTCACAATCACAGGCTTATCCCAGTTTTCTGAGGCAAAAATCTTTCTATAGGCAACTGCATTTTGTACTTGGTCTTCTGTTGCGTCATATAACACTCCTGAATGATGCTCCAACACATTTTCTTCCCCTAATATCTCGCTGAATTTTGCCGCATTTTGATCAATAATGGATCTGTACGGAATTACGTATATAATACGTTTCATATGGTGCATCGCCGCATGTTTAAGCGCAAACCCCAGAGACGCTGTGGTCTTTCCTCCGCCCGTGGGTACCGTAAGTGTATACAGCCCTTTTTGAACACCTCCTCCTTTTTCTAGGCATTCCATCAATATTCTGGTCCTGTTTTCACAGAGCAGCCTCTGCTTCTCATGAGAAAACTCAACTGATTCAAGCCATGGTGTAATATAACACTGTAGCTTCTCCAACAATGCAGTCATTGAATCTCCACGTCCTCTTTCCGGCGGATTCTGTGTCATAAATGCTTCTGTATCCAGATAATCAGCATCCACCAAACAGGAATAAATCATGCGGATAAAAAAGGACATGGTATACACAGCATGTCTTCCCGTCATACAAAATGCTGGAACCGATGCCTTTGTAGGTTCAATCTCTCTTTTCCACTCTTGGTATTTTGGCAACTCATTTTTCAGCCTTCCAAAAAAAGTTCCGCTCTGGGCCAGTCTAGCCTGACCTCCGTCCAAAAGACCAGAGTGATGGCCTGCTACAGCCATAGCTATAGGAATATAATCGGAGGATATACTGCAAAGCTCTTTCGCCCCCGCAGTAGAATGATCTACTTTCTTTGAATGTTTTGGATTCTGGATTCTTTTTTGAAATTCTTCTGAATACTTTCCTATGTCATGCATAAGACCGCACAAATAGCCTACTTCCCCACAACCAAATTCTGACGCAAATTCCTTGGCTCTCTCTGCTGTTCCCTGTAAATGTTCTTGTATGGTTTGTATTTCTCCACTTTTGTTTATATGTGCAATCTTAGTGTACATTGTATCCTCTTGTCCTTTCTCATGTAATTCGACTCTTATGTTTTCGTAAACTTATTGTAATTTATCTTCTTATTATTGTCAAAAGGATTTTCAACACTTTCTGCCCGCCTCAAAGGGCCCTGCAGGCTGTTCTTCTGTACAAAAAAACCGGATAAGGTCACCCTAAATTACAGCCTATGCGCAGACGAGCGTATACGGAAATACGGGGAAGAGGATATCAACTATCTTCCTCTGGCCTTTTACCTGCTGCGCTGGAACATCAAAGCCTATTATTATAAAGGAAAGACTTTCTGGTCACTGGAAGAATACCGCATAAGGAACCATAAAGGAATAGAACATCTTATCAACCTTCTGGCTGTTTCTTATAGTACTATGACGCTGCTCTCTTATAGTGGCAATATGGTTTCGTATTATCAGTCTTTCAGCGCGCTCAGAAGACTCGAATTGAGATTGAACAGCAGTTTCAGGCCAGCATAATGTTCAGCAGTTTCGTGGAATCGCTTGAAACTGTCAAAAAAGCCTGTACGTTGGTAAAGTTATTAGAACGCCATATTCAATCTTGGCTTGGAAAGGTTCAAAAATTGTAAACTGCGTTTATAAAGACAAATACTTTTGTCTCTAAAACTGTAGAATGCAAAAGATGGTTCCTTGGGTAAAAATAACGCCGCCATGCCCTGAAGATGTCCAACCCAAGCATGGCGGCAAAACAGACTTATTTTCCATCTTTTCCCGCTGCCTTAAAACTCAGCAGAAAATCCAAAATCACACCAATAACTGGAAGGCCCTTCCTTATACCCGCATATAATCCCCTTCCACATAAAATACCCCATTTGCCAGAGGCTTTTCTTCCCCAGGTTCCCTGCATACAGCCGCCGTTCCGACGATTTCCGGCTTCTCCAGACGCCCCCTGCGGATCAGTTCCTCAACCACCTGCCCCACCAGATCCCCGCAGTAGACAGAGAGCCACTGGTTGATCTGCCCGTGAAGCCGTTTGGGAACAAACCCTTCAAAACTCCTGCGCACCGAGAGAATCCAGCTGCGCAGCTCCCCGTCCAGACCGGTTTCTTCCCCGCCGTACAGACGGCAGAATTCTGAAAACTGCTCCCGGGTAAAGCAGGGGAAGTTCAGCCTATAGTTCTCCCCCTCTTTGCGGATCAGATTATTGCGCACCAGTCCCACAATATCCTCTTCCCCCAACAGCCCCTCCGGCACAATACCCCCGGGGCATTTCCGGGGAATCTCATTCTCCCCCAGCCAGGCCGTTCCCCTGCTGTGGCATATATCACGGTTAAAATACCGATTTACCCAGTACAGATACATATGTCCGGCCTTTGTGCCATTGGCATGACAGCCTGCGGCAAAATCTCCCAAGGCCTCCCTTTCGTCCGCCGTCTCCCAGACAATGAACCAGCCGTATCCCCCGTCCTTTCTGGGCGGAAATTCCTCCTCTTCAAAATTCAGGCACTCCCTCTTCAGCCTCTCCAGCTTCTGCCTGATATAATACGGAATCAGGATATAGCCCAGTCTCTCCATGCCAAAACCGCACCCATAAAAGCCCATTTCCCGGCAGTCCTTCCCTTCCGCCCAGAGAAGCCTCTCATAAAAATCAGCCGCCGCCTTCACCATGACTTCGGAAACCGCCTTGGTGCCGGCCATATCCTTCAGAGTAAAAATAATAAACTCTGTGGCATATTTATTTCCGCTTTTTGAGACTGCGTCCCCATACTCCAGCCTTGGAAGCTCGTCCTCAAGATAAATGGTTGGAATCCCTGTGCGCAGGCTGATCTCCTCCACCGTCAGCGGCTTTTCATAGGCCGCCCGGCAGACAGCCCTGGCAATCTGGCTGTGAAGATACTGATTGGAATTCATCGACCCATTGCATCCCTGTGTATTCCAATTGATCCGCTGATATACCTTATCCATTTTTTTCATCCCTATCCTTTCCCGAATCCTGCTGCGCCCCACATTGAGACGCCATTTCACTGTGGTTTCAGGCAGGGAATACTTCTGTGCCAGCTGCTTCACCGACAGCCCGACCATATAATACTCCACAAAAATATCCCTGTACCCGGAGGAAAGCGTATGGAGACAACGGAATACCTGGTCATATTCCTCTTCCACCTCTTCTTCATCAATCCTACAGTAATCCATAGTTTCTGACACCATCTCAGGCACTTCCTGCCCGGAAAGAACCTCCTGGTTACGGCTGCGCCCATCAATAAAACGTGCATAGCGGTTGTGGGCAATGCGCCACACCCAGGCCTCCAGGGAGGCAATCTGGTACTTTCCCATGCCTGCCAGAACATGCAGCAGAATCTCTTCCGCCAGATCTTCAGCGTCATGCCAGTTGTCCAGCCGATGATGACAAAAACGAAAAACCGGCTCGATAAAGGGGATGATTTCCTGTCCGTCCATATGCTTTTCTTCCTTTCCACATGCTGCACATGTTTCTATTGCTCCTCAACTTGCTGCAATCGCGATTACACCTTATAAGTGCCTGGGAACAGAGAAAAGATAGGTTAAAATTAAAATTTTTCCTCAATTTCCTTCCATATGGTCCGCTGCCTTTTCAAAACCTCCCCTGCACACCCTCTCCATGGCCTCATCCTCCCTGTCATTGCCCAGGGCCAGAGCCTCTTCCGGCCGGATTCCGAGCCATCCGCAGATTTCTCTGACCCCGGTGCCTTTGTCCAGGCCCTTTCCGATGATCTCCAGGCAGTGTCTCTCTGCAAAAACACGGCAGTCCGCCCCTGCCAGAAGTACCGCTGCCCCCTGGAGCTCCTGCCCCTTCCACACACTCCTGGAAGGCTTGACAAGAGTGACCTTGTACACAATCCCGTTTTTCCTGTAGATCCTCATTCTGGCTCCTGCACCCTCTGCAAACTTTCTCAGCTCAGACAGCTGTCCCGCCTCCAACGGGTTCACCTGCTCCTTGCTCCAGTTCTCTTCAACTTCCCCCAGCTCAGACAGCTGTCCCGCCTCCAACGGGTTCACCTGCTCCTTGCTGCCCTTCTCACCGACTTCTGCTGCCCCGTCTCTCCACCTCTCGTTTTTCCTTCTGCTTTCTCCGCCTTCCTCCCGATCCCATTTCCTGCCCCACAGCCGCACATGAGCCCCGGAGGCAAAGACAGCCCCATGAAACAAGTACATATCCCCCTTTATCCTTTTCCTGACTTCCTCTTCCGGCAGGGAAGTGGCCAGAAACACATAACGCTTCCGCCCCAACGCTCCAAGTGTCCGCCGCACCCTGTCCGGCAGCTCTCCCCGGTATCCCTCCGGAACCAGAGTCCCGTCCAGATCCAGAAAAATGGCCCTGGCTTTTTTGGGAATTCTAAAAATAGGATATTCTCCGAAAAACTGCCTCCCCCTGAAATCAGCTCTTCCGCCGTATGCCAGGTAGCAGGTGCAATTCTTTTTGCCGCACAGGGGCCGGAAAATCTCCTCCGCACCATCCCCATACCAATTGGCCTCCTTGGTTCTGCTGATATTACAGGCATGAACCCTGCCGTCCGCTTCCACAAAGCACCTGTCCCCGCACATGACAGCATCGGCCCTGGGACTGCCCAGCTGATCCTCAAAAAAAGGATCCAATGCAGAAAAAGCAGCCCTTTCCTCCTCCGTGTAAACTCGTCCCAGTCCATCCATTTTATTGATCCACAGATAGATATCCGGGGACAGCATTTCCCGCAGCCTGCCAAGAAGGGGAATATTCTCCGGTACTCCCACCGCCCCGGCGCAGAGATTGACCCCGCTCTCCGCCAGCCTGCGGCATTTTTCCGCAAACACATCCGCCTCCGCCATCTCCGGGTGAAAGGTCGCCCAGATGCAGAGTTTTCCCCTTGCCTTCCAAGGATTTTCTCCACTGCAAAGATCAAAGATTCCCAGACACTGTTCCACGGAAAAACTTAAGTTTGTCTGCATTCCAACCCTGTCAATCCCGGAAAGCGCCGCAAGCCGCCCCAGTCCCTCCCAGTACCACCTGTGAACCGACGCTTCCCCATAGGGCACCACAAAGACTGCGCCGATAGAAAGCTCTGTCTCTCTCTCTTCCACACTGTCGCAAAAACGCAGAAAATTCTGCCTGTCCTTCTCCAGTTCCGCCGCCGTGGACCTGTGCTTGGAAAAAGGACAGTAGGAACAGCGATAATTACAACTTTTCAGATTCCCCCTGTAGGAAACCGTTCTCTTGCCGCCTGTTCTCCCATCCATTGAGCCTCTCCCACTCCAACATTTTCTCCCCGATTTCCTCCGAGATCAGCTGGGGCCCCATATAATCGGAAAACCCCAGCCCCTCCTCTGTCAGTCCAAGGAAAACATCCTGCCCATCGCTTTTTTCCTCCAGCCATCCCTGTTCCACCCAGGTCCTGAGGAGCGGAAATTCCTCCATTACCTCCCTCCCGAATTTCTGCCTGTATACCTGCCTGGGAATCCCTGGACGAATCAGAAGATGCTTTATCACATACCTCCTCCGGAGCTCCTCCTCAGAGAGCAGGATTCCGTGGGAGACGGACAGAAAGTCTTCCCTTTTTTGAAACGCTTCAATTTCCTCCAGGGCCTCCTGCCTTGTGATCCGGTAAGGAGTGCAGGTGTGAAGCCGCCCCAGATAACTCCTTCCCCCGCAGCCCAGGGACAGAGCGCCGGTAAAGCCGCACTCCTGGAACTCTGGCCGAACTCCGCCCACGCTCCTCTTTACAAAACGCCGCATGGAAATCTGGTCATACCCCTGTTCCTTTAAAAACGCCCTTCCCTGGAGATACAACTCATAGACATGCTCCGGATCCAGCAGCGCCTTCTTCCCATCCCTCTCCAGCCTGACCCCATGTTTGATATACAGCGGATAGAGGAAAATTTCCTCCGGTGAGTAAGAAACCGCCCACCTGAGAGACCTCAGAAGGCTTTCTGCCGTCTGCCCCGGCAGTCCATAGATAAAGTCAAAGTTGACGCATTCAAACCCCGTCTCCATCAGAAGTCCCGCCGCCTCCCGGGCCCGCCTGCTGTCGTGACGCCGCCCAAGCCACGCCAGCTCTTCCTCCTCAAAACTCTGTATCCCCATGCTGACCCTTGTTACTCCCAGTGCCTTCAACAGCCTGGCTTTCTCCCTGTCGGTCTGCTTTGGCGCCGTCTCTATGACCACATGGCATGACGCTCCCAGGGGCATCTCTCTCTTTGCCGCCCGAAACATCTCCTCCAGCTGCCCCGGGCTCAACAGCAGGGGCGTACCTCCCCCTATGGTAAAGTCCGAAAACACCGTACTCCCAGGCAGTATCTCCCTGTACTGTCTCATCTGCCGCACCACCCCTTCAAGGTATGCGTCCATATGAGCCTGGCTGCAGCCCGTCACAGAGAACAGGTTGCAGTATCCGCATTTGCTCTCACAAAAAGGAAGGTGAAGGTACAAGCCATGTCCTTCACCCTCCAGGTTCACCATATAATCCCGCAGATCAATATTCTCCAATGGCCTGTAGGCCGTCTTGTGGGGATAACTGTACATATACTGAACATATCTGTTCATGGAAACCACCTCATTCCTCTTCACAGGAAAAAATGCTTATAGGGCACTGTGCTCACCACGGGGTGATTCACACCATGGAATATGTATCCATCCTCCCCATAGCAGGTACCATGATCCGAAAAACACACCACAAAAGTCCTTCCCCTTTTCTCTTTCCATCCCTCAAAAAGCCGCTCCAGCTGGCCGTCCACATACCGCAGCGCCGCCCTGTGGGTCTCCAGGCTGTCCTCTTTTTCATTTTCCAGATAGAAATAGTTGGGATAATGGATGGAACACACATTTAAATACAGAAATATCCTCCTGGAATCGGTGTTTTTTTCCAGACGTTTCAAGATAAAATCAACCTGATTCTGTGTGCTTTCCCTCACAGGGCAGGAGAAGGATGGATTCCAGTAACTCTTCTCAAAAAAAGACGGAAACACCTTTCCCAGCTCTGACCGTTTGTCAAAAAAAGCCACTCCCCCCACGCACCAGGTGTCATATCCGTCCTCATGAAGCCCCTGGACCAGGTTGCTGGCATCAAACCCATAGGCTCCCCTGGGAACCTTTTTCCCCATGCCGACGCTTTTGGGAAAAAACAGCATCTCCTGTTCCCCAATGCTCCTGGCCTCGTCCCTGGAGGGAAGAAATCCCGCAAAAATGGCATGATGGGAAGGATAGGTAAAATTTCCCGGCGCCTGGCGTTTCTCCCAGGTTCCATATCTGTTTAAGACCGGGGTCCCGCCGCTTTCCTCTTCCGCCACGGCGGCGTCATACCGGAGCGTGTCCAGGCAGATAAATAAAATGTCGCAGCTTCCCACCACCTGCCCCATGTCAACAGAACCTTCTTTGTCCTCATTGCGAACCCGAAATGCTGAAAAAGGCACTTCACTCATAGTTTTCCATCCTTTCTGCTGTAGAGTTTCTTCTATCATTCAATCCGGCAGATTCTTCAGCATTTCAGCCATGATGTCAATCTGCCGCCCATATATCCGGTTCTCCCCATAGACATCCCTGTGGAGCAGATCCCCCTGGGCGTTCATCTCAATGATTCGGGGCCTGAGGCTTCTCTTTTCCAGCAGAACATCCATGCCGATGCTCTTCAGTCCAGGGTAACAGGCTGCCGCCTTAAAACACAGCTCCCTGATCCCCTCCATCGTCCCTTGGTCCAGACGCAGATCCCCAAACTCCATGGAATGATTATTGAGATGTAAATTGGTAATGGGACCTTTGGACAGCCTGGGAAGTATATAGTCGATCCTTCCCCCCTGAACAATCACCCTCAGGTCATAACTGTACTCCCCGAAAACAGCTTTCCCGTACCATCTCTCCACCGCACAGTCCAACTTCAGCAGACTGTCCAGAAAGGCTGCCCCTTCCTTTCCCTCCAGCCGGAACATCCGCTTTGTATTAAAAATCTCTTCCCCTTCCAGGATTCCGCAGGTATAAAGCACAATCCGCCCGGTTTTCGGAGAGAATCTCAGGGCCGACACTCCTGCCGCCCCTGCCCCTGTGACCGGCTTAACAAATACCTGGCCGATTCTGCGGTCTCTCATAAAAGCAAGCAATTCCTCCCCGCAGGAGAAGCTTTCCCCGTACATCTTGGTCACAGAGACCCCTTCCCGGGCAAGTCTTTCCTTACACCTGCGCTTGTCCAGCACTTCCTCTATGTCCAGGGGGTGATTCAGAAAATTTCCTCCAGGCAGACGGGAAAGCCTGCGGAGCCACTCCCCGTACCGGCCTGTGAGCTCTTCCAGCTGACTCAGACGGCTGCTCTCCCACTCCGGCGGATCAATCTTCACCACCCACCGGCGCAGATCCTTCCGGGAAGGAGCGCCCTCCCCGGACCAGGCCTTTTCCCAGGCCAAAGCCCCTTCTTCCCCATGCCCGGGCTTGGATTCCCCTTCTCCTTCGGAAGCCAGAAGCTCCCCCCAGTCCAGGAAAGACACAGAAATCCCTTTTTGGGCGGCGGCCTGTTCAAAATAATACCTTCTCTTCCCGCCGCCCACTCCCATCAGCAGAATCCCGCTCATTCTGTCAGCATGGCACTGTACCACCGTTCCCCGTTCCATTCGTAGGGCTTCTCCTGCTCAGCGAGATTCACCGTGATGGAAAGTTTCTGCAGCTCCTCCATCATTTCATTCGACAGATAGTGGTGATGCACATCCAATATCTCAATATTGGGAAGCTCAGGAAGCTTCTCCAGGAGGAGTTTTCCCCCCTTGTCCGTGAGACTTCCGTTGGACAGATCCAGAGCGGTGATCTGGCGAATGTACTTGCTCTCCAGAACCACCTCCGTCAGCTCATCCTGGATCTCGCTGTCTGTGATCCCCAGATAGATAAGGCTGGGAAAATCGGAATCCGCAAGCAGCGCCCTGATTGTATCCGCATTTCCGTCAAAACCATAGTCCTCAATTCCAATATACAGAAGAAGTTTTTTCAGGTTCGGAAGTTTTGCCTTTGCAATCTCCTCTATCACATCCTTGCCCAGACCCCCGCAGATAATGGTCAGGGACTCCAGGTTCTCATGCTCTATCACCCCAAGGGAAAGGTCATTGCTGCCCTTTATGGTAAGATCTTTCAGCTGGGGCATGGCCTTCCAAAGGCTGCTGTAATCTCCCTGTGTGATCCAGGACACCTCACATGTTTCATAATCCATGTCGCCGAAAAAGATTTTTGTGATATGGCTGAACTTGTCCGCATTCTCCGCAATGCCGTCAATGATGGGCTGGCAGCTCTCGTCAAACTCTTCCCCCCAGCCGCCGATAATCAGCTCCTCCAGCTGGGGCAGTTCCGGATCGTTCAGAATGTCCTCCACCAGAGTCTTGGCGTTTTTTCCCTCTTCATAGTCTTCATAGTCATTACAGTAGGTTTTACTTTTTCCCATCTTCCCATTGGCTGCGGCTGCTTTTTCAAGCCCCAGCACTCTCCTTTCTCATCCTCAGGA
This sequence comes from uncultured Acetatifactor sp., assembly GCA_910587755.1. Classification (GTDB taxonomy): domain Bacteria; phylum Bacillota; class Clostridia; order Lachnospirales; family Lachnospiraceae; genus Acetatifactor. The sequence continues at coordinate 24,223 of CAJUNZ010000020.1, read as the reverse complement.
ACTGTCCCAAAACAGCGTTTTCCTTGCTCACTGTTCCTGACGAACATACTTTACATCCTGCATCATATTTTCATTCTAGCACAAATGTTCCCCTGCGTAAACCCCAATTTTCCGCCAGAACATTGAGCTGTATCACAACCTGCGGGAGCTTTCCTCTTCCTCTTCAAAAAGAAAACAATACAGACAGTATATCTCCCCATAATATTCTTTTACATACTCTTGTACCGGCCCCTCATATTTCAGAGTATTTGTCTCCAATTTCCCGCCAAAGACACCCTTGTCACGTCTGGAGAGAAAATCACGGTAAAAAGCCTTCAGACTGCGGCCCTTTCCTGTCCCCTTCTGCCCCTGAATCCAGGCCTCAACCTCCCCTCCCTTCCCGCTGGTATCTATCATTCTTTCGATCAAATACAGCGGATTGTTGGAGACAAACCAGTCCAGCTTCATCTCAGGAGTCAAACCCTGGTCTTTTATCATTTTCTCAATCTTCAGGATATCTTTTTCACTTTTAATCACTGCAGTATAATCATCCAGGAGAATCTCAATCTGTTTCATCAGATGGAATTGAAATCGAATCCTCAATCCACTTCCATCCTTCCCTATCTCCAGTCCGTCACACAGGCATATATAGTTCACTTTACGGTTAATGATCTGTGTCACTTTGCGGTACTTCTGTTTACAGCCGGGGCAGGTGTACTCTCCATTCTTCTCCCCCAGTATCTTACCGCACTCGTCACAGAGCAGGTAGTTATGCTTGTCGCTGATGAGCAGTTTAAAACGCTCCCACTCCTGCAGATCATCACAGAGCCGGACCATATAAGAGATGGGATCCTGCAGATAAACCATGCGCTCCGCCTCTGAAAACCGGTCCGTATGGTGGTAAATGGCCAACGCCGACATTTCTATCAGGCAGCGTTTCTCACCGGACATGGAATATATTCTTCCCCCATAATAAAAATGCATTAACAGGCTCAAGGCTGACAGAACCCCATGATTATTCCTGCGATACTTTTCCTGGATCTCCTCATGCTCCACCTGTTGAAACAGCTGGCTCTCCAGCAAATACACTTTAATCTCCGAAAATTCTGTCTTCACAGCCGGTGTCAGCAGCTTCAGCCGGGGCGGATAATCGGCAATCTCCCTGGCAGCCCGGAGATGGTATTCCAATGGATAACCAATATCGTGAAACAGGGCGCTGAGAAGAACAATTTTATAAATCCACTCCTCCAGCTTACAGGGCACATCCTCTCTGCTCTCCACCGCCTTCCTGGCCTGCGCTGCCAGATAGCCTGTGACAGGACTCTGCTCCTGACAGACCACCTGGGCCATATGCTCCAGGTATCCGAATTCCAACAGGAAGACAGAGCCAAGATAAGCATTTTTCAGCTGGTGCTTGGAATGTTCCCTGATATTGGCAGCCCTGCCCAGACTGTCATGCTCAAAGAAAATGCCATTCTCTATGGTGCCGTAGTTGTTCATCAACAGTTCTTCCAGCCCCTCAATCCCGATATATTCATGCAGAAATTTCTGCATGGCCTGCAGGAGGCAGATCTGCCTGTCCGCATCCCTCTCCCCATACAGCAGCTTTTTCGACCCATGGATGGTCCTGACCTGCTGATCCGTCAAACCATAGGGCGCCGAATCCTCCTCTTTTTTCCATCCTCTCTGGCTAAAGGTATCTTCATATATCAACTTTTCAAAATAGTCATACATTGCTGAATCATTTATATTCCTACAGTCCATACCGGAGTCTCTCCCCATCATGCGGTCTTAGCATCCCTCAATTTCACATTTCTAAACTCTTGCTTTCACAGACTTGTTTCGTTTTCTTTGGTTTTGTTTTTCAGGCTCCTTCCCTTAAGCCTGGTACTTCTTATAGCTGTCCTGTGTCAGAATATAGCAGTCCACCTGATTTTCCACAAACCTCTGATGCCTGAAAACGGAATGTACTGCAATATCCTGAGAATACCTCCAGAAGAATATCTCCACTTCACGAACCTGTTCCTCCTGAAGTCTTGCGCTTATGGTCTCCGCAATCTCCTGGAACTGTTGCTCCGCGTCTGACTTGGGATCTCTATTGGCATAACTGTAATAATTCTGTATGTCATTCAGTGTGAGACGGATATTGCGAAAATCCGGCTGAACTTGAAAAGTTTTCCAGCTGTCCGCCAGACACTGCACACACTTTTCAATATGGCCTGAGTCCAGTGTGGCCACATACTCCTCCCTGACTTGAGTCTTCCTGGCCAGCTTCATGTCATAGCATGTCTTTAAAAGTTCCTGTTCCATCTTGGAGAAACCAGGCGCACAGTCAAACACAATCAGATTCCCCTCCTGTCCTTCTACCCTCTCCCGCACAAAAGCAGTAATGTCGTCGCGAAGAAGCTGCTGGGCAATATCCTGATTGTTGATATAATTTATGCCCTTATAAATGGACCTTGTCTTTAGTTCCGGGGACAGATAAAGCACATGAAGCCCTTTTGTCTCCCCCTCATAGTCCAGATCCACCCTCACCGCTTTTTTGGTGTGATTGAAGCATTTTTCCAATGGGAGCTTATCCTTGTCAAAAAGGTAGCTGGTAGCCGTCCCCAGAATGTCCAGATCTATGTAAATCACATTCTCAAATTTCTGCTCATGGAACAGGTCATCAATACAGTGAGTCAACGATAAAGTGGTCTTCCCTGCCCCTCCTTTAAAAGAGTTCACAAATACAATCTCATTGTGTTTCTTCTGTCCGGCCATATTATTTTAAAGTCCTTTCCAGTATTTTCTGCAATTTATCCCTGTCCCCCCGGGGCAGCAGGCCATGTTCATCGTCACATTTTATCAGACGTTCCAGAAGCTCCCTGTCATATCTCTCCCTGAACTGGCTGACTGCCTGTTCGTCAATGCTTGCTTTTTCTCTCACAAAGCACAGTATCTCATGCAGCTTCATTGCCTCCATGCAATCTTTTTCCCCGGCCTGTCCCCCTCTTTTGGCAGTTTCCGCTTTCTTGCATTCAATGGTGAGCCCGGTAAACTCTCCAAGCACCTGTTCAAATCCCTCTGCATACAGCCTCTCCGCCAGAAGAACCGAGGGCAGATTTTCCGCCTGGGCCAGCAGACAGTTCAGCAGGGCGTCCTGAAAATATGATCCCAAGATATTATCCATGCCGGACAGCTTACCCACCTGCCAATAAATCCACTCCACACAGGCTTCCGCCCACTCCCTGTCCGGATCGTCCCCGTCTTTCTCCACCGCCTTGCAGCCGCAGCTAAACTCTCCGTCCTTGTAGCCGAACTCCAGAATAATATCCTCCAGAGACTTGGAAAATTCCTCCTGAATTTTTTCAATCCCCAGCAGGGTCTCGTAGAATTCTCTCAAAGAATAAACTGCCCTGGGTTCTCCCTGGTCGGGCAGGCGCCTGCGTCTGTTGTCATTCTCAAATTCTATAATGGAAAGGCTCCTGCTGTGGTATCCCCCCTGGAGAACACGGATGTACTGGGTTCTGTGGATCTCGGATAAAATATGCTCATGAGAGCTCAGCAGCACCGCCGCCTTGTCCGGCTCCTGCGACACAAAACGGTTCATCTCCGTCAAAAAACCATTGTCCAGCTCCCGGTTCTTCCATATCCAGAACCCCTCCCCCCGGTTCTCCGCCATGTGCTGCAGGGAATCCCACAGCACCATCACATCACAGTTTTCCTGACGGAAATATCGGTCCACCTGCCTCTCCAGGTCAAAGGTCTGCAATCGGTTTTTTAAGCCGTTGCTGGCAAAAGACATCTTCCTGGGTTCCCGGTACAGCATGGAATTATCTGCTATGATAATCAAGTCAAATTCTTCCATGATCTTCTTCATATGATATTGCCCCTTTTCCCAGTATCCCCTCCTGTCAAAACGGAAACATACCAGGTCTTCCCCGCCGATGCTGTCCCACAGCTCTGACATTTCCTTCTTCAGCTCTTCCTCCTTGGCAGAGAGAATCAGAAATTCCACCCTTCCTATATTACACCAGGGCTCCTGCGAAAACTGCAGAATTCTGTTCACAAGCTGCACAAGTCCCCCCAGCCTGCTGACGTCGATAACGGCTATTTTAATGTAAGTGAGAAGGGGATGCCACACTATGTAATCCAGCACCGGCCTGGATATCATGCGGAAATCCACCGCAGAGTATATGGTGCCGGCCCTGTTGTCCCGAAAGACCACCTTCCCGCTTTTCCAGACCGTATTGTGATCCACAGCATACGGTCTCTCGGCCACCTGGATATATTCTATGGGGAACTGTTTCCCGGCCTCCCTGATGATCTCCATCCTGATCCGGTCTTTTACTCCGTCCCTTCCCTCTTCCTTCTGCCGCTCCACTGTATACCGATACATTCGTTCCACACCCATATGGTATAACATACAGACAGGATGATAAAAAGGCATTTCAATCTCTCCGTTCCCAAACCTGCAGAACAGCGTCTGGAGCATCTGAACCAGGGAAGTTCCGGCAACCACAGAGCGGATCCTGCCCTCCCTTAAGATAAACGAAAGCAGTTCCAGGTACTGCCTGGTGTACGCCGCCCCGCTGTCACAGAGCTTATTCAGACAGACCGGCGTGGCCTTGGCTATGGTTTCCCATTCCCGCTGAAAAAGCTCCTGCAGCGTCTGAAACCGGTGCCGAATCTCCTGAATCCAGTTTTCCTCCAGATTCATTTCATTGATTGCTATTTCCATCCTTCTGCACTGCTCTTTAAAAAGCTCCAGCTCTTCCTCACCGCATTTATACCACGGGGTCTCCTGTTCCTCCTCGGAGTCTTCCTTCCCCCTGTTTTCCATCCATTCCTCCTCAATCTCAGGGATGGCTTTTCCTGATTCCACACACAGGTAATACTGGTAGGAGCAGTCATAGGAGACCTCCTCTGTCTCTCCGGACCGGGCGGCCTTGGTCCCCGTCCCCTTGGAGGGTGCTTTCAGGTACGCTTCCACCTGGTCAAAATAGACTTTCTTGAAAATGCTCTCAATATTTCCGGCGGCAAGCCCCTGGGTAATGGCCCTCTCCACTTTGGGATCGGTAATTTTATTCTCCATAACCGCCTTTGTCAGCCGGCTCTCCACAACCGTATACCTGGAGGCCCGCAAAATGCGCCCTGTCTCGCCTTTTTTCAGAATGCCCCTGTCTTCCCTTCTCTTCCACATGCCCAGAAGAGGAAGATTCCGGTTCAGCTTCTCCAGTGACAGAAGATTGCTAAAATTCCCGGAGCCCGGGCCTTTCTTCTGCCGCTGGACAGAGGAGGCTCCCCTCCGCACGCCCTTGGTTTCCATGGATTCTTTCAGATAGTTTAACAAGGCGCTCAGGGTGATCTCACTCTGCTCCAAGATCACCTCCAGAAAGCTGCGGACCTCCGAATGCAGAAATACCTCCAGCGCCGCCTGCATACAATCCCATAGTATCTTACGTTTTTCCGCCAGTATGGGATACTCGTTAAAATCCTTCAGGGAATCAATCTGCTTCACCCCTTCTCCCGACAGCAGAACGATTTTCGACACATTCACCGCATTCCGCATTTTGACCGCCTGGGCATAATTGTGATTGCTCACGATAATCACACAGTATTCTGTCAGCCCGGAGGTGTCCAGCCCCTCCAGCAGCTCCTCCTCCACATCGCACAGGGACAGAAAAAATTCTTCCTTCCCCTCCGTGAGCAGCCTCACATAGCAGTCAACATATTTTACAAACTCTTCCTGCCATTTGCTCATATCAGCTTAAATCCTCCCTTTTCCTCCGGAAGCGTCACAATAAACCCACTGTCGGAAAGCTTGATCAGGCAATTTGCGCTGTTCAGGGTATCCAGAAACGCCTGTTTATTCTTCCATAATTCCTGAGCGGACAAGAGGGGCTTATAGGTCTTTAAGTATTTTTCATTCTTGCTTGTCTTGGAAATGATAATGTGATACCGGTCTGCCAGATCTTCCATAAAATTATCCAGGTAGTCGTACCGGCTCTTCTTCCTTGCCAGATAAAGGCGCACGTAAAATTCCGCCAGTCCTTCCGCCATGGCAAAATACTTGAAATTCACATTGGTTTTGGGATATACCATGTCAATTTGTTTTCCGCTGCTGGAAAGAATGGAGGACATCTTCTGCAAATTGGACCCCTGCTTTTTCCCGATCAAGTCCAGATAGCGCATGACGAACTCCTTCATTGTCATCTCTTTCTCTTCCCCATCCCCTATGCCAAATCCCTTCAGCAAAACTTCATAGTCCATTTTCTTCCTGTTCTTCTCCCTGCCGGAGAGATCGGCCATAAAGCCCTCAAAAGATTTTTCCTCCAGCCACAGATCCTCATCATGGGCAGATAACCGGAAAGCTCCTTTCTTTCCCACATAAGCCTTCAGCGCCTCCCCATAGGAAACTTTCATCATCTCAGGGAACACCTCCCGCAGCCTGGCATAGTTATAGCTGCAGGCCCTGTGGATATCCCCGTTGAGCCTGTCGTCCAGAGGTTTTCCCTTGCAGAGCATGCTGGCGTTAGGCCCTTTTCGCACCAGTATGTACTGGAGCACATAACTGGTGAGAAGCACTGACAAATACTGATATTTGCGGTAAAAGTCCAGATCCGTGAAAAATCTGCAGGTCAGAAGGATATCCAGATCCCGGTTCAGGGACTCTCCCAGGGCCTGCATCCTATTTTTCTCGACAGGTTTGAGCATATCCCAAAAGTCATCCCCCTCCCCCTTCACATCCCGCTTCCGCAGACGAATCTCTTCCTTCTCCTGGAATAAAACCTTCCAGATATTGTTGGCCCCGGAATGGCCATGAAAGATATAGTTCTCCAGTTTCCGCTGCATCTCCTCATAACAGAACTTATCATCCAATGTCTGCAGGTGAAACAGCATATGGCGTAGGGTGGGGCTTCTCTCCATCAGCATCCCCTGTGTGAGAGGAAAATAAAAATGGCGCTCATCCTTTAAACGATTGTTCTCCTGATGAATGGTCTCATCCCCCAGATATCGATACAAAAACCGGTTAAAAGCTTTTTTCAGCTCCTCTTGATTCTCCACATCCTGGGTGACCAGACTCTTCCTCTCCTCAAACCAGGCATAACTGTACAGCTCCACCTGTTCCCCGGTCTGTTCAAAATATTCCAGCAGAAAGTTGTTGGCCAGCAGATATTTGGGAGTCTCCGGCGCGGAGATCCCCACAAAGGCGGCAACCTTGTCGTTGGCTTTACTCTTTGGCATGTCAGTCTCCTTTTCTGATCAGAACATTCTGGGTCACATCCCCGGTAAAGGCATCTGTTGTCGAGTGAATGGTCAGATAAAAATCACTGAATTCACCCAGTTCATCGTCAAAACACACCTTCACTGTATCATAAGCGTTTTCCTTTACAGAGAGTATTTTGCGGTAATAGGCGTTTACCGCATATTTTTCCTGGCTCATACCGTTGCGGTTCATAAAGAAATCATAGCTGCACCGCATAAGGAAGCAAAACTGATGATAATCAATCAAAAGGCTGATCAGTTCCTTCTGTCCGCTTTTCTCCTCATATAAATAGCTGAGATAGAATTTATTCCAGAACACATCCTTCCGGGGCATTTCTCCGCCGATCTGCAGATCATACCGATGCCAGATCATACTGATATCCTGCGTCACCAGATATTCCATCCGGATTTTTTTGTCAAAAATTGCCGGGGTGTCCATCACCGTGAGTCCTGTGTCCTTTTTCCCCTGGCTGCTCATTTTGTTGATGCCTTTTTTCAGCTGCAGCAGCAGGGGATTCTGATCTGTGGCCGTGTCAAAATTGTACGGGGGCTCGTGGATGTGCTCCAGCACCTGCCGAAATTCCTTCAGATACTCCACGTGAAGCATTCCATAGGAATCCTGCTCCGCGTCAAAAAAAGCTCTGCGCAATCCATTCCGATACGCCTCCCTGTCAGGAGCCCCCTCATCCCCGCCCCTCTCCAGTCCGGGATCCATCCAGGAAATTTTGCGCAGCAGTATGTCCTGGCTCTCCTCAAAGATATGATAGTAAAGCATCCTCTCTCCGCTATCCGGCCGGGACCTGCGCTCTTCACAGTCCTGACCGAAGGTAACTGTATAGGCCAGCAGGGACAGCAGTTCCCGGAAGGTAATATGCCCCCCTGTGAGATAAACCGAATCACAGAGGATCCTCATGGCCCTGATTCCGGAAGCGGACAGAAGCTTCTCTATATTCTGTCTGTAGACACACGTTCCATAACAGGGGCATTCCGTATTGGCGCAGGGGTCCTCATAGTCCAGAAACTCCTTTACTATATTTTCAAAAAGCTCTTTATTGCCGGCCAGGTTGCGGTTTTCAAAATTACAGATGTATACATCCTCCCGCTTCCTGGTCAGTTCCTCCATGAAATCCAGGGAAAACTTCAGGATGGCCTGAGTGAACACCCCCACATTGGCTAACACAATTAATTTCTCGGAAGATTCTCCCTCCAACACACCCTTCAGGCGGGCTATCCACTCCTCTTTCTCTCTCTCCTGCAGGGCCGAGAAATCCTCACATGGCTGCGCAAACCCCTTTTGCTGCAATAAGCTTCGGAGATTCCACATTATCCGGGATTTTCCATCCCCAGCCTCCCCGGTGAGGATAATCACTTTGAGTTTTTCTATATTGTCCCTGATATATTTTTCTTCCAGAAGCTGCACATTGAAATGTCTGTCCGTATTTCTCTCATCCATCATAAATCCATGGGATTGATACTGACTGCAATACCGCACTAACACTCCCACCTTCTCCTGCAGTGTCATCTTCATGTCCCTCCAGCACCCTTATCAAAGCTTTTCGTCTCCCAACAGTCTCCCAAGCACCCGTATACCTGTTTCCAGACTTATTTATCACATAGATCCATAACTAATATACCACGTTTCCAGTTCTTTTCCTACCTCTAATTTCCAAATCTCGTCCCCCGCCGCACACTGAACCTTTTAAAAAAGGAAGCCCGGAATCATATCCGGGCTTCCTCCTGCAGAAGGCTCTCCAGCCTCTGCTCCATCTTCATAAACCATGCCATACCCCTGCAGCCGTCAAAACATGCCCTGCCCAGCTCTCCCTTCAGAAGGCGGACCACCTGCCGGTTATCCGAAGGCGCCCCCTGCACATGCCAGTTTTTCACCAGCGGGTGGGGCAGGGCATGTTCCTCCACGGACATGGACTTCCGGGCACACTCCAGAGCCCGGTTCAGCTCATATTCCACCGTCTCCTCCCTGCCGCCGAGAGCGATCTCGTCCTCCGCAATACACTTGTGCATAATGCACATCAGCTCCAGTTCCTCAAATCCCATGTCGTCTCCAGGGTAGACCACTTCATAAAGCTTCGCCACAGCCTTTTCAACCGCCTGAATGTAACCTGGCCCTCCTGGCGTATTCCTGCCGCCGCAAAGTCCCAGGGCCATATAGCACAGCCTGTTAAACATCCAGTAATTTGCTGAGGAAAACTGTTCCGCCAGGTCTTTTCCGTCCTCCAGAATCTGCATCCGCAGAACCTCCCGGGCATGCATAAGCAGATGGGCCTTTGCCGCCCAGCGCTCTGCCATAACTCTGTCTCCGCTTTCCGCGCAGGTGCGGGCAATCTGCTCAATGGCCTGTCCTTTGTAATAGCTGTCCCCTTCACTGTTGCAGATCTCCATCCCCAGTTCAAGAATCTCCTTCTGATATTTTACCTTGTCCGTATCAAAGCAGGCGGACATAAGCATCTCCTTGACTTCTATGCTGTTGGGAAGCTTATGGTAAGCCTCCCGCCAGAGGGAAAGCACCTGCTCCCTCTTCCCGCTGCGGAACAGCTCACAGGCCCTGGCCTGATAGTCCTGGAACACTTTCTCCTGGTCAATCTTCTCCACCTGAAGCAGTTCGTCAATGGTAATGCCGAAAAACCGCGCAATATCCGGCAGCAGGGAAATATCCGGACAGCAGTTTGCGTTCTCCCACTTGCTCACTGCCTGAAACGAAACATTCAAATACTGCGCCAGCCTCTCCTGGGACACATTTTTTTCTTTTCTCAAACTTCTCAGCCTCTCGGCCAGATTCATCTCCATATGCCTTCTTTCCTTTCCTGTACACTGCAGCTGCGTTTGGAAGCAGACGAGAAGTCTGTTTCCCGGCTGTTTCTTACCTTTCCATTGTACAGGAACGTGGGCCCGCCTGCCATAACCTGATGTTTGAGTCCCAGTAGAGCAGCTCAACCGCCTGTGGAACTGTATCAGGCGCAGATTCCTATGCCGGTGCGGAGAATCTCTATTTGGACATATACTCCTTACGCCGTTATAAAACTCACCACTCCCATATCGTTTTCCCTCAGCCTTTGCAGATTTTCCTCCAGGCTTCCCTCCTGCAGTTCCACAGAATACCGAAACTCCCCGAAACCGGACAGATCCATCTTAAAATTGGTCTCCCAGGTATTGTTCATAATCCAGCTGTAAACAGGGCGGCGGTTGTTCTCCTCCTTATTGTCGCACAGCAGAATGGGATGGTGTTTCATTTCACCCATGTACAGCAGGGGGGTATCATAAGTGTTGATCAGGATTCCCCCATCTGCCCCCTGGTACAGCAGCCCCTCATCCGCAATGTAGTACTCCATGTTGGTGCCCGGCAGCTGATCCACCCCCGGCCGCATGGCTGCTCTGCCGTTATGGATGTGAATGCTGCTGCCTGGAAGATCCAGGCACAGGGGCAGGTAAACGCTCTCAATGTCCTCGCTGAGTGTTTTGGCGATCCGACAGGTAAACTCCAGCCTGGGCAGATGCCGGTACAGTTTCAGGATAACGCTGCTGTGAAGAGTTCCCTCCAGATCAAAGACCAGCTCCACCCTGTCAAACACAGGACCGTGATCCAGAATCTTAATGTCCTGCAGCCGCCCCTGACACTGGACCCCGTGCAGCCCTCTCACATTCCGCCCCAGATGGGCCCGCTCTGCATATACACCTTTGCGAATCTCCGTCTTCTCATATATGGGGGTAAACACTTTTTCCAGCCCCTTCTTCAGCAGCTCCGCCTCTTTCTTTTTGTGCCGGAAAGAAGTGATGCCCTCCCCCACCTGGTAACAGATCCGAAACCATTCATTTTCCAGACGGTAGGGAAGCTGATAACTCTCCCTGTCATAATCGTTCACAATATCCCGCACTCTCTCCGCCCCCACCCAGGCCGTGCGGGTGTACAGTCCCTGATCCGGCGCCGGCTGCTCCTCATAGGTGAAAATTTTCTCCTCCTTTGGCTCAAACTCCGCCAGAAAACTCACCAGCACTCCCCTGGGGTGGGAGGAAAGCTGTGTCGGCAAAATCACCCCTGTCTCTTTGTCCGCCACCTTCACTCCGGACAGTCCCATGGTCTCCACATAGAATTCCACAGGAAATACCCCCTGCCTGCCGCTGGTGGAGACGGCCTTCACCTCACCGCCGTTGTTGTAATAGCACAGAATATCTCCCAGCAGGCGGAACTGCTCGCTTCTGCGCAGAGCCGCCGCCTCATGAGCCTTGGAGGCATAGCTGGTCTTGCGGATATCCAGATTTGTCACCATGGTCTCATAGGGGCTGCCGATGGTAGCCGAATGCCCCCAGGTGTGTTCTGCGTAGAGAAGGGCATTGTCCTCCCCGGTCCGGACAAGTTCCTCATTCCTCACACCTGTCTTTTCCTCCAGGCAGTCGCAGATATGGGAAATGCGCAGAGCCTCCTTGTAATGCTTCACCGCGTAGGGGGTGCTGCCCACACCATTGCCCCACCAGTCATTGATGGCTCCCCGGTACACAGGCGCATCTGCGGTTTTGTCCCTGATCAGATCATAGAGTTCCTGCAGTGTCACCATGTGCAGCGCCACTTCCCCGCCGAAACGCTGGTTGAAGGCGTTTATGGTGGCTATGATGGCAGGGTTCGCCGGGGCATTATCAGAGAAGACGCCGCTGACACTGGTGATATAAAAATCGTAGGCGTAACCGCTCTCCTCATACTCCTCAACACTGTTCAGGATCCTGGTGTGCAGGGTCTCCAGGGCCGTGGCCTCCTCCTCTTTCCCAAAATAATTTTCCGTCATGAAATTCACATTCTTGCTGAGCACAATGCCCAGGGAATTTCCCAGATTGTAGTGCTCCCCGTTCCACACCAGCAGCCTCTTTCCCTCATGGTTCTCCCAGAAATAAGGTTTCTGATTCTGGTACAGGGGATACATGCCATGGTGGGTGTGAATGTTGGTATACAGAAATTCCACGCCGCTGCGGATCAGCACGTCCCGGGCTCCCAGGGAAATCCCGTTGATATCCGCATTCATGGCCGTTTTCACAGGAAAGCCCTGACCGGTAAAAATCGCCTGCATCTCTGAAGTCTTATGCTCCAGCATTCCCACATCCGCCAGATCCGTAAAATTCAGATAGGTGGCAGAGATTCCTATGTTTCCCCTTTTAACCAGGTCAAAAAAATCTGCCTTCTCCGCTTCCGAAGCACTCTCCAGAAACCGTTCCACGCAGAGATAGGTTTCACAGTTCCACTTGAACTCCTTCTCCTGACTGCCTGTCTCATAGCCCCTCTTCACGATGGAGATCACATTTTTAATATTGTGAACCTGGTTATAGATAACCTGCTCCTGCAGGTCGGTATAGCCAATGTCCGTGTGAGAGTGATGTACAATGTACACATCCTTGATCCGCTTTCCCATGATCCTGTTCCTTCTCTTTACTGCATTATCATCTTGCCGCCTTGTTTACTTATTTTCCTATTATAATGTACTGTACTTTTATATTGTTTTATCTGTTGATTTCTATCTGAAAGCTGCTCCGGCTGGCAGGATAATAGCTCTCCGTGTACTCTATTGTCCGGCCAGCCTGTGTGTACCCCCGGGATGTGATAAAGGCCGCAGGTTCAAAGGGCGTGATCCCCAGGCCCGCCGCCACCTCTGCCGGAGGCATGACCACCTCCAGTTTACGGGAGGCGTGCACTACCGACAACCCTCTGCTGTCCAGAGCCTCATAAAAAGAAGTGTCCGTAAAATCCAGCTGCGGCATCTCCGGAAAAAGCTTCAGGGGCACATACAGCGTGGTATACACCACCGGGGCATTGGAATACAGATTCTCCAGATGACGTATCCTCACCAGACGTGTTACCATATCGCCCGCACTGATTTTCAGAGCGTCTCCCACCTGCTCCCCGGCCTTTTCTGTCTGAAGGCACACCACCTTTGTGCGCAGAATGCGGCTTTTCTTTCGGCTCTCCTCCCTGTACCCTGTGACAAAGCTGGTGGATTCATGTACAAGCTTGGGCTGGGCCACAAAGGTCCCGCTGCCTTTCACCCGCACCAGACGCCCCTCCCTGACCAGCAGATCCAGAGCCTGTCTCACGGTGGGACGGCTGACCTCCTGGGACTGGGCCAACTCATTTTCTGTGGGAATCCTGCTCCCTTCCGGGTACAGCCCATCGGCGATCTGTCCCCGGATCTGTTCCGCTATCTGAATGTAACGTGACTGCATAGCCCTGCCTCCCTGTCCAAATACGAATCATACGCCCCTTCTCTCAAACTCTCCTGCAAGAGGTACCTCCTGCGTTCATCATATCAGGGTCCGCTGTATTTGTAAATACAAATTTTTAATTTTAATATAGATATTTACATATCACTTCAGCCTAATAGAAATGAACCAACACATTATGACAGCCGCGCTGAACCAGTCTGCCCCCATGGAATACTGCAATATCCTGACAAAATCGGCAAGAAGACAATCTATGCGAAATGAATACAGCAGTTTTATTGCGTATTCTGCCATATTCGGCTGAGAAGCGCTGCTGTACAGGTCGCTGTTCTTTATCGTCTGCAATAATATTCTACAGGACTTCACTTACAACATCCACCCGGCCAGAACCACACTCATCACCGTCCCCGCCAGGGTAGCCAGCAGCGCTCCGGCCAGGGTGAACCGGGTCTTCGTCACCTTCGCCGCCAGAAAGTACACGCTCATGGTGTAGAACACGGTCTCGGTGCAGCTCATTAATATGGATGTCAATATCCCTGCATAGGAATCCGGCCCGGATGTGCGGAAGACGTCCAGCACCAGCCCTGTGGCCGCGGAGGAGGAGAACAGCTTCACCACCAAAAGCGGCAGCAGCTGGGCAGGCAGCCCCACTGCGGCGGCAGCTGGACCCAGAAGCGTCCCCAGCATCTCGAAGAAACCGGACGCCCGCAGCATTCCCACCGCCACCAGCAGACCGATAAGAGTAGGCACAATATCCACAACGATTTTCAGGCCGTCCGTTGCCCCCTTCAGAAAGGTTTCATATACTTTTACCCTGGAAACAAATCCATAGCCTACTATAAAAAAGATCAGGATAGGGATAACAATGTCCGAAAGATGAGCCAGTGCATTCATACCGCTTTTCCTCCCCTGTCCTTCCGTCTTCCCGACGGTATTCCCACAGCCGTTTCAGACCGGCGGGAACCGACGCCTCTGCCGGATATCCGGCGGATTTCACCGACAGTCAGATCCCCGCTGTTGCCTATGCGTCCTCCTCCCATGCCGGTCCTTGCGGAGTGATCCTTGATTTTGCAATACACGATTGCCACCAGTGTGCTCACCAAAGTGGCCGCAATGGCCGGGGCAATGATGGCCGTAGGATTGGCGCTGCCGTACTGGCTGCGGTAGGCAATCATATTCACAGGAATCAGCTGCAGGGAGGAGATATTAAGGATCAGGAAGATACACATCTCATTGCTGGCCCGCCTGCCCCGGCCTGCAGTCCCCTGCAGCTGGAAGTCTTTACCTGCCGCTGTGGTCTGTGCATACTTCCGGTCCCGGGTATCCCTTTCTCCGGATTCCGTATCCAGATACTCCGGGTTCCCACGCTCCGCCTCCAGCTTCGCCAGCTCCTCCATAGCCTTCAGTCCCGCCGGAGTGCAGGCCCAGCCCAGTCCCAGCACATTTGCAATCACATTGGCGGCTATGTACTCCTCCGCAGGATGTCCCTGGGGAATTCTGGGAAACAGAAGGCGCAGAAAGGGCGAGATTCCTCTGGTAAGTTTTTCAATGAGCCCCGCCCTCTGGGCTATCTCCATAAGCCCCATCCACAGCGCCACCACCCCTGCCATGGTGAGGCACAGGGACACCGCTTCTCCCGCGCTGTCCAGCGCCCCATTCGTCACCTCGGCCATACGCCCGGTGACAGCCCCATAGACCACCGCCAACAGTATCATCACTGCCCAGATTACATTCAGCATATCCCATCCTGTCCGCCCGCTTCACCGGGCATAGAAATCTCTCCTTTTATCTTATGACACCTGGGAACAGTCAATGCAGGCAGAAGTACATTATCTATTTACAGCATTTCATCTCCAAAGTTTCGGGAAAAGTTAAGCGATATCCAGCCCTTTCCGCACAGTAAAAAGGATTGTGCCTTAGAAAAAACACTGCCGGCCCCAAATGGGACGCGGCAGTGCTCTTAGTCTCTCTGATCTTGTCTATTTTGTTTTAAGATCTTTTACAGATACTTTTTCAGCGTCTCCACCTTGTCCACAGCCTCCCAGGGAAGAGCCACATCGTCCCGTCCAAAATGTCCGTAAGCTGCCGTCGCCCTGTAAATGGGTCTGCGCAGGTCAAGCATTTTGATGATCCCTGCAGGGCGCAGGTCAAAATTCTCCCGGATAATCTCCACCAGGCGCTCATTGCCAAGCCTTCCCGTGCCGAAAGTATCCACCATAACAGAGGTGGGCTGTGCCACGCCAATGGCATAGGAAAGCTGGATCTCACACCTTTCCGCCAGACCTGCGGCAACAATGTTCTTGGCCACATAGCGGGCCGCATAGGCCGCGCTCCTGTCCACCTTGGTGCAGTCCTTGCCGGAGAAAGCGCCGCCGCCGTGGCGGGCATATCCGCCGTAAGTGTCCACGATAATCTTGCGCCCTGTGAGGCCCGCATCCCCCTGAGGGCCGCCAATCACAAAACGTCCGGTGGGATTGATGAAGAATTTTGTATCCTCATCCACCAGTTCCCCAGGCAGCACCGGATCAAACACATACTTCTTGATGTCCTCATGGATCTGCTCCTGCGTCACATCCTCGTCATGCTGGGTGGAAAGTACCACAGCCTCCAGGCGCATGGGTCTGCCGTTCTCATCATACTCCACAGACACCTGACTCTTGCCGTCCGGACGCAGATAGGAAAGGGTGCCGTCCTTGCGCACCTTTGTCAGCTGCCTTGCCAGCTTGTGAGCCAGGGCAATAGGGTAGGGCATCAGTTCCGGCGTCTCGTTGGTGGCGTAGCCAAACATCATTCCCTGATCTCCGGCGCCGATGGCTTCGATCTGTTCGTCGCTGAGACCGGACTCCCTGGCCTCCAGGGCCTTGTCCACACCCATGGCAATGTCGGGGGACTGTCTGTCCAGGGCCACCATCACCGCGCAGATATTGCCGTCAAAACCGGTCTTTGCGTCATTATAGCCAATCTCATTCACCGTCCTGCGCACAATGGCCGGAATGTCAAGGCTGGCAGTGGTAGTGATCTCCCCTGTCACCAGGATAAAACCGGTGCAGCTTGCGGTCTCACAGGCCACACGGCTCATGGGATCCTGCTCCATGCAGGCATCCAGGATTGCGTCCGACACGGCGTCGCAGAGCTTGTCGGGATGTCCTTCTGTTACGGACTCTGAAGTAAATAAATGTTTTTCCATCTGTTCCTTCCTCTCCTTATGTATCTTTTTTGTACTGGATTCCCTCGCCCATCCAGGATGCAGGGGACGGGTCCGCATACTTCAGACCCTAACGTCATGCCCCCCATGTAAAAAAAGTCCGCTTATGAAAAATAAGCGGACCAAATCACATGTTTAATCCTCTTATTGTTCGAAAAACTCGCTCAGGTGGGCACCTTCCTCATTGGGGTTGCCGTGGCTTCATCGATCCTATGTATCTCCACCAACTCTGAATAAGAGAAATCCTATTAACTTGTACATACACATTCTACTACCTGCAGCGGCCTTTGTCAACAGCATTTATTTCCAGATTTCAGTCCGTGAACAGGTTCACCCAGTAATACTTAAACTCAGTTCCATCCACCACATAATAACATGCGATGGCTGCTTTTTTATAGCTGTCTCCCAACATGTTCTTCCTGTGTCCGTCGCTGTTATACCATCCCTCAGCGGCAGCCTCTCCTGTAGCATATCCGGCTGCAATGTTCTCCGCCGCAGCGCCGTAGGAAATCCCCATACTGCCAAAGACGGAAAAGCAGCGGGAGCCGTCCGGTCTGGTATGGCTGAACTCTTCCGCGCACTCCTGGGCCCGGACCTTGGCTGCCTCATAGATGGAATCACTCCAGGTAAGAGCTTCCTTCCCGTTTTCTGCCCTGTACCGGTTCACAGCCTCAAAAGCCTCCCTGGCCATAGTCTCCATAAACTGATCCTGCTCTGCCGGGCCAGGCTGTGTTGTACCGCCCGCCGTCCCTTCGCTGCCAGGCTTGGCCGTACTGCCTGCCGCTCCTGCGCCGCCGGGCGTGGTTCCACTGCCCGCCGTTCCTGCACCGGAACCATTCTGTGCAGGGGCCGCCCCTGTGGGAGAACCGTTCCTGCCCTCCTGGATTCCACAGGTCAAATAGTGCTGGAAATAAGCCTCCCAGTCATCTCCATATGCAGCCTCCAGATCCTGGTAGCGCGCCCTGTATGCCCTCACATCAAAGACACTGCTGCCGGCCCTTCCCTCCTGGATCCCATATTCCAGATAATGCCTGTACAGAACCTCCGCATCGTTTCCAAACGCTGCCTTTACATCCGCATATGTAGCCGCATAATACTCCGGATCAAAGAGCCCTTCCGGCACCGCCGCCGATACGCTCACAGCACTGGAAAATGTCATCACGGAAACCGCCAAAGCCGCAGCCAATCTCTTGCCTTTCATAAGCATCCTCCTTTACTCTATCACTTTTTCAGAACCCCTGTCAGGTATTATAAGGTGAAACCCCAAGGGCATGTCCGATTGTCAAAAACGAACACACCCTAGTCTTGCTGCCAGGCGCCGGCCCTCTCACTGCTGCCGGAGAACCTGGGGCTTGCGCCATTCCAAATTTTTGCACACAAATATAAAACCCGCCTGGACCCTGCTCTTCAGCCGGTCTTCAGCCGGAACTTCTGGTAATCCTTTTCCGTCTCCACCAGTTCAATCTGGGCCCCCAGATTCCTGAGTTTCAGATGAAAATCCTCATAGCCCCGCTCTATATAATTGATGTTCTCTATGGTGGAAAACCCTTCTGCGGACAGCGCGGCAATCACAAGCGCCGCACCGGCCCGTAGATCCGGAACGGAAATGCTTGCCCCCGTGTACTGGCCCACCCCGTCAATGATGGCGGTGTCGCCGCCTTCCACCTTGATGTCCGCCCCCATCCGGGTAAGCTGATCCACATACCTGAAACGGTTCTCGTAAATGCTCTCTGTCACAATGCTGGTTCCTTTTGCCAGGGCCAGGGCCACCGTGATCAGGGGCTGCATGTCCGTGGGAAAACCAGGGTAAGGAAGGGTTTTCACCTGGGTGCGCATAGGGGGCTTGGAGGCTACCACCCGCAGGCAGTCGTCCGCCTCCTCCACCTCGCAGCCAATCTCCAGAAGCTTGGCCGTGATGGATTCCATATGCTTGGGAATCACATTTTTTACTGTCACATCGCCCTTTGTCACCGCCGCCGCGAACATAAAAGTGCCCGCCTCAATCTGATCCGGAATGATGGCGTACTCCGTGCCATGGAGCTTCTGGACACCCTTGATCCGGATCACATCCGTGCCCGCCCCCTTGATATTGGCGCCGCAGCTGTTGAGGAAATTGGCCACGTCCACCACATGGGGCTCCTTGGCCGAGTTCTCGATGATGGTGGTTCCCTCCGCCAGGGTTGCCGCTATCATCACATTGATGGTGGCGCCCACGCTGACCTTGTCCATATAGATATGGCTTCCCTGCAGGCGCTCCGCTCTGGCTTTCACCAGTCCGTGCTCAATATACACCTCCGCTCCCAGGGCCCGGAAGCCCTTCAGGTGCTGATCAATGGCGCGGCATCCTATGTCGCACCCTCCCGGAAGAACTACTTCCGCATGTTTATACTTTCCCAGGAACGCTCCCAGAAGGTAATAGGAGCCCCTGATCTTCTTCATCGCCTCATCTTCCACTACAAGATTGTTGATATTTCCGGCATTTAACATTACCCTGTGCCGCTCTGTGTGCCGCACCGCCACGCCTATGCCCCGCATGGTGTCCAAAATCATCTTAATATCGCTTACATCAGGAATATTCTCTATATATACAGTCTCATCCGTCATGGTGGCGGCGGCCAGAATGGGCAGCGCCGCATTCTTAGCCCCTGCTATCTCCACATCTCCCACCAGAGGGTTCCCGCCCTTAATTGCGTATTGTTCCATTTATTTTCCTCTGCCGCAATGCGGCATCTCTATCAATCATAATCCACAGATCATTCCCGATTCGGCCCGCATTTACGCCGAACGTATCCTCTTCTCCTGTTCTCTGCCAGGAATGATAGTAATCTTACCACATATTTCCCCGTTTGTAAACAGAACGAATGTTTCCACTCTCTGGGCTCCCACTATTCCAGATACTTCAGCGGATTCACCTGGGAGCCGTTGACCAGAATCTCAAAATGCAGATGGGGCCCTGAGACATTGCCCGTGCTGCCGCTGAGAGCAATCCTGTCCCCCTGCCGTACTTCCTGCCCGGTCTTCACCAAGACCTTGCTCAGGTGTCCGTAGCGGGTCTGTCTGCCATCCTCATGCTCAATATAGATCACATAGCCATACCCGCTGCCCCAGCCTGCCTTTGAAACTCTTCCCCCGCAGGAGGCGTAGACTCCGGTCCCGGAAGGCACTGCCCAGTCCACCCCCTTGTGGTTGGTGCTTGCGCCTTTCACAGGGGCGTTCCTGCTGCCAAATCCTGAGCTGAGCCGGCCTCCTGCGACAGGACGCACATAGGACGGGGGAACCCTGGTGCCCCTCTCCACAACCTTTGCCACTGCTTCCACCACCACCTCCTCCTGCAGAATCTCCCGGGACACCTCCCGGTCATTTTGGTACCGCACTTCCGCCACCACTTTCCGAACCCCCGCAGAAGGCTGACGTGCCACCTGGCTTTTGTTGGTATACCAGCTGTCATTATCCACATAGACCACCTCCGCCTCATAGGTTTCCTCATAACATTCTACTTCCACCCATGTCACAGACAGTTCCGGCTCCGGCAGGGAAACCACAAGCCTGTCCCCAATATGAAGCGTGGTATTCTCGTTCTCCAGGCTGTCGTTGAGGGCCACGATTCTCTCCATGGGAATGTCCAGACGAAGGGCAATCTCCGAGAGCACATCCCCCTCCTGAACCACATAGATCCCCTCCGTCTCTTCCTCCTGAAGGAGAAGGCTGAGGGCCTGGGAGAAATCCATCACCTGCTCCTGGGGAAGCCAGGCCTGAGCCACCTTTATCTCCTGAGAAAATTCCATCTGGCGGATTCCTGTCAGCTTTCCGGATGTCTCCAGCAAATCCCTCCGGAGCCCGGCAAAAAAGCCCTGGATTCCCGCTCCCATACAGGGCAGCATCTCCTCCGTGTCCTGACTCGTACCATCCACCACTTCCGCCCCCAGAACCATAGGCCCCCGGCAGGGATCCTGTACCAGTTCCACCACAAAATCTCCACCGCCTCCATACTTGTCCACAGCGGCCTGAAGCAGATCCCTGACCTCCTCCTGACTGGAAAGATATACCAGACGGTCTCTGACCTTCAGGACCCACACGGGGCTTCGCTCCTCAAGGATCTCCGCCCGCAGAGCATCCTCCATCCTGCGCAGCACATCCTGTTCCCGGTCCGGCTTCTCCCACCGCCGCTCCTCCAGGATCTCCACGCTCGGCTCCATGAACACCAGCCCTTCCCTCTCCAGGGCCACATTCCGGCGGGCCTCCCAGAGCAGCTCCTCTCCACGGGCCTTGTCCCACAGCGCCCCCACTTCTCTGCCGTTTACCCATATGCGGTAAAACACTGGCTGTTTTTCCCCCTCTGTCACAAAGGCGGCGGCACCCACTGCCAGCAGGCAAAGCAGCAGTGCGGACGCCGTAATCTTAATATATGTAGCTTTGCTTTTTTTATGATTCCATTTCCTATATTTTATAAGTTTATCAATTCCCATGACCGATCCCTCCAGGCACCTTTGACTGCAACAAAAAAAGCATTTACAGGCTATGTCAGCCCATAAATGCATTTTTACCTTTTTGTGTCAAACTATGCACTCCGTCAGGATTTTTTTCTCACACTGAAACCAAATGTCCCCACCTGCTCCCCGCACGCAAAATAACCTCCATGGGAGTAGACAATGGGTTCTGCCTTTTCCAGATGGAACTTATGCCTGTGGTCCATATACTTTTCATCCGCATGAACCCCAAGAACTTCCGCCAGAAACATATCATGGGATCCCAGGGACAGCACCTGGCGCACCCCGCACTCAATGTTCACGGGGCTCTCTCCTATCAGAGGAGCGCTGACCTTATCCGCCTTCAGGGGAGTAAGGCCCAGCGCAGTGAATTTATCCACATCTCTGCCGCTTTTTACACCACAGTAATCGGCCGCATATGCCAGCTCCTTCGTGGTTAGATTGATCACGAACTCCCCTGTATCACGCAGGATCCGGTGGGAAAATCTCTCCGGGCGCACAGAGATGCTGACCATGGGCGGGTTTGTGCAGACGGTACCCGCCCATGCAACGGTGATAATATTGTATTTTGCCTCCCTCTCTGCCAGGCTCACCATAACCACCGGCAGAGGATAAAGCATGTTACCCGGTTTCCAGATTTCCTTTCCCATAACTCTCCTGTCCGCAACTGACACCTCCTGCCTTTTCCTCCGCAAGCGGCATCCGTCACCTTATCTACAGCGCCCTAAGGAAGTGCCAAAAAATAAATTTGCAGTAATCTGCATGGAAAGATGCATATATACTGGCGTTACGTTCCTGAAAGTGCAAATTTATTTCTGTACAATTCCTAAGGGTTCAGCCGCCCAAGGATCTGCATCACCAGAGCCGCCAGGGAGAAGATTGCGGACAGCACGGAGATCCCCAGCACAGTCCGAAGCCTGCCCTTCAGGGTCACGGTGCCCGTCCCTGCCTCATCCAGGGCCGCCGACTGCCTGCCGCCCTCCTCTGTGATAACTGCCTGGACATTGCGGTAGACTTTCACGCACTCCTTGTGCACCGCCTCCTCCAGGGCGCTGAGTTTTTCTTCCATAAGAGCAGAATTCTGTTCCCCCAGCCTGTCAAGCTTCTCCTCCACCGTCCGGGAAAACTGCTCCTGCTGCTGTGACAGGCGCTCCGTCAGGGACTTGTCCAGCGCCGTCATCCGCTCCCCTGTGGAACGGCCTGCCTCCTCCACACGGTCCCCCATAGCCTGCCCCAGAATACTGATCTGATCCGTCAGAACCCGGCCTGCCTCCTCCATGCGGCTTCCCAGAGACTGATTCATGGCCTGCATCTGTTCCGCCGCAGACTTGCCGGCCTCGTCCATGCGTCCCCCAAGGGTCTTTCCCACAGCCTCCATGCGGCTCACCACAGAGTGCCCCCACACGTTGAACTGTCCTTCCATCTGGTCCTTCATGGTACGGCCTGCCTCTCCGGCCTGCTCCGCCAGGGATGTCCCCAGAGAATCCAGACGTTTTCCCAGAGCCTCTTCCATAGATTCCATCTGGTCCCCAAAGGACTCCACACTTTCTTCCAGCGAATCCACACGGTCCCCAAGGGACTGATCCAGATTCCCCAGGGACTGGTTGACATTTCCCAGAGCCTGGTTCATATTCCCCAGAGCCTGATCCAGAGCCTCCGCTCTTCCCGCCGTGGACCGGCCCGACTCATTGGCCTGCTGTACCAGAAAGACCTCCAGACGGTCCATCCGGTCTGTGAGGGTTCCCCCCACCACGTCCATGCGGCCCCCCAGAGCTTTGTCCAGGGCATCCAGGCGCTCCTCCAGGGAACGGCCTGCCGTCTCCACCTTCCAGGCCAGCTTCGCCTGAACCTGGGATATCTCCTGCTTCAGGGCCTGAATCCCGTTGATGTTCTCTGTCATCAGACGGTCAATCTCATCGCTGCGCTCCTGTGTGCCCGCCAGACGTCCGGCGGCATCGTCTATCAGTTTCTGCAGCCTTGCCAGGCATTCATTATATTCTGCAATCTGGTTCTTCAGCTTGTTCAGCTCTTCTATATCCGCGGCCGTATTGGCCTTGATGATTTCCTGCGCTGTCAGCTTCTGTGCCAGCTTGTCCATAAACATATCCATTTGTCTTCCTCCCGGGGTTCTGGGCCTGTTTGTACCTGCACAGACATTTTACCACTTTTCTCAATGTATTACAACAACAACTCTCCCCCACTGTTTTTGTGCAGATTGCATAGCATGGCACTCAGCCAGGAAACTTTTTAGCACAATTCACCAAGTTTTTACATTGTATTCATATCTTATTCATAATTTGCTGATATACTCTTTTTTAGATGAACGCAGGACGCTGGCTCTTCGGAGAAGACTGCAGGTTCAGACTAGATGGTTTTTTCATAATAGCCCGGGTGCCGAAAGGCGCCTGGGCACTCCTCATTTCAGGCATTTCGACCCCTTACCTCTAAAGCAAACCATAAGACAGAAAAAAAGACAGGAAACGCACAGCGGACAGGAGAACCCCCCTATCCGCTGTGCTCCAGGCTGATGGCCAGGAGTTCTTCATTCAGCTTCAGCATCCTGACATCCAGGTCAGACACCATCTTGGCACATTCCACCAGTTCCGTGCGGATATGTCCCGGCACATCCCCCTCGAATTTATAGTGAATCTTGTGCTCCAGGCTGGCCCAGAAATCCATGGCCACAGTCCTGATCTGAATCTCCACTTTCGTATCCACAGTCCGGTCCGACAGGTACACCGGCACAGTCACAATCATGTGGTAGCTCTTATAGCCGCTGGCCTTGGGAAAGGTAATATAATCTTTCACGGCCACCACCTGGATGTCCTTCTGTTCACAGATCATGTCCGCGATCCGGTAGATATCGGAAGTAAAGGAGCAGATAATGCGTATTCCCGCGATATCGTTTATGTACTTTACCATGTTGTCAATTGTTGACTCACGGCCGTCGCGTTTCAGCTTCTTCACAATACTTTCCGGTGTCTTAATGCGCGCCTTGATATGCTCGATGGGATTATAGCAGTGTACATGCTGGAACTCATCGTTGAGTATTTCCATCCTTGTCTCTATCATCTTAAGCGCTGCG
>CAJUNZ010000019.1 GCA_910587755.1 uncultured Acetatifactor sp. | reverse complement strand
GGATCACCACCGCCGTGGGAGGGGCCAGCGCCGTGGTGGGTTTCCTGTACGGAATATATACCATTGTCAAAAGATTTCTGAATCCGGCGGTTCCCATGGGGTTCAGCTCTCTGATGTCCGCTCTGGTCTTTTTCGGGGGAATGATTATGCTGATGCTTGGGCTTATCGGGGAGTATATCGGGCGCATTTATATCAGCCTGAACAACTCGCCCCAGTATGTGATCCGGGAGAAGATCAACATGGAGAGCCAGGAGGGAAGCGCATGAGGGAGATGATAAACTGGTGGAGAGGAGAGCGGGCTGTGACCCTGGCAAAGTCCCTGCTGCTGGGGCTGCTTCCTCTCACATGCTGCCTGGTGTACTGTGCCGCTCAGGGAAGGAGTCTGGGGGAGGTGTACCTGCCCGGATCCGAGTGGAACGATGAGCTTTTCTACTACAAGCAGGTTGAGGGCATTGTGCATTACGGGTATCCCCAGGGGTATTTCGGCTTTAATGAGAGCCATGCTCTGAAGCTTTCCTTTGCCGCCTGGAGTCCGGTGCTGGTGTTTCCATGGGTTCTGTGGGGGCTTGTCTTTGGGTGGAACCTGATGTCGCCGATCCTGTGCAATATTGTGCTGATGACCCTGTGCTGCGTGCTGTTTGTGTGGCTGGTGAGGCCTGCCTGGAAGCAGCTGGGGGTTCTGGCCTTTCTCTTCTGCCTGTACAGGCCTTTTGTGCGCTATATGCTCTCGGGCATGCCGGAGGTGATCTGCTTTACCATGCTGATCCTTTTCTGCGGGCTTGCCGTGAACTATCAGGGCAGGGAGAAGGAATACAAGCTTGTGCTGCTCTTTGTGCTGGCCGGGGTTATGGCTTTGATGCGGCCCTATCTGCTGCTGTTTCTGCTGCTTCCCTCCTGGCTCTGGATCCGCAGCTGCAGGGCCCGGGGCGGCGTATGGAGGGGAATCCTGGGCTCCCTGGGGGTGCTGGCCCTGGTGGCCGGGCTGTATGCCTGCATCAAGCATTATCTGGGGGCGGAGTATTTTGCGCCATTGTTTTTCACAGACTGGGTTACGGCTTTCTTTGAACAGGGGATTCTGGAGGGAATTCGTTTTACGCTGGGGAAAATCTACTATATGGGGAAGGATTTCTTCCTGCATATTCTGCAGGCGTTTCGGTCGGGACTGGCATCCGGGGCCTACTTTGCGGGATTTGTGGTGTGTACGGGGGTTCTGGCAGTGCAGAGCCTGAAGGACTGGGGACTGGTGCGCAGGCGCCGGAGAAGCCTTCTCAAGGACGACAATTCATCCCTGGAGGAGGATACGGTCAGTCAGGCGGAACGCAGGCTGCCGGTGGAAGCCTGTCTGCTTTTTGGCTGTGTGGGCATGTTTTTTGCCCTGCTGCTCATGTATAAGCTCACAGAGGGCAGCAGGCATCTGGTGACTTTTATGGCGGCGGCGGTGTTTGTGACCGCCTTGATGGAGACAAAGTTTTACAAGAAGGCTGTTCTTCTTGGGGTGACTTTTGCCTACTTCTACTCTTATATGGCTTTGAACCCTTATGACTATCAGGTTCCCTATGCAGAAGAGCGGTCAAAAGCAGCCCAGGAGGAGTGGAGCCGGGTGCTGGAAGAGAAGCTGGCGCTTGACAGGCGCCAGAGTCCCGGCTTTGAAAATGTGGTGATCTGGGTACTTATGGACGATGTGGACGGAACCAGCGTTTCAACCTCCTGGCAGCTGCTCTATGGGCTGCCCAGAGGATTCGGCATCAGCTGCTGTCTGCCGGAGTATGTTCTTGAAAATTTTGACTCCCTTCAGAGCCGCTATCTGGCGTCCCCTGCGGGAGGAGAGATTGAGAAACTCTGTCAGGGAGCCGGCTACAGCAGAATTTACGGGGATCAGGACATGGTGCTCTATGAGAGGCGGTAACAGAAAAGGGATGGTTTTTAAGGTACTCACTGTTCCCGGCCTTCTATCAGCCGGATCAGGTTTTTACCCATCAGATAGCGGCAGGCGGCATTGGGATGAACCTGATCCAACAGATATAGACCGTGGTTTTCACTGTTGATCCCAAGGTTCTGATAATTGTCCAGAAGATCGGTGGAAAGCTCTTCCGACAGAGAACGGACTATCTGCACATAGTCTGCCAGCACATGGCCGCTGCTGTTGGGCTCGGCGCCGCCCTGGAACTGGGCCGTGAAGAGGGGGGAGGACAGGATGATCCGGGCGTCCGGGGCCTGGGAGCGGATGGTCTCCACCGCTCTGCGGAGAGCTCCGCAGTAGGTGCCGGTGTCCAGGGGATCCTCTGAGGACAGAGGGAAGCCGCCGGCATAATCATTGAAACCATAGTGGATCACAAAGCAGAGCTTTTTGTCCTGGGGAGGATTGGACAGGTAGGCTGCGGTGCCCCGGTAAACTTGAGTATCCTCAGGCAAGACGGTCAGATCTCCCTGAAAAAAGGCATCCACAATGCCAGGAAGGGAGATCAGCAGATCGGGCCCCAGGGCGGCGGAGTTGCCGCCGTAGCCGCAGTTGAATACTTCCGCCCCGGTAAGGCCTGCCACAACGCCGGGGATGGAAGTGCTGTCAATGTAATTGCCTATAATGCTGTCGCCGAAAAACACGATACAGGTATCGGAGAGATCAGGATAATCCTCCGGCTGGTATCGCAGCTTTTGGATGAGATCCTCCAGGGCCCGGGCCAGGGCAGGGGCGTTTTCCCGGGTGATCAGGTTTTCATGGGCCCGGTCGCTGTAAGTCATAATGGTCCGGGCAATGGGGGCGGTCACAAGCCACTCCTCCTCATAGTTGGAGGGATTGGCGATAAGCCATTCCTGGGAGGCAAAAAAATAGAAGGAGGCGTTGACATCAAAGGAGGGCATGTCCGGCAGTGCGGTCAGGAAGTCACAGTATGCCTTTTTCTCCTGCTCATATCTGGATTCTGAAAGCCCTGCCCAGTACTCTGAGGAAGGGTAGGGCAGGATGATTTCAAAGGTGACGGAAGGATACCGTTCCATGAGGGCCTGAAGGCTGTCCAGGTCTGTTTTGTGGGGAAGCAGTCCCAGATACGCGGTGGTAACTTGGTTTCCTGAAGCCATAATGCGCTCCATGTACTGTTCCACCACGGAAAATTCAGGAATACAGTAGGAGGCCTTGAACAGGGTCATGGCGCGGAAATAGGCAAAGTCTTCCTCTTCAAAGGTGTCCACAGGGTACATGGACAGGAAAACCGAGTCGTAGGTCAGGGAGGAAATCTGCCTGTAATCCTCTCTTTGATCCCTGGTTTTCCACAGGGAGGTCAGAAAACAGGCCCCGGCTCCCAGGAGGAGCAGCCCAAAGGCAATGACGACGGCAGCTGTTTTTTTGCTCTTAGGTTTGACTGTCATAAATGCTGTTCCTTTCTGCATGCACAGATTGCACGCATAAATTTTTTGTGTACGCACAGGGACATTATATCATTTTTTTCCGGAAACCGCTACTTTTATTCCCGCCGGCAAGGGGCCGGGCGCAGTGGGGAAGACAGAGACTGCTTGACAAAGGGGGACAGTTTCGCTAGAATGACCATAAGGTAAAAGGGGCGGTCTGCCCGGAAAAACAGAGTGGTGAAGAGAGATGGAAAATCAAAGGAGTAAGCTACAGGGAGCTGTGATGGCTCTTCTGTGGGCGGTGACTGCGGTCTATGGGGTGCTGTGTCTGTACTTATTTTACATGCAGTCCATCCAGCCCCTGGACTATAATAACCGGTATTTTCAGTCAGATCTGCCCTATCATATCAGCATGATTGTGGATGACGGATGGTATTACAGTTTTACGGCATATGCGTATCAGTTTCTCTACTGGGCCGGGGGCGGTGACACGCTGCTCATTGCGTTTCTGCTGGCGGCAGTGACGGTGGGAAGCATTCTGCTGTCCGAAAGGCTGCTGAGAAGGCTTCTTGGGCGGGAGCGGGCGGATGTGGTGACGCTGGGGGGCGCTCTGGCGCTGAATCTGGTGATGGCTTTTTTTATTCCCTATGCAGGTCAGTACCGCTATGTGAGCTATCAGTCGGGGAATCTGTGGCATAATTCCACTTATCAGTGTATGAAACTGGCGGCGCTGGCGGCGATGCTGTATTATGAGAAGGTGGAGGCGGCCTACAGGGAGAAAATGTCTCTGAGACAGTGGCTTGGTCTGGCGGCGCTGCTTTTTGTGTGCACGGGGATCAAGCCCAGCTTCCTGACGGTGTTTGCCCCGGCGCTGGCGGTAAAGCTTTTAGTGGAACTGTTTCGGGGGACGCGGTTCCGGCAGGTTTTCTGTCTGGGAAGTACGGTTCTGCCGGCCTGCGGTGTGGTTTTGTGGCAGCAGATGGTGCTTTTTGGGGGAGATACCGGCAACGGAATGACTTTTGATCCCTGGTACACTTTTTCACTTCACGCCAACAGGACAAAGCTGGCGGTGTTGTGTTCTGTGGCATTTCCCCTGGTGGTGCTGTGTTTCTGCGTGAGGGATCTGTGGCGGGATAAGAGGTTCCTTTTTGTGTGGGGCATAACGGCGGTGGGGTTCCTTGAGGCGCTGTGTCTGGTGGAGACAGGAAACCGCTCCCGGGACGGAAATTTTCTCTGGGGGTATTGTTTTGCTATTTTTCTGGTATTTCTGTACAGCTTTGTAAAATGGGTGGGTTTTCTGAAAAAGCGGGAGCATATTTGGCTTTACCGGGCGGCCTTTGGGATTTCAGCCGGGGTGCTGGGCTATCAGGTTTTCTGCGGGATATGCTTTTTTGCAAGGCTTCTCCAGGGAGAAACCTACTTCATGGCAGGGTAGAGGACAATAAGAGAAGGCTCACTTCTGTAGCAGGGTGAGAGAAGGGGAGAGAAGACTGGCCGGAATGGCAGAGGGAAGAGAACAGAGAGAAGACTGGCGGATATGGCAGGATGAGGGGCATGGAGAGA
The DNA here is from genome assembly GCA_910587755.1 of uncultured Acetatifactor sp. Taxonomy (GTDB): domain Bacteria; phylum Bacillota; class Clostridia; order Lachnospirales; family Lachnospiraceae; genus Acetatifactor. The sequence continues at coordinate 34,939 of CAJUNZ010000019.1, read as the reverse complement.
AGAGCAGAGGGGATGGATATAGGCCGGGAGGAGATGTCCGGAGGCCGTCTTTTGTGGGGAATGGGATGGATAAAGGCGCGGGAAAGGGCTGCGGGACTTGGGATAAAAGGTTATCTATGGGAGCTGCTGGTGCTTCTCTGTGTGGCCGGGACGTTGTGTTTTTTTGCCGCCCGGAAAGAGGGCTATCACATGGACGAACTCCTGTCTTTTGAGCTGTCCAACGCGGAGTTTAATCCCTGGATTGTCTCCACGCAGCCTGTGGGGCGGCTTGCCAAATTTGTGCGGGAGGAGATCCGGGGGGAATCTTTTCAGGAGACCTGGTTCAATCTGGTCAGCACCATGAAGGATGTGGCGTCCAACCGGGGGGAGAGCAGGCTCCTGCAGTACAAGGCGGATGTGTACCCGGAGCCCATATGGATCTCCGCGCAGCAGTTTAAAGAGTATATCACGGTGGATGAGCGGGACAGTTTTAACTATCTGTCCGTCTATTTTAATGTCAAGGACGATCCTCACCCTCCTCTGTACTATCTGCTTCTGCACACGGTCTCCTCCCTGTTTCAGGGAAAGGTGGAACCTGTGATGGGATGTGCCATCAATATTCTGGCCATTCTGGGATGCTGTCTGTGCTTCCTGCGGCTGGGAAGGCTGTTGGAGGCACAGGGCATTCTCCCTGTGGGATATGGCAGGATCCTGGGCCTTGGCGCCTGCCTTGTATATGGACTGTCCCAGGGAGCAGTGGCCGCCACCCTTCTCATCCGCATGTACGGTCTGCTGTCCTTCTGGTGTGTGGCCTTTTTTGTCATGCATGTGAGAAGATGGCTGGGGGAGGGATTCTGCGGCAATAATAAAAGGCTGGGAACAGTGGCGGTTCTGGGGTTTCTGACCCAGTATTTCTTTCTTCTTTACTGTTTTGCGCTGGCGGCGGTGACGGCGGTTCTGCTGTGGAGAGGGCGCAGATACCGGGAGCTGAAGGCTTATGTGTGTTCCATGGCGGCAGCGGCGGCGGTGGGACTGGCACTGTGGCCCTTTGCCGTGAAGGATGTCTTTTTCGGAGACAGGGGTGTGGAAGCTCTGGGCAGCCTGGGGGAAGGACTGTCCGGTTACAGTTTGCGGCTGCAGGCTTTTGGGGGTATTCTGATGGAACGCTGCCTGGGAGGAAGGGCAGTGTTCCCGGTTCTTATCTGTCTGGCTGCTATTTTGGCTGCGGCAGGAATTCTGTGGTGGAGACGGAGAAGAAAAATCACAGCAGGGGAATTTCTTTCAGGGGAGAAGATAACAGAGGGCGGAGAGGCGCGCAGGGATGCACGGCGTGCGCTCCTGCTGATGCTGCTTCTGCCTGCAGTATGCTACTTTCTTCTGGCGGCAAGGCTGTCGCCGTTTCTGGTGGATCGTTATATTATGCCTTTGTTTCCCTTTGGGGCCATGGGGATTATGCTGCTCCTGGGGGGAGCATTTTCTGTATTCCAGGTCAGGAAGAAGTATCTGGCGCTTCTGCCGGCAGTGGCCTTGGGCGTGGTCAGTGTGGCATTCTATGAGGGGGATTATCTGTACCAGGGATATGACAGGCAGGCGGAGACGGCGGGACTGTATCAGGATCTGCCCTGTGTCTGTCTGTATGAGGACGTAGGATATTACTATAACCTGATAGAATTTACCCGGTATCAGGAGACGCTGCTGTCCACACTGTCGGAGCTTCAGTGCAGGCAGGAACCTTTGGCGCCCAATGGAGAGGTGTGCCTGGTGGTGCTGCGGAAGGCAGGCGTGGATGAGAAGGAGGCTTTGGAGGCTCTGCTTGTCCATGGATACAGGGTGGAACAGGTGCTGCTGAGGGCGGAGGAGAGTGTCTATGGGGATACCCTCTACCTGTGTGTAGGACAATGAGACTTTGGAGGATGGTTTAAGAGGAAAAAGATGAATCACTATTCCAGAATAAAGGCACTTCAGATAGGAAAAAGAAAGAGCTTCCGCCTGCTGCTGGCGGCGGAGTTTCTCCTGCTGCTTGCAGGTGTGGCGGGGCTTTTTGGCAAGGATGCCGTGTACTGGTACGGCATGGAGTCCATGAGGGTGAACTTTGGCAGCTATTCGGAGGAATATGGCGGAATTTCTGTGGAAAACCCGCAGGAGCAGGGGCATATGGTGGATTTTGCGGGCATTGTTCTGCCCAAGGGGACTTATCGGGTGCAGCTGGACTATGACACGGATGTGGATGCCGGAAATACCTGCCGGATCACCAATTTGACAGGGGACGTCAAAAGTACCCGCACAAATGAGTTTGTGCTGTACGCAGGGCTGCACCGGACGGATTTTGACCTGTGGCTGGACAGGGACAGCGAGCTCATGGTACATGCCAACCATATGGGCGGAAGGCTGGCTGTCAGTGGCCTCACCATCCGGCAGACCAATGGGGACGGCAGGGTTTTCCTTTTCAAGGTGGTGGTGCTGTCTGCTCTGGTGAACTGTGTGTATCTGTACCTGCAGTATGACAGGAAATATGCGATTCCACTGAAGAACAAGAGAGTCACTTTTTCCTTGGGACTGGTGATTCTGGCAGCATCCATTCCTCTGATGGTGGATTATATGCTGGGAGGCGGAGACCTGGTTTACCATCTTATGCGGGTGGAGGGAATTAAGGACGGCATTGGGGCAGGGCAGTTTCCCGTCCGTATCTCTCCGGAGTGGCAGCAGGGCTATGGGTACGCTTCCCCTGTCTTTTACGGGGAGACGCTGCTCTATCCGGCAGGGCTGCTGCGGCTGGTGGGATTTACGGTGACTTCCAGTTACCGGATCTTTATGTTTGCGGTAACAGTGGCTACGGTTTTAATCGCTTATTATTGTTTTAAGAAGGTATTTGGGGAGGCTTATATTGGGGTATTCTGCAGTGGGCTGTACTCTCTGTCAGTGTACCGCATTTATAAGACTTACAACTGTGGTTCCTGGGGGGAATGCTTTGGAATTATGCTTCTGCCCTTGCTTTTGTATGGGTTCTGGCGGGTGTTTACCCAGGATTTGAACGAGGAGAGCTATAAAAGGAGCTGGGTGCCCTTGACGGCAGGCTTTGCGTTGCTGATCCAGTCCCATCTGCTCACTTGTGAGATGGTGGGATTTTTTACTGTTGTACTCTGTATTGTACTCTGGAGGCGGGTATTCAGGCCCCGGACTTTTGTGGTGCTGGCAAAAACGGTGATCTACAGTGTCCTGCTGAGCGCCTGGTTTCTGGTGCCCTTTGGGGACTATATGCTTACGGGGGATTTTGTGATCCACCATGTGTCGGAGAGGACCATTCAGAACCGGGGGCTGTTGCCGGCTCATCTGTTGTTTACATTTTTTGTCAATGGGGACACGGTGTTTTTTGACCAGTGCGGAATGGCGGACACGGCAGCCATGGGTGTGGGGCCGGCGCTGGTGGCAGGCCTGGCCGTACTGGCATATCTGTGGTTTGACGGCAGGCTGGGTGAACTGAAAAGAGAGGAGAGGGTGCTGGGAGGCATCTCGGGGGGGTGGCTCTTGCTGCCATGCTCCTGAGCCTGAGCCTTTTTCCCTGGGACAAGATTCAGTTTTTAAATGATATTACGGAGACCCTTGTGTCAAGCATTCAGTTTCCCAACCGTTTTCTGACCATTGCCAATGTGTGTCTTACCGCGGCGGCGGGGATGGCAGGGAAGGTTCTGCTGCAGAAAAAGGCTGGAAGGTCCGGAGCATGTTACTTTGGCGCCATGGTTGTGCTGCTGGTGTTGAGCAGCGCCCATTTGCTGGACAGCAGTATGTATGACTCCCAAGTGATCAGAGTATACAACAGTGAGGGCATGGGCACAGGGTATATATCCGGTGCGGAATATCTTCCCTGGGGCGCGGATGCCCGAAGGTTTCTGTATCATGATCCTGTGTGTGCAGGAGATGTTTCGGCGGGCGGTTATGAGAAGCTTTCCCTGGGGGCCAGGGTCTGCGTGGACAGTGGGGAGAGGGGAGGAAGCGTGGCTTTTCCCCTGTTGTATTACAAGGGTTATCACGCCTGGGACACGGACAGCGGGGAAGAGCTTCACTGCCGTGCGGGGGAAAATTTTGAGGTGACGGTGGATATTCCCGGAGGGTTTTCCGGCAATATCAGGGTCGGATTTGAGAGTCCCTGGTATTGGAGGGCAGGGGAGGCCGTGACTGTGCTGACCCTGGGCACCATGCTGGTATTTCTGTGGCGGAAACGCCTTCCGGAAAAGGGAGGTGCGTATGAAGCTTAAGAAGACAGGGGTGGAGCCGGGGGTGTTGTTCCTTCTTTTGATCATTGCAGGGGTGTCCTCTGTGCCTCTGATGACGGATTATGTGCTGGAGGGCAGTGATCTGGGGGCGTCTTTCGGCAGGATTGAGGCGGTGAAGGAGGGGCTGGGGAAGGTGTTTCCCATTCGGGTGTCGCCCTGGCCTTCGGAGGAACTGGGACATGCCGCCGCCTCTTTCCAGGGGGATGTGTTTTATCTGGTGCCTGCCCTACTGCGGTGGCTGGGGGCCGGTCTGGGCACGGCGTACAAGCTGACGATGCTGCTGGCCAGCTTTGGGGCGGCGTTGGCGGCTTATAGCAGCTTCCGCAGGTGCTTTGGGAGCCGGGAGATCGGTCTGGCAGGGAGTATGCTTTTTACCTGGTGCCCCTGCCGCCTGAACGAGGTGTATGTGAGGGGAAATCTGGGAGAGGCGGCGGCCTGGACGTTTCTGCCTCTGGCAGTGTCGGGACTGGTGCGGCTCTATACCCTGGAGGAAAACCAAGGGGAGTATGGGGAAGTGTGGAAGGAGTGCGCCTGGGGGTTCGGGCTGCTGGCATTGTCTTCCACGGGTATCTTTTCCGTGACTGTGGGGATGGCTCTGGTGCTGTTTTTCTGTATGGGCAGGTGTTCCCTGAGCAGGAAGAGGCTTCTGGCTCTGGGGAAGGTTTCCGGGGCCCTGGCTGTAACCTGTGGGTGGTTTCTGGCGCCCATGCTTCTGCGGCTGTGGAATCTTCCGGCGGGAGAACTGCAGGCTGTGGGGCAGATCCGTTCCGGAGGGATGTACCCCGGGCAGTATCTGAGTGTCTTTTTGTGGGGAGGCAGGGGCAGGGATTTCTACTCCCAGGGCATGACGGGAGCCCAGGCCCTGGGGCCGGGCATTGGAGTGGTGCTTCTGGCGCTGCTCTATGTGTGGTTTCTGTATGCGGGAAAAGTGGCTCCGAGGAGGGAGAGACGCCTGGGCCTGGGGATGCTTGGAACCGTACTGGTTATGGTATGGTTCAGCAGCGGCAGTTTCCCCTGGGATCTGCTCCAGGGCAGGAATCCTCTGGCGGACATGTTGCTTAATCTCTTCTGGACGCCTGCCCAGTGGGGCACGGCCGCCTGCGCCGGTATGGTGGTTCTGGCCTGTCTGGCCCTTGGGCAGGGGACCCGGTGCTGGGAGGAAAGTCGGTTTCTGGGCCTGCTCATAGGGGTGGGGGCCGTCTGTCTTGGCACGACACAGTTCTTTCTTGGAAATATCCTGCAGACAGGAGCATTTGTGCGTGCTCCCCAGGAGGATTCTGTCCTGGTTCCCCTGCAGGTTCTGGCAGAGGAATCGGCGGCCTGGCGGCTGTGTGAGGCGGTCTGCCTAGCAGCGGTCTGTATCTGTCTTGTGAGGATAATTTTGAGGAGAAGGAAGAATGCTAAAAAAATCTGAGTTTTTCAGCAGCCGGAAAGTCTGGGTTTTGCTGGGGGTGGAATTGTTTCTGCTGCTGGTGGGAATAGCGGGATTGTTTGGCAGGACGGGAATTGTGGCAGGCAGGGAGGAGACAGACCGGATTCTGGGGGAGGGCATTGCCCTTCCGGCAGGGGTCTATACGGCCAGGGTGTACTATGAGACCCAGGAGGACTCGGTGAGTGCCTTTTATATGGCGGCGGAGGAAGGGCTTCCATTTAAGACACTGTTGGGAAATGCTGTGGTTTTTTACACAGGTCTTTCTGTTCGGGAGTGTCAGTTCTACCTTGGGGGAGGGGTGGAGCAGCTGCGGGTGGCGGTGGATTACAATGGAGCTTCCACCCTTCAGATCCAGGGGATTGAGATTGTTCGGGGAACAGAAGGAAGCAGAATCTTTCTCTTTTGGACCATTCTTCTTAGTCTGGCTCTGGATAGGTGCATTGTGGTGGTTATGTACCACAGAAGACATCATCTGTCCAGGGAAAAACAGTTGGTGCTTTTTGGGATTCCAGCTGTGGTACTGCTGTGCTCCCTGCCGGTTTTTGTGGATTATAATGTAGATGGGGCGGATCTGAGTTATCATTTGATGCGGATTGAAGCGCTGGCCCAGAGGATCGGGCAGGGGGAGACTACCAGGACAGGTTCCCTGTGGCTGGCCGGACATGGCTATGCCAGCAGCCTCTTTTACAGTGATACCTTTCTGGTCTTTCCGGCCCTGCTGCGCGTGCTGGGGTTTGATCTCAGCAGTGTATACCGGATGTATATTGTGGCGGTAAACTGTGCCACGGTATGGATCGCTTATATGGCTTTTTATCAATGTTTCCGCAGCAGGTATGTGGGCATGTTTGGATGTGTGCTGTACACGCTGCTGCCCTATCGGCTGTTCAATGTCTATAACCGTGCGGCAGTGGGAGAATATACGGCGATGGTATTTCTTCCTCTTTTGGTATGGGGATTCTACCGAATTTACATGGATGATCCGAAAGCCAAGGGGTATGGGTGGAACTGGATTGTGCTTACGACAGGTTTTTCGGGTGTGATACAGTCCCATGTGCTTACCTGCGAGATGGCGGGGATGTTTACCCTGCTCTTGTGCCTGGTTTTGTGGAAAAAAACATTCCGGTGGGGCACTTTTCGGGTGCTGAGCCTGACCGTCCTTGTGACGGCGGCGGTAAATGCCTGGTTTCTGGTTCCGTTTTTGGATATGATGGTTTCAGGGAAGTATTATTTTGGCTATAATGCAGAGAGGCTGATCCAGAGCTGGGGAGGGCATCCGGCATACTGGCTGAACACACTGCAGGCGGCAGGGACAAACAGCCATTACACAGAATGCGGCATGGTAGGGGCGGAACCCCTGGGGATTGGCATGGGGCTGCTTCTGAGCCTTGGGGTATGGGGGTATCTGTGTTTCCGGCACAGAGGTGAGGTGTCCGGCAGGGAGCGGAGACAGGAGAAAAGGGCTGCGGGGGTGGCGTTGGCTCTGGGGAGCACGGCTCTGTTTATGAGCACCTGCTATTTTCCCTGGGATGCGCTGAGCCGTTCAAATCCTGCTTTGGCCTCTCTGGTGGGGGCGTTACAGTTTCCTACAAGGTTCACGGGAATGGCGGGTCTGTTTATGGTGACAGCGGCCTGCATCACGGGGAAGTGGCTGTTGCAGGAGAGCTGGAAGGCGGTCACTGGGCCCAGGGTGCTGTTGCTGCTGGGAGCTGTGGCGGCGGTGTTTGCCTGCTATCAGATGAATGATACACTTTTATCCGGAGATAAGTTTTTAAGGCTTTATTCCGCACAGAATCTGGGGCATTCGGCAGTGCTGGGAGCGGAGTACCTGCCGGAAGGGGCTGACCTGGCTCATATGAAATTTCACCATCCTGTGCTTTCGGAGGGAATGAAACTGACTTCCTATGAGAAAAAGGGACTTCGGGTGGAGGCTCTGGTGGATGGGGAGGGATACATTGAATTTCCCCTGCTGTATTACAAGGGATATGAGGCCCGCGTGGCGGACACGGGGGAAAAGCTCGCTGTGGCTCCGGGGGATAACATGGATGTGAGAGTTCTGTTTCCGGAAGCGTTTTCCGGGAAGATTCAGGTGCGCTACAGTGGGATGTGGTACTGGCATGTGGCGGAGGCGCTGAGCATTTTGGTCTGTGTCCTGTTGACCGCAGGCGGAGCCGTGCTGCGCCGGAAGTGCAGGCAGGCGGCGTAAAACAGGATAAAAAGAACCGTCCTGATGGCACAGGACGGTTTTGAGCATTTTCTTTCGGCTGAGGCCTACTCCGGCTTGAGGTTTCGCTGCAATAACCCCTCTCGAAAGATAAATCGACAACAAATTCAAGGTTTATCTTATCCTTGCCGATTTTGCCGGGGGGGAGTATAATACCTTTGTCTAAAAGTTCCTTTTTATGGGCCTGAATGTTTGACGCCGTTTGTTGCTGTTGCTCTAAAGACGGGCTTGTCAGGAAACAGGGCGTGGTATGAGGAGAAACGGAAAATCATTGAAAGAACAGCATGGCGTCGGTGAAAGCGGAGGGTTTATGATTACCAGCAGCGCAAATCCCAGAGTAAAACAGGTGGCACAGTGGCAGGCGAAGGCGGGGGAGAGGCTTCGGGCAGGAGTGTTCCTGGCGGAGGGATTCAAGATGTATATGGAGGCTCCCAGGGAGTGGATCCGGGAGGTCTATGTCTCGGCGGGGGCTCTGGAGAGGGCAGGGGAGTGCCGGGATATTCTGGAGAAGCTGGAGGGCACCGGATATGAGACGGTGTCGGAGGAGGTGTTCCGGAAGATGTCAGACACCCAGACTCCCCAGGGGATACTGTGTGTTATGGAGAGGCCTGCCCATACTCTGGAGGAGCTTCTGGAGGGGCCCAGCCCGCTTCTCTTAGTGCTGGAAGGACTCCAGGATCCGGGCAATCTGGGCACCATCTTCAGAACCGGGGAAGGGGCCGGGGTGGCAGGGATCATTCTGGGGGGCGGAACGGTGGATCCCTGTAATCCCAAGGCCGTCAGGGCCACCATGGGCTCCATCTACAGGGTTCCCTTTGTCAGCGCGGAAGATCTTCCGGGGGCGGTGGACCGACTGCGGCAGCAAGGGATCCGGACTTATGCGGCCCACCTGGAGGGGAAGCGGTATTACGACAGCTTTTCTTTTCTGGGCGGAACGGCTTTTCTGATCGGAAATGAGGGAAAAGGGCTCAGCGGGGAGTTGGCAGACAGGGCGGAGGAGTACGTGAAGATCCCCATGGAGGGACAGGTGGAGTCCCTGAATGCGGCGGTGGCCGCTTCTTTGCTGATGTATGAAGTCCACAGGCAGCGCAGCGGGAAAAAAATGGTTTAAAAATATCCCGTCCTATGATAAAATGTGGGAATACAGGCAGCTGTTCCCAGAAGGCTGCGGAAAGCGCGGAAAGCAGGAATGAGAAAGAAGAACAGCAGGGCTGTCCGGCCCAGAGTCTATGTGTGTCATACCTATTATCATGTATATATCAGCTTTTTAAAGGAACTGAAGCTTCTTGACGGCAGAGAGCCGGGGGCGATCCCCGGGGCCGAGAAGGCGGATCTTATCCTCTCGAAGATGTCCACGGATTTTGAGAATCTGAGAGAGCGGGCGGATAGCACCGGGCTTTTTGGCCAGGTGGTGGAGTTCGACGAAAAGCGGGAGGACTTTTTCCCGGAACTGGCCAGATGGAGAAAGGGCGGAAAGGGCTTTCTGGGGAACCTGTACTGCCGCATGAAGTTCACAAAGCGGTATGCGCAGCTGGAAGCGCCCTATGTGCCGGTGGATTTTGCCCAATACAGGGATATCTATGTGTACTGTGACTCGGATCCGGTGGGATATTATCTGAACCAGAACAGGATTTATTACCATGCTCTGGAGGACGGGCTGAACTGTCTGAAAAACTACGATGCGGCCAGATATGACAACAGGGGGCATTTCGGGCTGAAAGTTTTTCTCTCCATGTATCTGAATCTGATTTTCGTGCAGAACGGCTATGGAAAATACTGTCTGGACATGGAGGTAAACGACAAAAGCCTTATCCGCTATCCCTGTCCCAGGTATATTGAACAGCCCAGACAGGAGCTGGTGGACAGGCTGACACAAGAAGATAAGGATCTGATTCTGCGGGCTTTTATCCGTGACAAGGAAGTGCTGGAGCGGCAGATAGAGGAGGGCAGCAGGCTTGGGGACAAGATTCTTATCCTCACGGATCCTCTGTGTACGCTGGAGATCCGGGAGAGGATTTTTCGGGATATCATCCGGAAATTTCAGCCGGAGGGGACGATATTTTTAAAGCCGCACCCCAGGGATGACATGGATTACCGGAAGCTTTTCGGGGAGTATCCCCAGTTTGATGCAACCATTCCCATGGAGATGCTGAATTTTTTCCCGGGGCTGCGGTTCCGGAAGGTGGTGTCTGTGCTGACGGAGCTGAATGCCATTCAGTTTGCCGACGAGACGGTGCGTCTGGGGGAGGATTTTATGGACGCCTATGAAGACCCTCTGATCCACAGACAGAACGAGCAGATTTAAATTTGTTGGATGATTATGGGGATGAAAAACTCTGATCCACAGACGTAACGAGCAGATTTATTCTGCCGGAAGGCGCCCTAGTGAAAGCATGGGGAAGAGGCTGAAACGGGAACGCAGATGTCATGGGAAATGGGACAGCAGGCATGTGAAAACCGGCATGCCGGTGCGGGGGCGGTAAAGTTGGAGGTGACGGGTGTTACAGATCGTTAAAAAACTGCGGGTATTGCTGGATAAGAGACAGAAACGGGCCATGGGAGGCCTGATTGTGCTGATGATCATTGGAGCTTTTCTGCAGACTGCAGGGGTGGGCATGCTGGTGCAGGCGGTCAGTGTGGTTATGGACCCGGAGGCGGTGGAGAAGAGCGATCTTGTGGGGGGCTTTTATGAGTTTCTGGGCTGCAGGGATTTTCAGAGCTTTTCCATCACCGTCATGGTGCTTTTGATCTTAACCTATGGGGTGAAAAATCTTTTCCTGTTCTTTCAGCAGAAGCTGACCTTTGCCTATGTGTATACCAATCAGTTTGCCACGTCCGAGCGCATGATGCGCAGTTACCTGCGCAGGGGGTATGAGTTCTATCTTCATGCCGATACTGCTGTGGTGCAGAGAAATATTACCTCGGATGTGAACAATATGTATGCCCTGATTCTGGCGCTGCTGCAGCTTCTCTCCGACGGGGTGGTATCCCTGTTTGTGGTGGGGTACTGCCTGCTGACCAACGGTATGCTGACAATTATTCTGGCGGTTTCTCTTCTGGTTCTCATGACCCTGGTGAAAAAAGTGCTCAAGCCCATTATGTACAGGGCGGGAAAAGAAAATCAGGATTATTACAGCGGGCTTTTTAAATGGATATCACAGACTGTGCAGGGGATCAAGGAGGTGAAGATCACCTGCAAAGAACAGTATTTTGTGGACGAGTACCGCAAATGCGGCCAGGGGTATGTGAACGCCGTGCAGCGCTACAGCCTTTACAACAATATTCCCAAGCTGCTCATTGAGACCATCTGCATCGCTGTGATGATGGGATATATGATTACACTGACAGTGACGGGGGTATCCACGGAGAATATGGTGGAAGTGCTCTCCACTCTGGCGGCTGCGGCTTTTGTGCTGCTGCCTGCGGTGAACAGAATAAACAACCAGATCAATTCCATCGCCTATTTTGAGCCCTTTTTCATGGGAGTCAGCGACAACCTTCAGGAGAAGATTGACGATAGGCATGTGGATATGTCCTTTGCCGCAGGGGATGGGGAGAAACTTCCTCTGGAGCATTCCATCCTGCTGAAAGACATTACCTATGCCTACCCCAATACGGAGAAGCGGATCTTTGACCATGCACAACTGGTTATCCCGGTGGGGGCTGCGGTGGGCATTGTGGGCACCTCCGGCGCGGGGAAGAGTACCATTGTGGATATTCTCCTGGGCCTTCTGGAAGTCCAGGGAGGCGGCGTATATGCGGACGGAGTGGACGTGAAGACCTGCTACAGAAGCTTTTTGAGAAATATCGGGTATATTCCCCAGATGATTTTTATGCTGGACGACACCATCCGCAGAAATGTGGCCTTTGGGGTCCATGACGAGGATGTGGACGAGAACAGGGTGTGGGAGGTGCTGAAGGAGGCACAGCTGGAGGAGTTTGTGAGAAAACTGCCCCAGGGCCTGGACACCGGTATCGGGGAGAGGGGTATCCGGCTTTCCGGGGGCCAGCGGCAGCGCATCGGCATTGCCCGGGCGCTCTATTACGACCCGGAAGTGCTGATTCTGGACGAGGCCACTTCCGCCCTGGACAATGACACGGAGGCAGCCATCATGGACTCCATCAACAGGCTTCATGGCAGGAAAACCCTGGTGATCATCGCCCACAGACTTCAGACCATTGAGAAGTGCGATCTGGTGTACCGGGTCCAGGAGGGGAAGGCAGTGGTGGAACGGGGGGAGATATGCAGCTGAGTGTGATTGTGCCGGTGTACAACATGGGGGCCGGGGGGAAACTTCGGTACTGTATGGATTCTCTCCTTGGACAGACCTTTTCGGACATGGAAATCATTGGGGTGGACGACGCCTCCACGGACGATTCCCTGGTAATTCTGCGGGAGTATGAGCGGGATTTTCCCGGAAAAGTCCGGGTGGTGGCCTCTCCGGTAAACCGGCGCCAGGGGGGCGCGAAAAATCTGGGGCTTCAGGCAGCGTCAGGGGACTGGATCGGCTTTGTGGACAGCGACGACTGGGTTGCGCCGGACTGTTATGAGAAACTGCTGGCCAGGGCGGCTTCCACAGGGGCGGATATGGTGGGCTGTGACTACTGTCTGGTGTCGGAGCACTGCCCGGCGCCTCAGGCCCGGGAGAAGGGCACAGTGGTCAGGAACAATTCCCTGGACCAGACCGGGAAGCTGGACCTGGAGGGGCACAGAAAGCTGTTTCTGCGTCCGGGAAGCATGGTGATCAAGATCTACAAGGGGGAGGTAATACGGAAGAACGGCCTGGATTTCCCCGAGGGAATTTTTTACGAGGACAACTGCGCAGGATCCGTGTGGTCGCTGTATTTTTCCCACTTTGAGAAGGTGGAGGAGCCCCTTTACTTTTACTATCAGCATGCAGGTTCCACCGTCCATTATATCACAGAGCAGAAGTGCCTTGACCGGGTAAGGGCCGGGGAACTGCTCTGGGAGGAGTGCAGAAAAAGAGGGGCGGCGGAGAATTTCGGGCCGGAACTGGAGTACCGTTTTACGGAAATCTATTATGTAATCACTCTTTTTTCCTATCTTCAGGGGGTAAGGCGCCCGAAACTTTCCTTTGTAAAAAAACTTCGCAGGGGAGTGGAGGAGAGGTGTCCGGAGTTTGAGAAAAATCCTTATTATCTACAGAATACCGGGCCGGAGGAGAAGAAGCTTATCGCCCTGCAGGGCCGGTGGAACGGTGGATTTTTCTGGTATTACAGGCTGAAGCTTCTGGTGCGCAGGCTGAAGGCAAAGGCAGGGAGCGGAAGGTAAGAAAGGCATTGTGGAACAGGAGGAAGACAGTGAAGGCGGTTGCGATAATTACGGCAAGGGGAGGCAGCAGAAGGATTCCCCGGAAAAACATCAGGGAATTCTGCGGAAAGCCCATTATAGCGTATTCCATAGAGGCGGCCCTTGGGGCGGGAGTTTTTGATACGGTGATGGTGTCCACGGATGACGAGGAGATTGCCGGAGTGGCCCGGCAGTGGGGGGCTCAGGTGCCTTTTCTGCGCAGCCCTGAGACTTCGGGCGACTATGCCACCACCAATGATGTGCTGCTGGAGGTGCTGGAGGAGTATGGAAAGCGGGGAGAGCAGTTTGACCTTGCCTGCTGTATTTATCCCACGGCGCCTTTTGTCACGGCTCAGAAATTAAAGGATGCGGCCAGACAGCTGCTGGAGAGCAGGGCGGACACGCTGATTCCGGTGGTGGCTTTTTCCTATCCTCCTCAGAGGGCCATGGTGGTGAAAGAGGGGCGTTTGGTCTTCCGGCATCCGGAGCACCTGGACAGCCGTTCCCAGGACCTGGAGCCTCATTACCATGACGCGGGACAGTTCTATGTGTTTCGGACGGAGGCATTTCAGAGGAACAGAAGACTGATGACAGGGGAGATTCTGCCCCTTGTACTGCCGGAGACCCAGGTTCAGGATATTGACAGCCAGACGGACTGGGAGCTTGCTCAGATAAAATACAGGTTTATGATTGAAAACCAGGGAAAGGAAGGCTGAAATATGGACGGCAGCAGCGCAGAAAAGGGACTGGGGAAGCTTGCCCTGCTTTCCAATGTAAATATGGATTACGCGGTGCGCATGCTGGCAAAGGAGACAGAAGTGTATCGGCCGGAGGGCTATGGGAATGAGCTTGGAGTCCTTATCAATCCTGAGTCCTCCTACCATGCTTTCAGGCCGGATATCACCTTTCTGCTGGTGGATCTGATGGAGCTTCTGGGCCATGAGCTGGATTTGGAGAGGGCGGCGGAGAAGATCGGAGGATGGTTCTCGCAGCTGGCCGGAGGGCTCAGGGAAGGAGAGGTCTATTATGTGAACGACGCCTGGCTCTGGGGAGTGGAGCTTGGCGCGGCGGCGGATCCGGGGCGGAAGGCGGCTCTGGAGGGCCTGTGGCAGGCACGGCTGGAGGAACTGTGCCGTTCCAGGGCCAATGTGCGGATTTTTCCCTACCGCCATGTGATTGAGACTTTGGGGGAGGAGAGGGCGTTCTCTCTGAAGACCTGGTACATGGGGAAGGTGCTGCACAGCAGTGAGGCGCTGAAGAGGCTGTGGGGGCTGATTCTGGAAAAGGCCCGGTGGGAGGTGCGTGTGCCCAGGAAGGTGCTGCTTCTGGACCTGGACAACACGCTCTGGGGCGGTCTGGCGGGGGAGCGGGATCATTCTCCCATAGCGCTGTCGGAGGACCATGAGGGACTGGCCTACAAAAATCTGCAGCGGGTTCTGGCCCAGATGCAGGAACAGGGAGTTCTTCTGGGGATTGTGTCGAAAAATAACCAGGAGGACGCCATGGAGATTCTGCAGGAGCATCCTCATATGTTGCTGCGCCCCTGTGCCTTTGCCGCCAGGCGCATCAACTGGGAACCCAAGCATGAAAATGTCAGGGAGATTGCGAAGGAGCTGAATCTGGGGCTGGACTCCATTGTCTTCTGGGACGACAGCCCGGCGGAGAGGCAGCTGGTGCGGGAGATGCTGCCCCAGGTGGCGGTTCCTGACTTTCCGGAAAGGCCGGAGGAACTGGCCCCGGCCATGGTGGAAATCCATCGGAACTATTTTGCCAGGCCTGTCGTAACCCGGGAGGACCGGGAGAAAACAGCCCAGTACGGGGCTTTGGCCCAGACCAAAAAGCTTCAGGAGGAGTCAGGAAGCTTTGAGGAGTACCTGGAAAGGCTGGAGACCAGGGCCTGCCGGGTGGATCCGGGGAAAAACCTGGAGAGGCTGGTTCAGCTGATGAACAAGACCAATCAGTTTAACCTGACTACGCAGCGCTATACGCAGGGGCAGCTGGCGCAGCTGCTGCAGGATGCAGGGAAGCAGGTGTACCTGTATCAGGTGCGGGACAAATTCGGGGATCACGGAATAGTGGCGGCGGCGGTGGCCGACTGCAGCGGTATGGTTCCTGTGATTACGGATTTTGTCATGAGCTGCCGGATCATGGGGAAGAATATTGAGTATGCCCTGGTGGAGGATATGGAGGCAGACCTGCGGGGACGGGGATACGGGCGTCTGCGGGGAAGGTATGTCCCCACCTCCAAAAACAGTCCCGCGGCATCCCTGTATGAGCGTCTGGGGTACAGTAAGGTTCAGGGGACGGCGGAGGGCGGGTCTGAGTATGAGATCTGTCTTAAGGATGTGCCGGTGAGAAAGCATTGTGTGAGAATGGAGCAGGGCCTGAAAGCCTGAAACAAAAAAAGAGCACAGGATGAAGGAAGGGAGCGGGCTTGGGAAAATGAAGGAGAAGATTATCGCACTGATAGAGGAGATCTTGAATGTGCCGGCGGGCACCATCACCGAGGAGACCATGATGGAGGATGTGGAGGAGTGGGACTCTCTGGCTCATGTGATGATCATCGGGGAGCTGCAGGAGAAACTTGGCATTTCCATTCCCCTGGATGAGGCTGTGGAGCTTTCCGGGGTGAGGGAGCTTCTTGTCTGTGCGGAGAAGTGTTCTGCCCGCTTATGACAGGGAGCTCAGTGGGCAGAACGACCGTGTCCGCTTGACAGGCAGCTTAAAACTTAGCGCAGGATTGTAGGAGGAGCAGGGGGCATGTTCCCCGGGAGTTTCCATTGTAAAAGACACAGGAGGCGGAGTATGAGCATAACACTGCGTGAAATCCGGGAGGAGGACCTGGAAATGATTATGAACTGGCGCATGGATCCGGAAGTCACCAGGTATATGAACACCAATCCCAGACTGACTTTGGAGAAGCAGACCGATTGGTTTGAGGCTGTCCGCAGGAACCCTGATGTGTGCTACCGGGTGATTCTGGTGGAGGGCCGCCCAGGGGGTGTGATCAACCTTACAGGCTTGGAGAATCCTTCCGGGGATCTGGGGTGGGCATACTATATGGGGGAGAAAAAACTGCGCGGTATTAAGACGGCACTGTCCCTGGAGATGAGTCTGTACGACCATGCTTTCTGCAGCCTGAAAAAGAATGCAGTTTACGGGGATGTATTCAGCCTCAATAAAGGTGTCATTGAGCTCCACAAGTTCTGCGGCTGTGAGGTGGTGGAGGAGAAGAAAAACCATGTGTGCAAGGAAGGGGTCTGGTACGATGTGACCTTTATGCGCATGACAGCCCGGCGTTGGCTTGAGATAAGGGACGGGAAAAAATATGAGAAGATAAGCTTTGACGGGGACGCCTGACCGTGAGGAGAGGCTGGGCCGTTGGAAAGGTTTTAGGAATGGGAAGATGGAACAGATCAGAGATATAAAACTGGGAAAGCATGTCATCGGGGTGGATTCGCCGACGTTTATTGTGGCGGAGATGTCCGGGAATCACAATATGGATTTTGACAGGGCGGCAGCCATAATCAGAGCGGCGAAAGAGGCGGGGGCGGACGCAGTGAAGATTCAGACTTACACTGCGGATACCATCACTCTGGACTGTGACGCCCCCTGCTTTCAGATTACCCAGGGGACTCTCTGGGATGGGATCACACTGCACAAGCTCTACGAGACGGCTTATACTCCCTGGGAGTGGCAGCCGGAGCTGAAAAAGATTGCCGAGGGGCTGGGACTGGAATTTTTTTCCTCCCCCTTTGACTTTTCCAGTGTGGATTTCCTGGAGGAGATGGGGGTTCCCGCCTACAAGGTGGCCTCCTTTGAGATTACGGACATCCCATTGATCCGCAAAATTGCAGAGAAGGGAAAGCCGGTGATCCTGGCCACGGGTGTGGCTCGCCTGGCGGATATTGAACTGGCGGTGCGCACCTGCAGGGAGGCGGGGAACGAGGATATCATTCTCCTGAAATGTACCTCGGCCTATCCCACTCCCTATGAGGATGTGAATCTGAGAACCATACCCAATATGCAGGAGGCTTTCGGCTGTGTGGCGGGGCTTTCTGATCATACCATGGGCAGTGCCGTGGCAGGGGCGGGGGTGGCTCTGGGAGCCAGGATGGTGGAGAAGCATCTGACGCTGAGACGCGCAGACGGGGGGACCGATTCCGCCTTTTCCATGGAACCGGAGGAATTTCGCCTGATGGTGGACAATATCCGTAAAATTGAGGCAGCCCTGGGAAGGGTGACTTACGGGCTGACACCGAAGCAGGAGCGGGAACGGGAGCACTCCAGATCCCTTTTTGTTGCCAGGGACATAAAGGCGGGGGAAGTTTTTACCCCTGAAAATCTTCGCAGTGTCAGGCCTGCAGAGGGGCTCCACACCATGTATTACGAGGAAATACTGGGCAGAAAGGCGGCAAAGGACGCCCTTTTGGGGACTCCCATGAGCTGGGAACTGGTAGATTTCGGGTGAGCAGTTTTGGCTGTGAATGGAGGGCGGCATATGTTTTTGATACGGGCGGACGGAAATGCTTTCACAGGAGCCGGACACCTGATGCGCTGTCTGTCGGTGGCTCAGGAGCTGCGGAAGCTGTCCGGGAATGGGGAAGAGATTCATTTTATCTGTGCGGATCCGGAGTCTGCGGCCCTGGCGGAGGAACATGGATTTCCGGCTCACAGCCTGGGGACGGACTATCAGGATATGGAGGCGGAGCTGTCCCGGTGGCCGAAGCTTGTGGAGGAATTGCACAGGCATGGCCGGAGGAAGGAAGCATGTCCCCGGGAGGAACCAGCGGCGCTGCTGGTGGACAGCTATTATGTGACGGATCTCTATCTCCAGGGACTTGGAGGGATGGGGTATGTGATTTTGATGGAGGACTTTGGCACGCATCGGTATCCTGTGGACTGTGTGGTGAACTATAATGCGCCCGCCAGCCTGGAGGAATACCAGAGGCTGTATGGGGACAGGAGCGTGGATCTGCTCATTGGCAGCAGCTATGTGCCCCTGCGGCAGCAGTTTGCAAAAGCCCGTGGCGCCCTGGCTCAGGAAGGCAGGGGCGGGGAGGCGGTCTGCGGTGCTCCGGCCCGGGAAGGCAGGGGCGGGGAGGCAGCCCGAAATGTGCTTGTCACCACCGGAGGCGGGGACAGCGAGAACCTTGCAGGGAAGATTCTGGAGAGAATCTATCGCCGGGATATGGATTTTCATCTGGTCATGGGAAGGTTCAGCCCGCATTTTGAGAAGATGAAGAAGCTGGAGCAGGAGAAGGCCAATGTCCATATACACTACAATGTGGAGAACATGGCCCGGCTGATGCTTGGATGCGACATTGCCGTTACGGCAGGGGGATCCACCGTCTATGAACTGGCGGCTCTGGGGGTGCCGCTGCTGTGTTTTTCCTATGCGGAGAATCAGGAGGCTCTGGCGGACTGTGTGGGCGCCAGAGGGATTGGGCTTTCGGCAGGGGCGTGGCACAGGGATCCGGGAGGAACCCTGGAGCGCATAGGCGGGCAGTTTCAGAAGCTGGCGGCGGACAGCCGGATAAGGCAGGCCTGCAGCAGGAGAGGAATGGCGCTGACGGACGGAGGGGGAGCAGAAAGGCTTGCGAGAGCGCTGCTTGCCGGAAGAGAGAAGCACAGGGAGCAGATTTATGGGTAGTTTTACAAAAAAACAGCGCAGGGCATATACTCTTGTGGGGATGCTGCTCTTTGTGCTGCTTTTTCCGGCCACCTTTCAGGACCGGGGAGAGGGAACGGGCCGGTACCAGGTGGACATTGTGGCCTTCGGTGACAGCGAGTTCGGGGAAGTCAGGGACGGGACGGCCGTGCCTTCGCTTCTGCAGGAACTCATAGACAGGTCTGTGTTTAACGCCGGCATGGGGGGCACCTGCCTGGCGCGCCTGGAGAGGGACAAAAGGCTGGACTATGCAAAAGGCTCCCTGTCCATGACGGGTCTGGCCAAGGCCATATGGGCCGGTGACTTTGGGGTTCAGCGAACGGCCCGGATCCGGGAGAGTATGACCGAATATTTTCCGGAAGTGGTGGCGGGCCTGGCGGAGGTGGATTTTTCCAGAGTGGAGATTGTGCTCATTCAGCAGGGATTAAATGATTATCACGCGGGTGTTCCCATAGAAAATCCGGAGGATCCCTGGGATGAGTACACGTTTCTGGGAGCACTGCGCAGCTCGGTTTATGCCCTTCGGAAGGCAAATCCTGACATAAGGATTGTGGTGGTTTCTCCCATTTACACCTGGTACACGGCGAAAGGGACCACCTGCCAGGAGGAGGACCAGGGGGGCGGTGTGCTGGAAGTGTATGTGGAGGCCCTGGAGCGGGCGGCCGGAGAGCTGGAACTGGAATTTATTGATATGTATCACGACCTTTATCCCCATGAGGAATGGGAGGACTGGAAGAGGTACACCAGGGACGGAATGCACTTAAACGAGGCCGGGCGGAGGCTGATGGCAGAGAAAATTGCCCGGGAATTGGATTCGCCCCAAAGGCAGAAATAGCTTGATGGTCCGGCATGCCTCAACTCTGCCCGTTTTCTTAATTTCCTTCCGCATCCCCCCATGGGGGAAGGCAATAAAAATCGTCTGCTGTTCATGGGCAATGTGCTTTTCAGGAATTCAGGATCTTGTGGATCTGCGCGGTGAGTCGGTCTTTCACGGCAGGTTTCAGAAAGTATCCCGCAGGTTTCAGGCTCAGTATGGCTTCAATGCTGTCCCGGTCATTTATGGCTGTGAGGAAGATCACCGGAATATCCCTCAGTTCTTCCTCCGCCCGTATCATCTCAAGGGTCATGCGGCCGTCACAGACAGGCATTTCATAGTCCAGCAGAATCAGGTCCGGACGCTTTTTGCCGATGGATGTCATGGCCTGGGCTCCGGAAACCGCTATGGACACTTCATACTGATCTTCCAGCATGGCTTTCATGGTCCGCAGTGTGGTTCCATTGTCATCAACCACCAGGATCCGCTTTTTGCCGCTGCTCTCTTTTCTCTCCTCCGCTTTCCGCTCCACTTTTTCTTTGTCTAAGTAAAGGCGTCTGCACACAGCCTCCATGATGGTGGTGTTTTCCACCGGGCGGATGAGGTTTTCAAACTGAGGGCCCTCATAGTACTTGAAGAAGGTGCTGCTTTCCTCCCGGGTGCCGATGGTCAGAACGGGAATCTGGCTGTAGCGGTCGCTCAGCATAAAGAATATGGAAGTGTCAATGTCATATGCGCCGATCAGGCTGATCAGCACCAGATCAGGATTCACGATTTTCAGCATGCCCTCCAGGACTCCCGCGTTCTCAGAGCAGAGCTGTACATGAAAATAGCGGGACAGAAATTTGCTTGTCTCTTTTACCACATTGTTAAGCTTGCCAATCAATAAGATTTTCTTCATGTTTTATCTCCCTTTTTGTAAAAACCTTCCTCTTGCCTGACGGTTTTTGGTTTCAGCCCCCAGCCTCCATCCGGTCCATCAGCAGGCCTGCAAGGCGGTCCGCTTCCTGGGGATCCAGATTTGTCACGGCCTCTGCGAGCCTGCGGATGTTTTGCTCTGTCTCCTCCGGGTATTGGTATTCCAGCAGCTGCCCCATGAGCTGGTCGGCCTGGTCCACATCCATCTCCTCCATGCTGATGCGTACCATCTCCAGAAGGGCCCGGATGAGGGAAGGATCCGTCACCTCTTTTCGGACCTGGGTTCCTATGCCAAAGACACCCTGCAATTTCTGACGGTAGCTTCGCCACTCCTCCAGAAAGGCCGGGGTGATGGCGGTGATCACATCTATTTTACCATCTCTGGCGGCATATTCCAACATTTTTGCAAGGCCTGACAGGGAAAGAATTCCCACGGTTGCGGCAAGGCTTTTCATGGCGTGAACCTGAATCCGGTACTGCGCCAGGGGGGCGTCTGTATGGCTCCCGGCGTGGGCCTCCGCAAAGAGTGGGTCTGTCCGGTCCTGGGAGTCAGGTTCCGCAAGCTGCACAAAAGTCTGTTCCAGACTGTCTGCGGCGGAATCAATCTGAGCATGGAATTCTTTCACCGTGAATTCCAGCAGGGACATGTCCGGCAGGTGCAGCCAGGCGTAATTCCAGTCCAGGCCTTCCACCGGGGGAAGGGTCTCCAGGGGCTCCTCCCCGGGGACGGTATCCCTCTGCTGGGGAATTGGTTCCGGGGAGGAAGCTTCCTGCAGCAGTTCCCGGGGCAGCATTTTTTTCAGCAGGTTTTCCATTTTTTCCGGGACAATGGGCTTGGACAGGAAATCGTCAAAGCCTTCCTCCAGGTACTTTTCCTTTGCGCCGGACACGGCGTTGGCAGTCAGCACCACCACAGGAGTGCCCTGGCAGGGATGGCCGGAGAGCTGCTGCATACGGTGGAGGGTTTCTATTCCATCCATCTGGGGCATCATATGGTCCAGAAAGATCAGGTCATAGTGGTTTTTCTGAACCAGCTCCAGGCATTCCCTGCCCCCTTCCGCCTCCGCCACCTGGATCTGGGTTTCTTTCAGCAGGTTCCGCAGCACTCTGCGATTTACGGCGTTGTCATCCACCACCAGAAGCTTTGCCTCAGGGGCAAGAAACTTACTGCTATAGCTGTAATCGTCTGCAAGCTGGTGGATTCTGGACTCAAAATCTCCAATGGGAGTGGGGTCGATAATTTCCTGTTCCAGCTCAAAATAGAACCTGGAGCCTTCGCCATAGGTACTTTTTACCTGCAGGCGGCTTCCCAGAAGTTCCAGCAGCTGGATGGTGATGTTCATGCCCAGGCCGGTGCCCTCAATGTTGCGGTTGCGGTCTTCTTCAATGCGCTCAAATTCTGCAGATAGCTTGGGCAGATCTTCTTCTTTGATTCCTATGCCTGTATCCTCCACCTCAAATCGAAGCACCGCCCGCCCTTCCTTCCGGCGGTTTTCTGCCCGCAGCCAAACGGTTCCCTCGTGGGTGTATTTGACCGCGTTGGTGAGAAGATTGGTCAGGATCTGGCGGATGCGCACGTCGTCCCCGTACAGCCGGGAAGGGAGCTGGCGGTCCACCTGCACTTCCAGGCGGAGATTTTTGCCTTTTGCCCGCTGTGTGGCCATGTTGGCCAGGTCGTGGATCAGGCTGCTCAGGTCATATTCTGCGGGAACAATCTCCATTTTGCCGGATTCAATCTTGGAGAAGTCCAGGATATCATTGATCAGGGACAGCAGTGTCTGGCCGGCGGTATGGATATCCATGGCGTATTCTTTTATGTTTTGTTCCCTGGATTCCCGCAAAATCATCTCATCCATGCCCAGGACGGCATTGATGGGAGTGCGGATCTCATGGGACATGCGTGCCAGAAACCTCCCCTTGGCTTCATTTGCCGCAAGGGCTTCATGTCTTGCCTCGTCGGCGTCTTTTTTTGCCAGGGCAAGCTGTGCGTTCTGCTGCTGGGCTGCCTTTACCTGTTCTTCCAGAAGGCGGGCATTTTCCTCTGCGCTCAACCTGTACTCTTTGGAGAGGCGCAGCGTATGCGCCACCACCATCATAATGCTGAATGCAACCATGCTGTACTGGCTGGCCCCATTGCCATAGGAACCCTGGAAAAGGATATTGAGGATTATATTTGCAATGCCTCCTGCCAGCAGTACCAGCATGGCGAAGACGGCAAAGAGGGTTTGACAGCGTCTGTTTTGGTAGTCAAGCTGGATAAGGCTCACAATGGCGGCCACGCAGACCAGGCCGAGCATGGCGGTGGAGATGCTCACCATCTCTTCCAGGGTGCAGATACCCAGGTACTGCAGCAGGATCTGCACTGCCGCGTTGACGCTCACACCACAGAGAAGCAGAAAGAAACGCCTGGGGTACAGGGCGTGGAGATTCCGCTCAAGGTACAGGGCCAGGAACAGGGGCAGCAGCAGTATCAGGTATTCCTGCATTTCATAGGCTTCCTGGACATTATAGAAAATGCTCAGGGTGTCCGTCTCTATAAAACAGTAGATTCCTGCGGCCAGACCTACCAGTGCCAGGGACAGTTCGCCCCGGGCGGGCTGACGTGTATACCGGCGGATCAGGGTGAACACAAACATGATCACTGCCATCAGCAGAATCAGCAGACAGCAGCCGATATCTGCGATGTTGTTGGCCACCAGGCCGATGATTACCACATCCCGGGTTTCAAAGCGGATGTCACCCAGGCCCGTCATACTTTCCTGGGAGGCTGCCAGCAGGATCTGCAGTTCGCCCTCTTGCAGTGCGGCAGGAATGTTCACAAAGTGTTCCTGGACGCCCTGTGTCTTGGCGGAGGGGGTATCTTCAAAGCCGCTCTGGTAGAGCACCTGGCCATCCAGAACCACACACACGCCCTGGGCTCTGGAAGAAAAATTTAATGTCAGCCCTGCGTAATCCTCCGGCAGAAGATTATGAAAGATAAGGAGGCTGTCTACACTGACATTTTCTTCATAGGGCAGAGTTACGGTTTTGCTGTTTCCCCCTTCAAGGGCGGCCTGGAGAATTTCAGGAATTCGTTCCTGAATCAGGGAGGAGCCATCCTCTGTCTGTGCGCCGTCGGGTGATTCTGTATCCATGTACAGCTTAGGGTTCTTCAGTGTGGTCAGGGTCCAGTCCTCATTGAAAAGGTATTCCACCTGGTCAGGCAGCAGGGAGGCTTCCTCCTCCCGCTGGAACCGGAACAGGGCGATAACCATAAAGACAAGTATGAGGAGAGCTGTTACCCCGGTGATTTTTCGTAAATTTTTCATAATTAGTTTCCAATCCTGGCTTTTATGTTTGTAGATTTTGCTTATCATCCATCTTAGCACAACTTGTGTCTTTCCTCAACACACTTTTGGGAAGACAGGGAAGGAAAATATAAGTTTTATCTGGAAGTCATACGAAGGATATGGTAATATGTAGGAATGAGGCCCGTGACAGAAGGTCACTATTTTAAAGCAGGGAGGCGGCAAGGATGACGGATATGACCCAGGTTTTTAACTCTATGGAAAATACACTCAGACTGCAGAACCGTGCAAGAGCGGAGAGAAGGGCGCGGAAGGCTTTGCAGGAACAGAAGGAATTTCAGGAAAAGCTCAGGCGTGCTTCCGCCGGCGCTCTGGAACTGGAGAGGAGTGCGTCAAAGGTCAGGGGAGCGGAGGATGCTGTGCGCCGGGACCAGCTGATGGGGCTGCTGGGAGCAGGTGTCTAGAGGGATCGGCCCCTGGCGACAGGATGTTGCTTATAGTGGGAATTATACTGCAGACCGCCAGGATTTACAGTGGTGTACTCGTGAAAGCACCTGGCTGGCGGTCTGCAGTCCAGTTGTACTGCATATTTAACCGGTGTGCAGTATAAATTTGAAAGGAGTGCGGAAGATGGCAGAAGCAGTGAAGAAGAGAAGTGAGATCCCTGCCGGGGACCGGTGGGCGGTGGAGGATCTGTTTGAAAATGACGCAGCCTGGGAGCAGGCCCTGGAGGAGGCTTCCGGGGAGGTGGAAAAGGCGGCCGGGTACAAAGGGAGGCTGGGGGAGTCGGCGGCCCTTCTGCGGGAGTACCTGGATTTCGAGGACGCTCTTGACAGGCAGGTGAATCTGGTGTACATGTATGCCCATCTGAACATGGACACGGATACCACGGACACAGCGGGCCAGGCCAGCTACATGAAGGCGCAGATGCTTGCCTCCAAAATGGAGGAGGCTGTGGCGTTTTCCCTGCCGGAAATCATGGAGATCCCGGCGGAAGTTCTGGCCCAGTACAGGGCGGCGGAGCCCGGGCTCAAGGTGTATGACCGGTATTTTACGCTCATGGAGCGGGAGAGGGAGCACACCAGAAGCCGGGAGGTGGAGGAACTGCTGGCCAGCGCTTCAGAGATGGCCCAGTCCCCTTCCAATACCTTTACCATGCTGAACAATGCGGATCTGAAGTTTGACAGGATCACCGGGGAGGACGGGACGGAGACGGAGGTGACGCTGGGACGTTTCGGCGGTCTGATGGAGAGTCGGGACCGGCGGGTGCGCAGGGAGGCGTTCCAGTCCATCTATAGAGAATACGGCCAGTTTGCCAACACCATTGCGGCCAATTTTACCGCCAATATCCGCCGGGCGGTATTCTACGCCAAGGCCAGAGGGTATGCTTCCACCCGGGCCATGTACCTGGCTCCGGCCAATGTCCCGGAGGCGGTGTATGACAATCTGATCCAGGTAGTGCACGAAGGACTTCCAGCCATGTACCGCTATGTGGCCCTGCGGAAAAAGATGCTGGGGGTGGAGGAGCTTCACATGTACGATGTGTATGTGCCCATTATCCCGGAATATCAGATGACGGTTTCTTTTGAGGAGGCAAAAACTACCATCCTGGAAGCCCTGAAGCCCATGGGGGCGGAGTATCTGGAGGCTCTGGAGGAAGGCTTTAAAAACCGCTGGATCGACGCCTGCGAGAATGTGGGAAAGAGGAGCGGCGCTTACTGCAGCGGCGGCACGGTCTCCCATCCTTTTGTGCTTATGACCTACAAGGACAAGCTGGACGATATGTTCACCCTGGTTCACGAGATGGGGCATGCCATGCACAATTATTTCAGCAATAAAACCCAGCCCCACCAGACCGCCGGGTATAAGATTTTTGTGGCGGAGGTGGCGTCCACCTGCAATGAGATCCTGCTCACCCGTTATCTGCTGGAGCGGACCCAGGACAAGGTTCAGAAGGCCTATATCATCAATCATTTCCTGGACGAGGTGAAGGGAACCCTGTTCCGCCAGACCATGTTCGCGGAGTTTGAGATGCTGGCTCACAGGATGTTTGAGCAGGGGGAGGCTCTGACGGCGGAGCGGCTGAACCAGGTGTATCTGGAGCTGAATCAGAAGTACTTTGGACCGGATATGGTGTCCGACCCGGAGATCCGTCTGGAGTGGGCCAGAATACCCCATTTCTACACCCCTTTCTATGTGTACCAGTATGCCACGGGCATTGCGGCGGCAGCGGCTCTCTCCACCAGGATTCTGGAGATGGGAGCCCCAGGGGTGGAGGACTATATGAAATTCCTCACCGGGGGCGGTTCCCAGGATCCTATCGACCTGCTGAAGCTTGCAGGGGTTGACATGAGCCGGAAGGAGCCGGTGGAAGCGGCCATAAAGCTGTTTGAAAAGATGCTGGGAGATCTGGAAGAACTTCTGGCATAACCGGAATAAAAGAGCGCCGGAACACTCACTGGGTTCCGGCGCTTTACTCTGCCCTGGATTCGGGCTTTTCAGGGATGTAATCATGTATAGTACTGGCTCTGGGCCTGCCACATTTCCCGGTACAGGCCGCCCTGCTGGGCTTCCAGGATCTCGTGGCTGCCGTCCTGGATAATCTTTCCGTCCTGCAGCACCAGAATGCGGTCACAGAAGCGGCAGCTGGAGAGTCGGTGGGAGATGAACATGGCAAGTTTTCCCTCCACCAGGGAGTGAAATTTTTCATAGATCTCGCTCTCTGAGATGGGATCCAGAGAGGCTGTGGGCTCATCCAGCAGCACCATGGGAGCATTTTTGTAGAGGGCTCTGGCCAGGGCAATCTTCTGTCCTTCTCCTCCGGATACCTCAATGCCTTTTTCGTCCAGATCCCTCCGCAGGGGAGTGTCCGGATGGGTGTATTTCAGGCCTACTTTTTTGGCTGAGTTCTGGATCTGGGAGGGATCTGCTCCGGCGGCCAGGGCGATATTCTCCCCCAGGGTGGCGGCAAAGATCTGATAATCCTGGAATACCACGGATAAGAATGACGCGTATTCTTTCCGGGGAATCTTTCGGATATCCACTCCGTCCAGAAGGATCCTTCCCTCTGTGGGATCGTACAGGCGGCAGATCAGCTTGATCAGGGTGGACTTGCCGCAGCCGTTGCGGCCCACCAGGGCCACCCGCTCCCTGCCAGAAAGCCGCAGGTCCAGATTCTGCAGCACCATTTTCTCCGTGTCCGGGTAGGCGAAGGAGACATTTTCAAATTCCAGGCAGTGTTCCGGCAGGGGTTTGATATGACATTCCTGTCCGGCAGGGGTTTCTTTTTTGGTTTTTGTCAGGTCTATAAGCTGGAAGAGAGCCTGCTGTCTGGTGCAGTCGCTGTAGAGGAAGCTCACTGTGTTGATGAGCTGGCGGACGCAGTCCAGCAGCTGCTGTACCACTCCCGCATACCAGATCACGCTGCCTGCGCCCAGACCTCCGGCCAGGGCCACCGCGCTTACCGTCAGGTAGATCATGGCGCTGATGGCCACGGAGGAGATGTCCCCCGCAAGCCCCGGCTTTATCTCCAGGCGGTCTATATTGGTGTTCATTTCCTCAAAGCCCCTGTCCTGCTTTTCCTCTTCCTGCAGAAGCCTCTCCTGCATGCCGTACAGCCGGATATGCTTTCCCACGGGATACCGGGCGATGACGTCGTTGATCAGATACATGGCCACTTTGTTCCGCTGCACCATCTCTTCCATCAGCTTTTCCATGCTCTGAGCATTTTTCTTCCTTCGCCAGACGATATAGCCCGTGGAGGAGACGATCAGCAGGAACAGCGCCAGGATCAGCATAGTCACCAGGAAGACGGAATCCCCCAGGTGCTTTACCGTTCCAAAAAGCTGCAGGAAGGAGAACGCAGCCACCAGGACGGAGAAGGAGTTTCTCGCAATCTCATACACTTTGTTCAGAATGGATCCTGTGAGGTCGTAGACATCTTCGTTCTGTCTGACCTGGTTCAGGGTCTCCACAAACTTTTCCTGCTCCAGGTACTGGTAGGGAGCCTGAAGCACCTGCTCTGTGATGAACTGCTGATACCGGTATACCAGGCGTGTCATGCGGTAATTTTTGTATTGGTTCACGGCATTTTTTATCCACTGCAGCAGGCCGAAGCCCAGCGTCATGGCGGCTGTCAGCGTCAGGATGGTCTCCGCGTCCTTCCCGGCTGCGAGCAGGTTCAGGATGGTGGAGGAGATCAGCAGGATGCCGAATCCTGTCAGCGTCTCCAGCAGCGCCCCCAGCAGCATTACAGGGTAAAATCCCCTGTCCAGCCTGCCGCAGAATGCCAGCATATCTTTTATCCGTTTCATTGGTTCCCACCTTCCTTTCCCTCTGCTTTATCGGCATAGTATTTGCTCTGTTCATGGAACATATGGGCGTACAAGCCGCCCTGCTCCAGCAGCTGTGCATGGGAGCCTTCCTCCAGGATTCGGCCCTCCCCCAGCAGCAGAATCTTGTCACAGAAACCTGTGCTTGCCAGTCTGTGGGAGATAAAGAAGGAAGTTTTCTTCTGGGTAAACTCGTTGTATTTTGTGTACAGTTCGCTCTCTGCCAGGGGATCCAGAGCCGCTGTGGGCTCATCCAGCACCAGTATTGGGGCTTCCTTGTACAGGGCCCTTGCCAGCAGCAGTTTCTGTTCCTCGCCGCCGGAGAGGTTCTCGGCGCCGTCCTGGATTCCTTTTACCAGGGGCAGATTTAAGTCAGGGAAACGCTGGCTCAGGCCGGCCTGCTCCAGGCAGCGCCGTACTTTTGCCACGTCCGCTCTGCCGGAAGGAGCCACATTCTCCAGCACACTGAAGGGCAGTACCAGCATGTCCTGGAATACGGTGGAAAACAGGCCGAAGAGCTCCCCTTCCTCCCACTGGGTTGTGGGAATGCCGTCTATGAGGATCTGCCCTGAGGTAGGCTGGTAGAGGCCGCAGAGGAGCTTTACCAGGGTGGATTTTCCCGCGCCGTTCACACCTACAAGGGCCAGTTTTTCCCCGGGAAGAGCCTGGAAGCAGATGTCCTTTAAGATGGGTTCCTCGCTGCCGGGATAGGTGAAGGACACATGGTCGAACTGAATCCTGGGCGCTGGACGCTCGGGATTTTGCAGAGTGACCACAGTCTTTTTTTCGGGCATAAAGGCATAGGCTTCCCGGAGGATTTCCACGTCTTTGCTGCAGCGTTTCACAATGCTGTAGGACTTTACAAAGCGGTTCATAAACTGGGCGAACTGTATGGCTGAACCGGAGTAAAAGGTAAAGTCAGGGATGCTGATGCGGCCCTGGATGATTTCACAGGCGGTGAAACCCAGCGCCACACTGTTCTGCAGAATCATCATCAGGGTGTCAACGCCGTCCGCCCCCAGGCGGCGCAGGGCCAGTTTTTTCACCCACACAAGTCTCTTCATGACAGCTTCCTCCATCTGCCCCAGGAAGAATCCGGCAGCGTCATAGAGCCGGATATCCTTGCCGGCTTCGGCGGTGGTGGTGTGGTTGCGGATGTATTTGATCTGTTTGTTGCAGGGCAGCCATTTTTCCCTCTGGCGGGTCTCGTACAGAGTCATTCTGCCGGCCACAAGGCCGGGCACCAGGGAGGTAAATATGAGGATCACCAGCACTGCCGGGTGCAGAAGGCCCAGGATTGTGGAGAAGGTGAAGATTCCCAGAATGTTCACAACAAAATCCCGAAGGCTTTGAACGATTCCTGCAATGCCCCGCTGGCTGCTGTCGGAAAAAACCGTGTCCCCGGCCAAGTCTATCTTGTTCTGCCAGGTGGGATCCTCTGTGAGGGGATATTTGCAGCTGACCATCACTTCTTCCAGCTGTTGGACCATCTTCATCCGGCCGTTAAACGCTTTCTGCGAATATTTTATGCCGCTTAGCATAGAGAGTATGTTCAGCAGCATGATCCCCAGGGCCAGCACCCCCACCCCCAGGGCCAGGTGGCTGAACTCCCACCCTTCTGTCACAGCCTGCACCACTGTCCTGGGCAGGTAGACACTGAGGATGGGGGCGGCAAGGGACGCCACCGTTCCAATCAGCAGGTATCCGAAAATGGATCTGCTTTTGCGGAAATAATAGCCGCAGACAAAACATATGTTACTCCATAGCATAATGCCCTCCTCCTTTTCTTTCGGTGTGCCATTAGGCCGGATCAGGAATCCGGTGTCAATGTTTTCTCCATTGTAGAAAAGGAGCAGGGCCTTTGCAACTGCTTCTCTTTTTTCTGTGGGGTTTTCTCTTTTTTCTGTTAAGAACTGTCTCTGCCTCTCCGTGCACTGACCCAGGACGGGACCTCAGAGACAGGAACGGAAGGTGGGACCTTTCACTTAGGAAGGGCCGGACATTCCTGCCAGAATCAGAATCTGGACCACCCTGTCTTCCTCCTGGCGGATCTCGAAGGTCCCCTGGTATTTGTCCACAATCTGTCTCACGCTGGCCAGTCCGATGCCGTGGAGAGGCCTTCCTGTTGGTGGGGGAGTTTCCGGTTCGTACCTGCCGGAATTTACAAGCTCAATCTGCCACAGATCCCCTCTGGAGAGGAGCATAATACCGATACTGCGGGGACTTGGCGCCTTCTGGCAGGCCCGGATGGCGTTGTCCAGCAGATTCAGCAAAAGCGCCGTCATATCCATATGGGCGATGCCCTGGGGACTGCCCATAATCTGGTAGGAGAATTGAATATGGGCCTGCCGGCAGGCTTCTTTTTTGGCCAGCATAAGCAGGGACAGCTCCTGTTCACCGCCGGATTTTTTCCCCTGGCGGCTGCTTCTTGCCTGCTTCAGATCTTCGATATAGGCTCTTGCCTGGGCGGCACGGCCCTCCTCATAGAGGAGGCCGATCATGTCCAGATGGTGGCGGAAATCGTGCTCAAAAATCTGGAGCCTTCTGTACTCCTGGCCGGCCGCCTCCTGCCAGGGGACGAAGATGCCGGGAGCGAGGGCGGGGGCGGGAAGGGGCCGAGGTCCTTCCTCCCAGGCTCTGCGCTGCAGTTCCTGCCGAAGGCAGTAGATCTGCTGGAAGATAAGAAGGCCGCCCATAACCAGGTACAGGGAGAGCTCCATAACCTGTTTCTGCCAGGTCTGGGTGTATTCTATGCCGGAGAGATATCCTGTCAGCAGCCACATGAGCAGGAGAGTACAGGCCCAGAGGCAGTTAAAAGTCATCCGGCGGAGCAAAAACAGCGCCGTCATGGCCAGCAGGGCCACGGCAGCGGCAGTCTGCAGATGCGTGGTCCGGGGCAGGAGGCCCGGGGGGATGCGGACCATAAGCCACAGGCCCCCTGCCAGAAAAAGTTCCTGCCATTGGGCGGTCTGAAAAATGCGTCCTGTCAGCATAATCCAGAAGGCTGTAAGCAACGGCGCCCCAGGCTGCAGGCCGGGAAAAAGGGCGGCGGTCAGGGCAAGGATAGCGGCCCCTGCCCCTGCCAGGATCCCGCCTTTGATTTTGCCGAAAAAGCAGATATGATATCCTGCTGCAACCAGTCCTTCTAACATTTTGTCAAATACCTCATATAGGATTTCCGCACATTTTCCCTCCGCTCCCTGGCCACAGCCAGCTGTTCTCCGTTGGCCAGGAGAACCATTTCCTTCTCCATTCTGGTGATATACAGAGCGTTCACCAGGCAGTTGCTGTAGATGCGGATAAAGCCCTTGGGGGCCAGTTCCGCCTCAAACTGTTTCATGGAGCCGGTCTCGGAAAAACGGCTTCCGTCCTTCAGTGTAAACTCCACTTCATGGTCGTATACATATTTTAAATACAATACCTGATTCAGCTCCACAATCCTGTCCTGGTTCTTTTTTCTGGTGACAAAGACGGGATTTTCCGTCTCTTTTGCCAGAATGTGCTCCAGTGCCCTGGGCAGTTCCGAACGGATCAGCTGCTTGGGCACAAAGGCGGCAGGCTTAAAGCGGAAGGCCTCCAGGACAAGTTCTGTATGGCCGGTGATAAACACCACTTCACAGGCGGCATTTTGCTTTTTCAGCACCGAGGCGAGATCATATCCGCTGATCCCCGGCATTTCGATGTCCAGAAGGACCAGGTCGTAGGCCTGCCGCCAGAAGGCGGCCTGCAGTGCTTCGCCGTTGTCAAAAATGTCCGCATGGAGGTCCAGGCTGTCCAGAATCTCCTGGACGGCTTCCCGATCCTGGGCGGAGTCGTCACAAAATGCGGTCCGCATGGTTTCTCTGTTCATAATTCTCCCCTGTGTTCGGTGTGCTGATACAGATCCCTGTCCTCATTTCCGGGCATGTATTCCATTAAATCTCCAGGCTGGCATCCCAGAGCTTCGCATATTTTGTCGATTACCTCCAGAGAGACAGGTTTGTGCGCGGATATTTTGCACATTGTGGCTGAGGAAATGCCGATCTGCTGACGCAGTTCTTCTTTTGTCATGGAACGGCGGTTGAGTATATCCAGAAGCCTGTAATACTTGATCATGAAAGTTTCTCCTTCCTCAGGTGATGGAGCTATTATAATACAGGAGAAAGAAAATGTAAATATTATCTTTAAATAACTAAAGAGAGTATATTGACATCTAAAGAATTTGATGATAACATGCATTAAAACAGAAGAGAGAAGGCTGCCTGGCTTTATAAAGCTCCGCCCTGGGGGGTTTTTGTCGTATTTTCTGTTCCGCCCGGGAAGGCTTGAGCTTATAATATAGTATAGATATATTGCAGGAGGACTAAAATGAGTAACGAGCAGTTTGTATGGCAGGAAAGATTTAACATCGGTGTGGAATCCATCGACAGGGAACACAGAAAGCTTTTTGGAATCATGAGGAAACTGATTGCCCAGAAGAAAAGCGGGGATGACAATAAGTGGGTGTACCAGGAGGGAGTCAAGTTTTTCAAGGGCCATGCCATGAAGCATTTTGCAGAGGAAGAACTCTACATGGCATCCATTGATTATAGTGGATACGATATGCACAGGCGTCTTCATGACTATTTTCGGAAGAGAACCCTTCCGGAGATTGAGAAGGAGCTGATACAGACAAATTATTCGCCGGATGCGGTGGACCATTTCCTGGGAGTCTGCGCGGGATGGCTTATCGGCCACACTCTTACGGAGGACCGAGCCATCGTGGGGACTGCGCCCAGCAAGTGGGTGGGGCTTCTGCCGGAGGTGAGGCAGGCGGCCATGAAGGAAGTCATTGTCAAGCTGCTGAATGAACTGTTTCAGTTAAATGCCCGTGTGATCAGTGAGAGCTATGGGGGAGAAAAGTTCGGAAAGGGAATCTATTACCGTCTGGTCTATGGGTCGGAAAACGCGGAGAAGTGGGAGTTTTTCCTGATTTATGAGGAGAAGGTGCTGCTGAACACAATGGGAAGGATTCTGGGATGTGAGTCCGGCAAGGTGGATACCATGCTGATGAATGCCACCAGGTATACGGCCCGGCAGTTTGTGGAACGTATTATGGCGCATTTTTATCCCAACAAGAAGATAGAGGTCCTGGAGGAAAATCTGCTGAATTATGAACAGTTTCAGAGAATGTTCGGCAGGCAGAGTCTCCAGTACGGTCTGTTGTTTGACACGGGGGAGGGATATTTTGCGTTCTGTCTTACGGCGCCCCATCTGCTGGATCAAAAGGGTGGAGCTCCCATTAAGGTGGAGAATGCCATGGACGAAATCAAGAAGTATCTGGGCCATACGGAGGAGGCCGACAGGAAGAAGATTCTGGTGGTGGACGACTCCGGTATCATGCTGCAGGCAATGAAGGAGCTGCTGCAGACGGACTATCAGGTATCTCTGGCAAGGTCCGGCATGGCTGCCCTCAGAAGCATGGTTCTGGACAGGCCGGATCTGGTGCTGCTGGACTATGAGATGCCGGTCTGTGACGGCAGGCAGGTGCTGGAGATGATCCGGTCGGAGGAGGAGCTGAAGGATATTCCGGTGATTTTCCTCACGGGCAGATATGACAAAGAGAGCGTCAGCAGGGTGGTCTCTCTGAAACCTGCGGGCTACCTGCTGAAGACCATGAACCCTGGGGAGATTAAGAAAAATGTGGATGAGTTTATGAAAAAACTGTAGAGAAATGCTCCCTGGAATGTGCTTTAAAAATCTAGTGCATTAAAACGGGATTGTTTCAGCCGGATGTATGCCGCAATTTGGAGAGATTTGGGCCAGGGAAAGGGGTCTGCCGGGGAGCAGGCCCCTGTTTTAAATTCATAAGTGCAACGGAGGAGGCAGAGGATGAATATTTATGAAGCGTGTCCTGTACTGGAGAGTGAGAACTTTTTATTCAGGCAGGTTAAAGAGGAAGACTGTGATGATTTGTTAAAAGTTTACAGCGACAAGTATGCGTTGCCTTTTTTTAACAGCGATAATTGTGATGGGGATAATTTTTACTATGCAACAGGGGAGAGAATGGCAGAGGCGATTGCCTTTTGGCATCTGTCCTATAAAAATGGCTGGTTTGCCAGATTGTCCATTGTGGATAAAGGGAAATCAAATGTCATAGGGACAATTGAGCTGTGCCTGCGGGTTTCTGAAGACGTATTTGATCATATGGGAATTCTGCGGATTGACGTGAGAAGCGACTATGAAAAGGAAGATGTACTGTATGAGATTGCAGCGCTTATCACGCCTCATCTTTCAGAACTGTTGGGATGCAGTGGGATCATCACGAAAGTGCCCATATATGCGGTTGAAAGAACGAAAGCTTTTCAAAAGGCAGGATTTGTAAAGTCAGAGCATCTGCTGACAGGAAAGACAGGATATGCTTATGATGGATATTGGACAGCGGTATTTTTATAAAAGCGGCTGCCGGATTCATTGAAAATTCAAGTCTTAGGACAATCTATATTATGGAGTTCTCAAACAGGGTGTGCAAAAAAGTATACTTTTTTGCACACCCTGTTGTATTTGTTAAAACAAATAAAGGAACATGTAAAAACATAAATCAGTTCATTCTTTATGCAATAACGACAAAAATCAATCTCTTAAATCAGATTTCATGATACCATACCCGAATTTCTTTTGCAATAGCTCTTGTGCAAAAAAGTATACTTTTTTGTGCATTGGCAGTGTACGTGAAAAGCGGAGGG
>CAJUNZ010000018.1 GCA_910587755.1 uncultured Acetatifactor sp. | reverse complement strand
ATCAGGTTGGCGCTCTTCCTCCCAACTCCCGGCAGGGCCAGAAGTTTGTCAAAATCCTCCGGCACATTCCCGCCATACACATCCCTGATCATTTTCATGCAGGCGCTGATGTCCCTGGCCTTGCTGTTTCCAAGTCCGCAGGGCCGGACAATCTTCTCAATCTCCTCCACCGGAGCATCCGCCAGGGCATTCACATCGGGAAATTTCTCATAGAGTTTCTCCACCACCACATTCACTCTGGCATCCGTACACTGGGCCGCCAGGCGCACACTCACCAGCAGCTTCCATGCCTGGTCATAGTCAAGGCTGCAGTCCGCATCCGGATATTCTTTCTTCAGTCTCTCAATTACCTCTAACGCAAGTTGTTTTTTGGTCATATTTTCTCCCTTTTATTTTTCCCGTCCCGCATAAATATCTCCATCAGTGCCAACCATATTTCTGAGAAAGGAAGGTATGCTATGAATCTTGAAAAAGTCGTGTGCAATTGTATGAATGTCACCAGCGGTCGCATTAAAGAAGCCGTGGACTCCGGGGCCAGCACTTTAGAAGAAGTGCAGGAGGCCACCGGGGCCGGCACAGTCTGCGGCGCCTGCCTGGAGGATGTGCAGCGTCTGGTGGACTACTTTGTGGAGCAGCGGGATACGCCGTAACCGCGGCAGCGCCACAGTTTTAAGGGAACTCAGGCAGGAAAATCTGTCGGATTTCAGTTCAGACAGCCCCTGCCTGCAAGTCTCTCCTTTAACATGCTGTTGCGCCCGGTGACGGTGACATTCTGCACTGCATAGGCCAGCGCTTTTTTTGTCCCCACCATCACCAGAATCTTTTTTGCCCTGGTGATGCCGGTGTAGACCAGGTTCCTCTGAAGCATGACATAATGGCTCATAAGTATGGGCATCACCACAATCTGATACTCGGATCCCTGGGCCTTGTGAATGGTGGCCGCGTAGGCGTGAACCAGTTCATCCAGTTCCGTCTGGTCATATTCCACCAGCCTGCCCTCGAAGTCCACTTTCAGGGTCCTCTCCCCTGGGTTCACCGTCTCTATTCTGCCGATATCCCCGTTAAATACTTCCTTGTCATAATTGTTTTTCACCTGCATGACCCTGTCGCCCTGGCGGTATACAAAGCCGCTGCGCCTGAGTCCCTCCCCGGCAGGGTTCAGGGCCTCCTGCAGGGCCAGATTCAGGCTGGTGGCCCCTGCCGCTCCCCTCTGCATGGGGGTCAGCACCTGTATCACAGAGGAAGACACCCCATATCGTGCGGGGAGCTTTCTTTTTACCAGATCCACAATCTCCGCCACCGCCTGCTCAGGTTCCTCCCGGGACAGAAAGAAAAAGTCCGTATCCCTGCCATTGGAGATATCCGGCAGCTGCCCGGCGTTGATCCTGTGGGCGTTCATGATAATGCGGCTCTCCAGGGCCTGGCGGAAAATCCTTGTAAGGCGCACCACCGGAAAAGCCCCTGACTCTATCACATCCCGGAGCACATTTCCCGCACCCACAGAGGGCAGCTGGTCTGTATCCCCCACCAGCACCAGGCGCATGCTGTCGGGAACCGCCTTCAGCAGAGCGTTCATCAGCACAATGTCTATCATGGAGCACTCGTCCACAATCAGCACATCCCCTTTTAAAGGGTTTTCCCCATTTTTCTGATATCCTTCCGGGGGCTTGCACTCCAAAAGTCTGTGGATGGTCCTGGCCTCAAGGCCTGTGGCCTCGCTCATGCGCCTGGCCGCCCTTCCCGTGGGCGCCGCCAGAAGCACCTCCAGGCCATATGCCCGGTATGCGGCAATGATCCCCTGGGTGGTGGTGGTTTTGCCCGTGCCCGGCCCCCCTGTGAGGATCATCACCTTCGCCAGAGCCGCCTTCCGGATGGCGTCCGCCTGCACCTGATCATAGGTCATATGCACCGCCTGCTCTATTCTCCCCACGTCCACGGAAAGATTGTCATTGCCGCTTTTTCTCCTGGCCTCCAAAAGCCTGATCCACAGCCTGTCCCCTGCAGGTTCCGACGCCAGACGCCTCAGTCTGCCCGCCACGCCGATCTCCGCATAATAAAACGGAGGTAGATACACCGCGTCCTCCTCCCGGACTTGATCCTCCCGGATCAGATCCTTGTCCTTCAGCATCTGGTCCAGAGTCATCACAATACTGGGCTCCTCCGCCTCCAGAAGCGCCGCCGCCCGCTGGGTGAGCTGCTCCCTGGTAGCATACACATGACCCTGATCCGCCAGCTCACTCAGCGTATACATAACGCCGCTGCGGAGCCTCACATAGGACTCCTTCCCAAAACCCAGCTTCTCCCCAATGCAGTCCGCCGTCCGGAAGCCTATGCCCCAGATATCATCCGCAAGCTGAAAAGGGTTCTCCCGCATTCTGGCAATGCTCTCGTTCCCGTACTGCCCGTAGATCCTGGCGGCAAAGGCTGTGCTGACCCCATGCTCCTGCAGAAAGACCATCACGTTCTTCACTTCTTTCTGCCGCGCCCAGCTCTCCGCAATCATCCGCACCCGCCTGGGCCCTATGCCCGGTATCTCCTTCAGGGCCTGTACATTCTCCTCTATGACCTCAAAAGTATCCGTGCCGTATTTCTGGACAATCAGCTTGGCAAACTTGGGCCCCACCCCCTTGATCAGCCCGCTGCCAAGATATTTTTCCATGCCGTACACCGTGGCGGGAAGAGTCTCCTCCCACTTCTGGGCCGCAAACTGCCTCCCATATCTGGAATCCACCTTCCAGTCCCCCTCCACAGACAGCACCGAGCCCACATTTGCATCCAGAAGGTTTCCCACCACAGCAACCAGATCGTCGTATCCCTTCACACGCACTTTCAGGACAGAATATCCATTCTCCGGATTCTGGTATGTAATCCTCTCCACCACACAGCGTATTGTCGTCATCCCTGTTTCTCCCCCGGCTCCCGAACTTCCTTACTTCCAGGGCCCTCCCCTTATTATATCACGCTTCCGGCTGCTCCGTAACCCTGGACAGTCCGGATTTTTATGGAAATTAGGGATACCATTTCCCCCGAAAATAAGGTAAGATAAGTCTGTTCCGATACACTTTTATCACAATATGGAGGTACACATATATGGCAGGTTCCACTTTCGGCACAATTTTTCGGATCACCACCTGGGGAGAGTCCCACGGCAAAGCCCTGGGCGTCGTCATTGACGGCTGTCCGGCGGGCCTTCCCCTGGAGGAAGCCCATATCCAGAGCTATCTGGACAGAAGAAAGCCCGGGCGCACCGGCATCTCCACCCAGCGCCGGGAGGAGGATGCCGTGGAGATCCTCTCCGGAACCTTTGAGGGCCGCACCACCGGAACTCCCCTGATGCTCATGGTGCGCAATACCTCCCAGATTTCCGGAGATTACAGCGAAATTGCCCCCACCTACCGGCCCGGACATGCAGACTACACCTTTGACCAAAAATACGGTTTCCGGGACTACCGGGGCGGGGGCCGTTCCTCCGGCAGGGAGACTCTGGGACGGGTGGCCGCAGGAGCCGTGGCCTGCCGCATCCTCTCCCGTCTCGGTGTCAGGGTCTGGGCCTACACCCGCTCCATCGGCCCTGTGGAAGCGGACCTGACCCATTTTGACAGGGATGCCGTCCTCTCCACCCCCACCGCCATGCCGGACAGGGACGCCAGTGAAAAGGCTGTGGCCTACCTGGAACAGGTAAAAAAAGAGTGCGACTCCGCAGGAGGCTCCATGGAATGCCTGGTGGAAGGCCTTCCTGCGGGCATAGGTGATCCTGTCTTTGAGAAGCTGGACGCAAACCTGGCTAAAGCAGTCATGTCCATCGGTGCGGTGAAAGCCGTGGAGATAGGGGACGGCGCCATGGTGTCCTGCCGCCTGGGCAGCAGCAACAACGATCCCTTCCGCATGGAAGGTTCCCGCGTGGTTAAATCTTCCAACCACGCCGGAGGCATTCTGGGAGGCATCAGCGACGGGGACAGGGTGATTGTCCGGGCCCATGTGAAGCCCACCCCCTCCATCTTCCGCCCCCAGCAGACCGTCAGCCGCCAGGGCCAGAACATGGATCTGTGCATCAAGGGCCGTCACGACCCTGTCATTGTGCCCAGGGCCGTGGTGGTCATGGAGTGCATGTGCGCCCTCACAGTGCTTGACGCCATGATGATCAATATGTCCGCCAGAATGGACTCTCTGGAAGAATTTTACCGAAAAGACAGGCCCGAAAACCCGGCCTCCCTTTGAAAACCCAGATATCTCAGAGGCGTCAAAAGACTCCGGCCGCCATTGACCGGAGTCTTTTCTTCCAGAAACGCTTCTGCCTCCGCCCCAAAACCTTACGGCACCAGGGCAGGGCATTGCCTTGCATATACCTGTCTCGCCACAATACTACAGTCTGTGAAATGCAATGCAGTTGGGCACATCCACCCGGATGGGCGGTCCGTTCATAATCATGGTGCCATTCTCCACATTCACATGGAAAAAGGTCATATCATTGGTTTCATGATTCAGGGACACCAGGAATTTATTGTTGGGGAACAGGCTGGCGTCCTTGGGATACTCCCCGCTGACAGGCAGACAGAATACCTGGGAGAGCATCCCCGTCTCCTCGTCCACCTCAAACAGAACCGCCGAGTTATCCCCTGCGTTGGTGCTGAGAAGATATTTGTGATCCTCCGAAAAGCTCAGGGCGCTGGTGGCGTTGTAGCTTCCCCGGTCCCCTTTACAGGTCTCCACCGTCTGGATCTTCTCAAACACAGGCTGCCTGTTGTGCTCCACATAGGAATACACATCAATAAAGCATTTTGTTTCATGCACAATGTAGATAAACCTTCCGTCCCTGGAGATCTTCACATGCCTGGGAGAGGACTCCAGCTCGCTGCGGATAATGTCCGCCAGTATCACCTTGCCGGTGATAACGTCAAACCGATAGACATTCACATGGTCCATGCCCTGATCTGCCACCAGAAGGTATTTATTGTCATGGGTCATTCTGGCACAGTTGATATGGGGCCTGAAATTCCGCTCCGCCACACTCCCCAGCCCCTTATGGAAGATTTCATCCGTGATTTCGCCGATGGAGCCATCTTCCGCCAGGCGCAGCACCGTCAGCTTGCCATCGTGGTAGCCTGCCACAAAAAGGTATCCGTCCGTATAGTCCGTGGAGACATAGCAGCCCCTCATGCCGTTGATGGAGGCAAAATTGATGAAATCCAGACTGCCGTCCGGAGCGATGGCATAGGACTCCACGCCAAAGTCCGTGATGGAATACAGATATTTTCCACTATGTGAGATGGTCACATAAGAGGAATTGGTAATCTCCACCTTGTCCTTCTCCACAAAGCGGCCCTTTTCCATGTCCACATCGTATACCTTTATCCCATGCTTGTCCCCATGGGTATAAGTGGAGACATAGGCCACATACTTTTCGTTCTTCTCATTATCCATTGTGCACATCTTCCTTTCCACGTGATCAGCCGCACAGCCAGGCGCCAAAGCTGACTGCCCGCAGCTTTTGAAAGAATTATAACATAACCGCCCTGTTTTTGAAATACTTTGGGTAAAAATTCCGTGAAAAACAGCGGTCCCCAGCCACAGTCCCCTTTCCGAAAACTGCAGCCGCCCGAGACCGCCGTCTGCCCCCACCGTACTATGGGTGAGACTCAGAAGCAAAGATCAATGTCAGTCGCCTGACTCACAGCCGCACCTGTCATCCCTGTGAGGGAAGCCAGGATACTCCTGCCAGGGGGGAGGGATCATGCCGGGACTGTCGCATCTTTCCTTTTCATGCCGGGGACCGCCGCAGTCGCCGCCCTCCCGGCGGGGTTCCCTGCACCCGCACTCTTCCTTCTCCCTGCGCTCTTCCCTTCGGCAGTCTTCTCTTCTACAGTCCTCTCTTCTGCCCTCTTCTCTCCTGCAGCCGTTTCCCCTGTCATGTTTTCCGTCCCTATGGGGCCTCACATCTTCACAGCACCCACCCCGGCCGCAGCCACATCCGGCGCCGCAACCGGTACCGCATCCGCAGCAGCTCAGCAACAGAAGCAAAATGATACAATTCATAGCCTTCTCCATATGATATGTTTACGGTATCATATGCTTCCGCCCATGAAAGAGTACCTTGCCAGAGATTTTTATGCCCCGGCAAAGGTGTTGTCCGTCTCCTCTTTTGGAAGGCTAACCGTGTCCCTTTCCTTTTCCAACTCCTCCGGGCCGCAGACACTGCCGGCCTCTTCTTCCTGCGCTTCCTCCTGCTTTGGCGCGCTTATGTACACCGCCAGACTCCGGGGAGGAATCTTTCCCACCGCCTCCCCGGCGCCATCCTCCCCGGCATCCCTGCTCCCCTGGGATTCCGTGGAAAAAACTCTGACCCACCCAAATCCCCTGGGAAGCCTGGGCAGGGCCAGCTCATGACTCTCCCAGTGCATGTTTATGGCAAGATAGAGGAACGTGTCCCCCTCCGGCCCCCAGTCCCTGGCATACTTCCCACAGAGCATAATACCCACATGCCTGTAGTTGCCCTCTGTCTGAGGCTGCCAGGCATACCTGCCATGGTAGGACAAATCCGGGTAGCCGCAGGCGATATAGTCCATCTGCCGCAGCTCCTGGGAAGGCCTTAAAATGGGATGAGCCCGCCGGAATTCCACCAGCATCTTCCAGAACTGCAGCAGCTGGGCATTTTTCTTCTTCCCGTTCCAGTCCAGCCATGTTACGGCATTGTCCTGGCCATAGGGATTATTGTTTCCCTTCTGGGAATTGCCGAATTCATCCCCCATAAAGATCAGGGGGGTGGACTGGGAGAGCATCAGAAAGCACAGGGCATTCTTCATCTGCTTCACCCGCAGACGTCTTACCTTCTGGCTGCGGGCAGGCCCCTCCTCCCCACAGTTCCAGCTGCAATTATAGTCGCTTCCGTCCCTGTTGTCCTCTCCGTTGGCTTCATTGTGTTTATAGTCATAGGATACCAGATCCGCCAGCGTAAATCCGAAATAGTTGCTGAGATAATGGATACACCCCGCCTTCTCCGGAATATGCCGCATATGGTAGAGCACCCCTCCCAGCATGCCCCCGTCCCCCTTCAGGAACCTGCGCATATCATAGTACCATGCGTCGTTGTACTCTGCCAGATGAGGACAGCGGGGCTGTTCGTTTCTTCCATACACCCGGCCGGTGTCAAAAGTATAATACCAAAGCTTGGTATCCGCCAGCACATCGTCCGACGCCAGCAGATCCACCGGCAGATTTTCCCCCATCAGGTGAAATCCGTCCACATGGTATTCCAGCACCCAGAAGTGCAGGATCTCCAGAATCTCTGTCTGGCTCACGCCCGTAAAGAAAAACTGCATGACCACTTCCATGCCATTTTCATGGAATGCCTTCACCATATCCTTGAACTCTCCGGAAGGGTCCTCCGAAGCCGCATAGGCCCCCTTGGGCATATAGTAATACCCCTTCTTGTACCCCCAGTAGTTCAGCCCTTCCCCGCCCTGCCTGCCGGGCTCCCCCGGACAGACCACAAAGGGAAGCTTTCCTCTGCGCTCCTCTTTCAGAGGAACTTCCATAAATTCATAGGCGGGCTGCAGCTCCACGGTGGTAACACCGATTTCCTTCAGATAGGGCAGCTTTTCCACAATTCCCAGAAAAGTTCCTCTGTGCTTCACACCGGAGGAGGCATGCCTGGTAAACCCCCGCACATGCATACAGTATCCCACCATCTGGCTGTAAGGTATCCTGGGACAGCAGTCCCGTCCCCAGTCATAGTCTTCCGCCAGAAAGCCGGCTTTTAAATCCTCCACACGCCTTTCCTTCCCATAGGCAACTTTCCGGGGAAACACCCTTGCCCGCCAGTCTGCCACCGGCCTGTCCTCCTGGTAAAAAAGGTAGCTCACCGCCTTCGGGTCAATATCCTCCACCACCCTGCAGTAGACATTTCCTATTCTGTCTTCCTGGGTAAAGGGTATCTTACGCAGCATTGTCCCGGCCGCCCTGTCATACAGCAGGACTCCGCAGGAGGCAGTCCTGGACACAAAGGAAAAACGCACTCCGCTGCCCTCCCTGTGAGCTCCCAAGGGATGTGGCTTTTTCTGCAAGTATTTTTCTGTCATCGTTTCCCCTCCGTTCCGGCAGCCTGCCCCTTTGACCAGGACC
The DNA here is from genome assembly GCA_910587755.1 of uncultured Acetatifactor sp. GTDB lineage: Bacteria > Bacillota > Clostridia > Lachnospirales > Lachnospiraceae > Acetatifactor. The sequence continues at coordinate 31,899 of CAJUNZ010000018.1, read as the reverse complement.
CCCGCCGCTCCCGGGATCCGGTCCCAAATACAAAGCCGGCCGCTCTTTAAGGAAGTGTTCCGAAACAATTGTGAGGCAGTACACAAATTGTTTCCGCACATTTCCTGAGTAAATTGTCACAAAACCATTATAATAGATATGCGACAAAATCACAAGTTTTTTTAATTCTATTGCACACAGTTCTAAAAACAGGTATAATGAACAAAAATAAAGAGTACAGGAGGTCTCTCATGGAAAATAATAACGATTACAACGATGAGGAAATGACAGTGGAACTGGAATTGGATGACGGAACCCTTGTGAATTGTGCTGTCATCACCATACTGACTGTGGAGTCAAAGGATTATATTGCACTCCTGCCCTTAAAAGACGGTCAGAGTACCCAGGCCGCTCTGGAGAGCGAGGAAAGTGAAGTTTGGTTCTACCGCTACAGCGAAAATCCGGAGGACCCCGACGAGGAACCCCAGATGGATTACATTGAGGATGACGACGAATATGAAAAAGTGGCCGACGCCTTCGATGAATACCTGGACACCTGCGAGTTTGAAGAACTGGCGGACGACTGAGGCTGGAAGGACCAAAGAGGGCCCAGAAACCTGGATGGAAGCCTGGGGCGTTCCTCTGTGCCGGTAAGGCAGAGGAGCTCCAGGTTTTTCTTTGCCCTTGTCATGGCCACATAGAATATCCTGCGCTCCTCCTCCAGAGTATCACCGCCGGGCATCTTCCCATGGGGAAATACCCCCTCATTGCAGTCGGGGATCCAGACTCTGTCAAACTCCAGTCCCTTGGAGCCGTGAACGGTGAGAAGCTGCAGAATTTCCCCCTCTCCTTGAGCCGCCCTTCCAGAAGTTACTTTCCGGACTTCTTCCCCCGCCTCCATGGCTCTGGCATACTCTCTCTGAAATGCCAGCCACTCTTTCAGGCTTCCATACTTTCCCCCATCCTCCATAAGCCAATCCAGCAGCTCCCGCCACTCCTGCCATTTCTCAGGGTTCCGGCCGCAAGCCTCCTTCAGATACTCCTCATACCCCACAGCCTTTAAAATATACTGTATGGCCGGCCGCAGGGGCAGCTGTCTCACACAGTCAAGCTGTCTTTCCAGACGCCGGAGTTCCTTTGCCGCATGTTCCTTCTGCCTGGGAGGAAGTTCCGCCCTCTCATAGTATGCCATCATCCGCCCCAGGTCCACGGCTCCCTCTCCCACCGACTCCCTGCTCAGGTAACGGGAGGGCCGGTTCAGAATCCGCAGCATCTGTTCCCGCCCGGCGGTGCCCTGGGCGGCCTGCAGGTAAGCCCTCACATCCGCCGCCACAAAATGCTCATAGATGCTCACCGCCCGCTCCCGCATCCGATAGGGAATCCCCGCCGCCTTCAGCCTGGCGGCAAATCCCTGCATGGCGGCGTTGGTGCGAAAGAGCACGGCCCGGCTTTCCCCGCTGTCACCGGGCGCCGACAGCTGCTCTGCCAGAAAGGCCTGCTCCTCCTCCCTCTCCGGAAATCTCCTGACCACCACCGGTTCCGGCCCCTTCCCCTCAGGCGCCGCCGCCCGCAGATTCTTGGGAAAGCGATCCCTGTTCTCCCCGATCACCGCCAGGGATCCCCCCACTATGCCGGGCACACTTCTGTAATTCACATCCAGCAGAATCTGCCTGGCCCGAAATTCCTCCTGGAAACGCCGCATGCACCCGGGCTCCGAGCCCCGGAAGCCGTAGATGGACTGATCGTCATCCCCCACGGCGAAGAGATTCCAGGGCCTGGCCGCCAGAAGTTTCACCACCTCATACTGCACCGGGTTAATGTCCTGGAACTCATCCATAAGAATATGCCGGAAGCGCTTCTGCCAGTACTCCCTCACAGCCCCATTCTCCTGCAGCAGCTTTCTGCAGTTGTAGAGCATATCGTCAAAATCAATCCGCCCCGTCTGTTTCACCGCCCTGTCATAGGCGCCAAAGACAGCTTCAAAATGAACCTGCCACCTGGGGGGCATCCTGGCCCCTGCTTCCTCCAGACGACAGGTATTCTTATAATAGCTTATGGCAGACAGAACCGCCCCGGCCTCCTCGTCCAGGCACCCGCGGCCTCCCTGCTCCCCCTCCAGAGCTCTTAATATGGGGAAAATCAATTTTTTCTTATCCGAAAGTTTCAGAAGATTTCCTGAGGAAAGGGCCTTTGACTCCCTTAAAATATGATAAAAGACTGAATGAAACGTCCCGAAATTGACTGAACCGGCAGGTCCCGCCCCCTGCATCCGCCAAAAACGCTCCTGCATGGACAGGGCGGCTTCCTTTGTAAATGTGATTACCAGAATTGTCTCCGGCCCCACGCCCTGTTCCAGAAGATACAAGATACGCCTTGTGATAGTAAAGGTCTTACCGCTGCCGGGCCCTGCCAGAACCAGGCAGGGGCCTTCTCCATGGGTTATGGCCTCCATCTGTGCCTTATTTGCTCCTATGCTCCCACACTCCTCTCTCCGGCTTCTTTTTGTGCGCTCTGCCTGAATTTATCCATGCCCGGCGCCCAGAGTAAGAATCTCATAACAGCCAGGCGCCGCAGAATTCCGGAAAGCATCCGGAAAACAGATTCTGCGGCGCCGTCCTTTTTACGCGCCCTGTTCCTGCAGCAGACGGATGCCGGCGCGGATTCTCTCCAGGGACTCCGCCTTCCCCAGCACCTCCATTATCTCCGTGGCCCCTGCGGGAGTGGTCTGCCTGCCTGACACCGCCGTGCGGATGGGCCACATCACATAGCCCACCTTGCAGCCCTTTTTCTCCACATACTCCGTCAGCACGCCGTACAGACTGTCGTTGCTGTACTCCTCCTGAGCCTCTAAAAGGGGAAGCACCTCCTGCAGCACCTCCAGAGAGGAGGCTGCGCTCGTCTTCATCTTTTTGTGGGTGTACATGGAAACATCATACTGGGGCAGAACGGCAAAAAAATCCACCATCCCGGGAATGTCCGGGAAGACTTCAATGCGGGATTTCACCATGGCTCCCACCTTCTTCAGCCTGTCCTCCTCCATGCCGCCCAGGGCTTTCTCCAGAAAAGGCTTTGCCATCCCGTAAAACCTGTCAAACTCCATGGCCTTGATGTACTCACTGTTCATCCAGCGCAGTTTCACAATGTCAAACACTGTGGGAGATTTACTGATCCTGCGATAGTCAAACTCTTTCACCAGTTCCTCCAGGGTGAAAATCTCCCTGTTGTCCTCAGGGCTCCACCCCAGGAGAGCGATAAAGTTCACCACCGCCTCCGGCAGAAAACCCTCCTCCATCAGGTCCTCAAAGGAAGTGCTCCTGCCTCTCTTGGCGAGCTTTTTATGATTCTCATCCGTCACCAGGGGCAGATGCACATACTTGGGAGGCTCCCATCCGAAAGCCTCATAGAGGCGGGTATACTTGGGGGAGGAGGAAAGGTACTCATTTCCCCTGACCACATGGGTAATGTTCATGGTATGGTCGTCCACCACATTGGCAAAATTGTAGGTGGGAAATCCGTCCGATTTAATCAGTATCATATCGTCCATCTGGGCATTTTCCACCGTAATATCCCCGTAGAGCTCATCGTGGAAGGTGGTGGTTCCCTCCGAAGGATTGTTCTGTCTTACCACAAAAGGCTTCCCCGCCGCCAGATTCGCCTCCACCTCTTCCCTGGAAAGGGAGAGACAGTGCTTGTCATAGACGGTGATCTCCTTCCCCTCCACCACTTCCGTCTTCAGGGAGGAAAGCCTCTCCTTGTCACAGAAGCAGTAATAGGCCTCCCCTTTCTCAATCAGCTCCCTGGCATACTTCATGTAAATGCCCGTCTTAATTCTCTCGCTCTGCACATAGGGGCCGTAACCCCCGTCCTTGTCAGGACCCTCGTCGTGCTCCAGTCCTGCAGCCTCCAGGGTGCGGTAAATGATCTCCGTAGCCCCCTCCACACAGCGTTCCTGATCCGTATCCTCAATGCGGAGCATAAAATCCCCGCCCTCGTGCTTTGCAATCAAATACTCATACAGGGCGGAACGCAGGTTCCCCACATGCATCCTCCCAGTGGGACTGGGGGCATATCTTGTCCTGATCTTCATTGCGCTTTCCTTTCCATAAACCAACTATTTTTACTCCTTATTTTAGTACCATTTGTAAAAAACTGCAAGCTATAATTTTTGTCCCTCACCCCTCTAACCATAACAATGTAACCGTTCAAACAGGGCACTGAACTGTTGCGACAGTTCCTGTCTGAGCGCTTGCGAAACACCCGGGCGCATGTTATGATATAAAGATACGAAGCAGGAGGGATGTACAATGAGAAAAACCAAGGCTGGGATGAAAATCCGTAATCTGATGCTGGCAGGCATAATCTGCTGTACCCTGCCGCAGACAGGATGCAGCATAGAGAAAATTACCGGGGAAAGTCCCCTGGACAGCGTTCCTGGCGATTCCCGGGAAGAAGATGACAGGGGCCAGAACCAGGGTGTCCTAAATCCCTCCCCTCTGGATCAGACAGCCTCCGATTCCCCGGACAATCCCCAGGGACGAGCGCTGTCAGCGCCGGAACTGGAACAGTGGACGGAATTTGTAAACAGGAAAGAGAACAACGGCTTCCTTCTGTGCCAGTATAAGGAGCCCCAGGAGCTGGATCCCAATGAAGTGCTGTACAATGGCGTGGGAATAGAGACGCCTCCCGGGCCGGAGGAGAGAGAAGCCTATGAGGCCCAAGGCCATGCCATAGAGACCGATGTTTTTCTGCTCACCGCAGAGAACATAGACAACTTTCTGGAGCGAAAAGCAGGGATACAGCTGCATGAGCTGAAGAAAGAGCTGGACTGGATCTACCTGGAATCATGGGATTCCTATATGACCCAGCACGGGGACACCAATTTCTGCTATTTTGCCTGCACAGAAGGCTGGCAGAATGGGGAAAACATTGAGCTCCGCTGTAAGGCCCAGTTTACGGGCCCCCAGGACTGCACCGTGACACTCCGAAAGACAGGAGAAGAATACCAGTTTGTCTCCAACCTTTTTGCTCCAGAGGACTCTCTCCCGGGCAGAATCGAGGATCAGTGCTTCCCTGTGACACTGAACGGTTTCGGAGAGACAGAATTTGTCTCCTGCAGACCTGACACAGAGAATTCACCCCTGCAGGATGTGACTTTTGAGCTGTGGAAAGAGGGATCCAAAACCTATACTTTTCCCGGCGTCACAGAGAACAACCTGAGAATGGTAGACTCCTTCGGAGGCATAGAAGCAGTCTCCTTTAAGGACTATGACTTTGATGGTTACACCGATGTGATTATCATCTGCACCTATGAAAAGCTCTCCGGAGAACAGGCGGGAGGACAGTACCGGGAGGCAAGAATCTACAAGGGCGGTGAGAAGGAGTTTACCTATATGGATCAGTTGAGTTTTTCCGTCAATGTGACTCAGAACAATCAGAGTATCTCGCAGATTTTGAAACAGCTCCAGACAAAAGAAGTGAATTTCACAGAGACTCCCTGAGAATATATCCAGCAGCTGTCCGCCCACAGCTGCTGCGGACTCCCTTGGAAAGGTATCCTGAAATATAATAAAAAACAGGCAAAACACACAACACATGGTGTCCGTTCCCGGTAAATCCATGCCCTGTGCCGTTTTCACCTGAATACAGCCGCCTGGTTATCCTATCCTTCCAGCCATTTTCTAAAAGGATCTACCTCCCCGGCCTGTTTCAGGATATCCTTCCTGTTCGCCCTCAGGAAACTTTCCAATTTCTCCGTCTCCTCCTTGGTAAATCCTTTTGATCTTTCTATCCTGCCATCCGGCAGAATGCCTTCCGCAGAATCCTCTCCCCGTGAGAAGAAAACCCTCACAATTTTCCTGTCATCCTTTTTCAGAAAGCCCGATACCAGCATTTTAACATCATTCATGGAATACTACCTGCTCCACTCCTCTTCTATGTCCACACAGTCTACGGCTTCTGATAATAGACCACGTTCTTCCTCACAAAGCCAATCTCTCTGAAATTCATAATCTGCTCCGAACTTCCCGACAGGAAAAGCCCTCCGCTTGTGAGAGATTTATAAAACTTCCGGTATGCGATATCTTTTGCTTCTTCTGTAAAATAGATCAGTACATTACGGCACAGGATCAGGTGGCAGTCCCTGAGATACTCATCCTTCAGCAGATTATGCTCCCGAAACTCCACACATGCCTTTACTTCATTTGCAATCCTGTAGTCCTCTCCCTGCCGTCTGAAAAAACGCCTCTGCAGGTCTGGGGGCACTGAGGCAATACTTCTCTCCGGGTATATGCCCTCCTTTGCCTTGGCCAGCACCTGCCGATCCATATCCGTGGCATAAATCTTAATCTCAGCCAGTGACAGATGCCTGGACAGAGCCATCACAAGGGAATAAGGCTCATCCCCGGTGGAACAGGCGGCGCTCCATATCTTCAGCCTCCTGCCGAACCTGCCGATCAGTTCCGGGATCGCCTGTTCCTCCATCACCTTCCACTGTTTGGAGTCCCTGTAGAACTCCGATACATTGATGGTGATGTAATTCATAAATTCCTCATAGAGCCCTTTGTCTTTGCTCAGTCCAAGCACATACTGTTCGTAGCCTGCCATTTTGCGCCTCTGCATCAAACCGTCAATGCGGCGCTTCATCTGGTTCTCCTTGTAGCTGTTCAGGTCCACCCCTGTCAGCTTCAGAATCTCCCGCTTAAAATATTCATAATCATAAAACATTGGCAGTTACCATCCTGTCATCTCCGGCCGCCCGGGCAACATGCCATTTACTGGGAATCATCCTCTCCCTGGGCCGAAATCATGGCGTCTATATCCACGGGAACTTCATCCCTGTCCGCGGACTCCTGAGAAGCAGCATAAGAACCCACCGCCTTGATGCTCAGGGAAATCTTCCTGTCCGCCTCGTTGAAATCCACAATCTTCGCTGTCACTTCCTGGCCGATGCTCAGCACATCGGAGGGTTTCTCCACATGCTCCTTGGAAATCTGAGACACATGCAGCAGGGCGTCCACGCCGGGCTCCAGCTCGATAAAGGCGCCGAAATCTGTCATCCTGGCCACTTTTCCTGTCACCACATGGCCTGCGGCATACTTCAGAGAGGCATCCTTCCAGGGATTCTGGTCGTCAAACTTTAAGGAGAGGGCTATCTTGCTGCCGTTGATCTCCTTGATCAGTACATTCAGCTTATCCCCAACCTTGAAGACCTTTCTGGGATGCTCCACACGGCCCCAGGACATCTCGGAGATATGAAGCAGACCGTCTGCTCCGCCCAGATCCACGAATGCGCCGAAGTCCGTCACATTCTTCACAATGCCTTCCACCACGTCGCCTACGTGTATCCTCTCGAAAAGCTCCCTCTGCATCTCCAGCTTCTGAGCCACAATCAGCTGCTTGCGGTCGCCGATGTATCTTCTCCTCTTGGGATTGTACTCGCTGATGACAAATTCAATCTCCTGTCCCGCATACTTGGACAGATCCTTCTCATAGGCATCGGACACAAGGCTTGCGGGAATAAATACCCTCACTTCGTCCACAATCACACTGAGGCCGCCTTCCAGTACCTGCGTAACCGTAGCCTTCAGCACTTCCCTGTTGTTGTAAGCCTCCTCGATCCTCTTGTTTCCTCTGTCCGCAGCAAGACGCTTGTAAGTCAGCGCCACCTGCCCCTCGCCGTCGTTGGCCTTCATGACCTTAACTTCCATGGTATCGCCGGGCTTCACCACAGAAGTGAGATCTACGCTGGAATCATTCGTATACTCACTCTTGGTCAAAATGCCATCAGACTTGCACCCGATGTTCAATACAATCTCATCTGCCTTGACATCGATGACTGTACCTTCGACTACCTCTCCTGAATGTATTGTCTTGAATGAATTTGGATCTTCCAGCATTTGTTCAAAAGTTAACTCTGACATAATTTTGAACCTCCTCGATTAATTTATTTGGGGTGGAAGCCCCTGCGGTAATACCCACCAGTCGAACAGCTTTAGGCAATTCTAAATGCAAGTCATCCAGTGTCTGTATATAATACGTGGCTGCACACTCCTCGCGGCAGATCTCGTACAGTTTCCTGGTATTAGAACTGTGCTTCCCTCCTATCACGATCATCACGTCAGCTTCCGCTGCAAGCGACCTCGCGGACCGTTGGCGCTCCTCTGTCGCGCTGCAAATAGTATCCGCGACATTAACATTGTAACCTTTTTCTTCCAAAATTTCAACCATCTTATGAAATTTATTGTTGTTAAATGTCGTTTGAGAAACCACATACAGCTCTTTTGCCTCCGGCGGCTGGAATTTCTCCACTTCCTCCGGGTCTCCCAGCACGGTGACTGCGCCGCGGCACCTGCTTTTGATGCCCTCCACCTCCGGGTGTCCGGCATTTCCTATGATAATAATATGCTTTCCCTTTCCGCTCTCCTGTTCCACCAGACGATGGATCCGCCCCACGAACGGACAGGTGGCATCTATGCACTCCAGATTTTTCTCCTTCAGAAGAGTATAGATCTCCTCCGGGACGCCGTGGGCGCGGATCACCACCCTGGCGGCTTCTCCGTCCCCGCCCTCCGGCAGCGCCATAAGCTCCTCCGGGCTGGAGAGCACACCCACTCCCTGGGCGGCCAGCTCCTGCACCACCGCCTCGTTGTGCACAATGGGACCGTATGTATATATATTCTTCCCGTTTTTTATCTGTTCATACACCATATCCACCGCGCGCTTAACGCCGAAGCAGAAGCCCGCGCAGTCTGCCAGTTTTACTTTCAATTTTTTACCCTTCCGGACGGCTCTCCCTGCAAAGTTCCAGAATCCTCTCCACCACCTGCTCCACCGCAAGATCGGAAGTGTCCAGATAAACCGCGTCCTCAGCCTGTTTTAACGGGGATTCCTCCCGGTGCATGTCCCGATAGTCCCGTTCCTCAATATCGGCCTGTATCTTTGCCAGGTCACAGGGCTCTCCCCGGGCGGCCAGCTCATCATACCTGCGCCGGGCCCGGACGGCGCTGGAGGCGGTGAGATAGATTTTCAGCTGTGCGCCTGGCAGCACGCAGGTGCCGATATCCCTGCCGTCCATAATGCAGTCGCTTCCGGCTGCCAGTCTCTGCTGCAGTTCCACAAGCTGCTGCCTCACCCTGGGGATGGGGCTCACCACAGAGGCGGCGCTGCCCACCTCCTCCGTGCGCAGAAAAGGATTTACATTTTCACCGTTCAGAAACACCACCTGCACGCCCTCTTCATAGCGTATGGTAATGTCCGCCAGGGGGCACCTGGCTGCCACCGCCTCTGCGTCCTCCAGATCCACCTGCTCCCGCAGCATGAACAGGGCCATGGCACGGTACATGGCCCCCGTGTCCACATAGATCAGATTCATCTTCTCCGCCACCGCTCTGGCAATGGTGCTCTTGCCCGCTCCTGCGGGACCGTCAACCGCCACATTAAAGGCCATCTCTCCTCCTTTCACCGGGCGCTCCGCCCGGCCTCAGACACTGCATCCCGCCAGATGCCCTGTTGACCAGGCAATCTGCAGGTTAAATCCCCCTGTGAGGGCGTCCAGATCCAGTACCTCCCCGGCAAAATACAGCCCCTTCACTTTCCTGGACTCCATGGTGGAGGGATTCACCTCCCTGGTGTCAACGCCCCCCTGGGTTATAACTGCCTCCCCATAGCCCCCAAGCCCCTTCACCGTCAGAGGGAGCTTCTTGATCAGGCCCCCAAAGGCCCGCCTCTCCTCCCGGGTGACTTCATGCACCTTTTTCTCCGGGGAAATCCCCGAGAGCGCCGCCATCACCGGAACCAGCTTTGCCGGAAAAAGTCCTCCCAGGGCATTCTGGAACTGCCTGTTGCGGTTCTCCTCAAAGTCCCGCAGCAGACGCCTGTCCAACTGCTCTGGGTCCAGGGCCGGTTTCAGATCCACATAGAGCAGCGCCGCTCCCTTCCCCTCCCTGTAATAACTGCTGGCGGAGAGAACCAGGGGACCGCTGACGCCGGAGTGGGTGAAAAGCATCTCCCCAAATCCCCGGTATACCTCCCGTCCTCCGCACACAAGCCCCAGGGAAACATTCTTCAGAGAAAGCCCCGCCAGTTTCCCGCACCAGGTCTCCCTGATCCCAAAGGGCACAAGAGAAGGGCGGCAGGCCGTGATCCGGTGCCCCGCCGCCCCGGCAAAGCGGTATCCGTCCCCGGTGGAGCCGGTAGTGGGATAGGAAAGACCTCCTGTGCAGACAATACAGCTCTCCGCCCCCAGCACCCGGCCATCGGACAGCCGCACTCCCCTGCACAGGGAGTCCTCAAACACCAGGGAGGACACTTCCGTATTCAGCAAAATCTCCACCCCCAGCCTGTCCAGTTCCTTTCGGAAGGCCTTGATTACATCCGAAGCGTGATCAGACACGGGAAAAACCCTCCCGCCCCGCTCCGTCTTCAGCCTGCACCCTGCCCCCTCCAGAAACGCCATCAGATCCCGGTTGTCCCATCCGTAAAAAGCGCTGTAGAGAAATTTGCTGTTGGAACGGACATTCTCAAAAAATTCTTCCCCGTCCCCTGCATTGGTCACATTACACCGGCCCTTTCCTGTGATGTACAGCTTCTTCCCCAGCTTCTCATTTTTTTCCACCAGGCATACCTTTCGGCCCCTGGCGGCGGCCGAGGCCGCTGCCATCATGCCTGCGGCGCCGCCGCCCACAACGATCACTTTTCCCAACAGCCCGACTCCTTCCCACAGCTTCCCAGGCCCGGAAAAGGGCGGGCACCAGTCAAATGAATGGATGCCCGCCCTCTCTGCCTTGGATCCTATCCTCCTGCTTTATACCGGATACGCGCCGTTCTTGGTATCCGCCTGTGTCATGTCCACCTTCTCCTGCTGGGCCTGACGATACTTGAAGAAGTCCGTTGCCACCTGGGGGAAGAGAGCGTAGCTGAGCACGTCCTCATCCTGCTGCTTCCACTGGCTCATCTCGGACTCCAGCTTGCCCATCTCGTTCTCCAGCATGTCCGCATAACGGCAGGTGATCCTCTCCTCGCCGGGAATGACCTTGTCAATGATCTCCTGGTTCATGGGCTTCACCGTCTGGCCATACTCGCCACGCAGCACTGCCTTTGTCTCTTTGGTAGCCATCTTGTACCGCTCACCCATAAGCACGTTGAACACAGCCTGTGTACCCACGATCTGGGAGGAAGGCGTAACCAGAGGCGGCTCGCCCAGATCCTTGCGGACCTCGGGGATCTCTTTCAGCACGTCGTAGTACCTGTCCTCGGCGTTTTGCTCCTTCAGCTGGCTCACCATGTTGGAGAGCATGCCGCCGGGCACCTGGTAGAGCAGGGTCTTGATATCCACGCCCATAACCTTGGGATTCAGCAGACCGCTCTTCAGGCACTCATCCCTGTAAGGACGGAAGTAATCTGCGATCTCCGCCAGAAGATTCTGGTCAAAGCCCGTGTCATAGGGTGTTCCCCTGAAGGTCTCCACCATAACCTCGGTGGCAGGCTGGCTTGTTCCCAGGGCAAAAGGACTCATGGCCGTGTCAATCACGTCCACTCCGGCCTCGACAGCCTTCAGGTAAGTCATGCTGGCCACACCGGAGGTGTAGTGGGTGTGGAGCTGGATGGGAAGTTTGGTGCTGCTCTTCATGGCCTTGATGAGCTCGGAAGCCTTGTAAGGCACCAGCAGACCTGCCATGTCCTTGATACAGATGGAGTCCGCACCCATCTCCTCGATTCTCTTAGCCGTCTCAGTCCAGTACTCCAGCGTATAGGCGTCACCCAGGGTGTAGGACAATGCCACCTGCGCATGGCCCCTGCCTTCCTGCTTCTTCATCCTGTTGGTGGCATTTACAGCCTCCTGCAGATTGCGCAGGTCGTTGAGACAGTCAAAGATACGGATAATGTCAATTCCGTTGGCGATGGACTTCTGGACAAAAGCGTCCACCACGTCGTCCGCATAGGGCCTGTAGCCCAGAATATTCTGACCGCGGAAAAGCATCTGGAGCTTGGTATTCTTAAAACCGTCCCTGAGCTTGCGAAGCCTCTCCCAGGGATCTTCCTTCAGGAAACGAAGGGAAGCGTCAAAAGTGGCGCCGCCCCAGCACTCCACGGAGTGGTATCCCACTTTATCCATCTTCTCCACAATGGGAAGCATAAAATCCGTGGGCATTCTGGTGGCGATCAGGGACTGATGCGCGTCACGCAGAATGGTTTCCGTAATTTTAATCGGTGTTTTTGCTTGTTCTGACATTTACGAATTTCCTCCATATATTATGATATTACCGGTTTCCAGGCCGGAAAGACCTGGAAACCCATGGCCCATACAGCTCTATCCTTCTCCAGGGCGAGGAAATCTGCTCTCCCCTCCCCCTGAAGACTGTGTCCGTCGCAGATATTTTAGAAGCAACCGTTCAGACAGGGCGCTGATCTGTTACATTTAGAACACACCGAAAATGGCCATGAAGGTACCCGCAGCCACCGCCGTACCGATAACGCCCGCCACATTGGGACCCATGGCATGCATCAGCAGGAAGTTGGTGGGATCCGCCTCGGCACCCACCTTCTGGGAAACCCTGGCCGCCATGGGAACCGCAGACACACCGGCGGAGCCGATCAGGGGATTGATCTTGCCGCGGGTTGCCTTGCACATGATCTTGCCGAAGAGAACTCCCGCCGCCGTACCGAACATAAAGGCCACAAGACCCAGCCCCACGATCTTAAGAGTATCCCAGTTCAGGAATGCTTCCGCACTGGTGGTTGCGCCCACGGAGGTGCCCAGCAGGATAACCACAATGTACATCATGGCGTTGGAAGCGGTCTCTGTGAGCTGTCTCACCACACCGGACTCCCGGAACAGGTTGCCCAGCATCAGCATACCCACCAGGGGAGCTGTTGTGGGAAGGATCAGACACACCACAATCGTAACCACGATGGGGAAAAGGATCTTCTCCAGCTTGGACACGGGACGCAGCTGTCCCATCTTGATCTTTCTCTCCTCTTCCGTGGTAAACAGCTTCATAATGGGAGGCTGGATAATGGGGACCAGCGACATATAGGAATAAGCCGCCACCGCGATAGGTCCCATAATGGCTGTCTGCCCCAGCTTGCTGGCAAGGAAGATGGAAGTAGGCCCGTCCGCCCCGCCGATGATGGAGATGGCCGCAGCCGCCATATCGTTAAAGCCCAGAGCGATAGCGCCGAAGTATGCGGCAAAGATACCAAACTGTGCCGCCGCCCCCAGAAGGAAGCTCTTGGGGTTGGCAATCAGGGGACCGAAATCGGTCATGGCGCCCACGCCCATAAAGATCAGGGAGGGAAGAATCGCCCACTCATCAAGGATATAGAAATAATACAGCAGGCCGCCCACACCGTTGGCAGCGTCCTCTGCGTGGAGCATGATGTCGGGATAGATGTTCACCAACAGCATACCGAAGGCTATGGGAGTCAGAAGCAGGGGCTCAAACTCATGCCGGATAGCCAGGTAAAGGAAAAAGCATGCAACCGCGATCATCAGATAATTGCCCCATGTCAGGTTGAAAAAGGCAGTCTGGTGAAGCAGGTTGTTCAGCGTAGAACCTATATATTCCATTTGTTGACCTCCTGTTGTTCATTACGCCGCATTTAGTTCATGGTCGCCAACACGGCTCCTGCTTCCACGGCATCGCCCACTGCCACGTCAATGCTGGCAACAGTGCCGTCCTGGGGAGCCACCACAGGGATCTCCATCTTCATGGCCTCGATAATGACCACCGCATCGCCCTTCTTCACGGCATCCCCGGCCTTCTTCTCCAGCTTGAACACCTTGCCCGCCGCGCCGGCCTCAATCTTAATGCTGCCTGCGCCGCCTGCTGCCTTGGGTGCCGCGGGCGCCTTGGGTGCTGCGGGAGCCTTGGGTGCCGCAGGAGCCTTTGCCGCTGCAGGAGCACCGGAGGATGCGCCCTCCTCCACTACTACGTCATATACATTGCCATTTACGGTGATGGTATAATTTTTCATTTTGTCTTATTCCTCCTAAAAATTTAACTTTCTTTTCTTTATTTGCATCTGCGGATGGAGCGCACCACAAAGCCCTCCGTGGTGGCCGAACCCTCGTATGCCGCCACCGCCGCCGCAATCACAGCCACAAGTTCCAGGTCGTCCGTCTCGTCCACGGCCTCCTCCTGCTCTTCAATCTGTGCCACTGCTTTGTCAATGCCTGTATCGGCCGCCGGAGCCTCCTTTTTCTTCCTGCTCTCCTGCAGTTTGGGAATAATCCTGAACGCAGAGATAATGCCGCTGATCAGAATCAGCACTGCAAACACGGTGCCCATACCGATAAGAGTGTTCAGGGCAGCTTTTCCCATAAGCTCTCCCATGGAAGCGGAAGGATTCAGGGCAGCGGACTCCAGACGCAGGAACAGGTCGTTGGAGAGAATGATCTCCGCCGTGGCCTTCTTCTCCCCGCCCACAACCTCCACCTCCACAATGATCTCACTGCCGTCGATGGTGGCTGTGGAATTTCCCACACTGGCGATCCCCCCTATGGCATCCTTTCCTGAGCGGAAAGAGCCAAGGGCGGAAATCAAAGCATTCCCGTCCGCATAGAGGGAAAACTCGTTGCTCACGATATACTCTACCTCTTCAGCGGTATATCCCTCCAGGCTGGCCGCAATATCGTCGTTGGACAGCAGGGGCACAAGCAGTTCGCCCGCCAGCTGTTTTGCATTGTCCACCTTCCACTGCTCATATTCTGTCAGCGTCTCCTCGCTTCCGCAGGCGGTCAGTCCGAAGATACAGGTAATCATGCACAGCAATACCAAAAATCTCTTCATGATAACAATCACCCTTTCTATACTGTTCCGTGCTTTTTAGCGGGACGGTCTTCGCTCTTGGTAAAGAGCATCTCGAAAGCGCCCAGGACATATTTTCTGGTGTCCGCCGCCTGGATGATCTGATCCACATATCCTCTCCGGGCTGCACTCATGGCGCTCAGCTGCAGGGCCTCGTACTCCCCTGCCTTCTCATTGACCACTTCTGCCCCCTGTCCGTCATACATGATCTTCGCCGCAAGCTTTGCCTCCATGGCGCCCACCTGGGCATCAGGCCAGGCTATGGTGATGTCGGCGCCCACGGCCTTGGAATTCATGGCCACTGCAGCGGTGCCCATGGCCTTGCCCACAATCACATTCACCTTGGGAACCGTAGCGCTGGCAAAGGCATAAGTGAGCTTTGCCGCCGCTCTGGCGATACTCTTCTCCTGATCCACTGTGGCCTTGTAGCCCTTCACATTGGTCAGAGTCAGCACCGGGATATCGAAAGCGTCGCAGAAAGACACGAACCCTGCCGCCTTCTCGCAGCCTTCCACGGACAGCACCGCGTCCAGTTTCTCCGCCGTCTTTCCCTCTTCGTCGCAGATCTCGCTGCGGTTGGCCACAGCGCCCACTGTCACCCCGTCCAGCTTCAGGAAACCTGTCACCATATCCCTGCCATAGGAAGGTTTTACCTGGAAAAATGTATTGTCGTCTGCCAGGATGGAAAGGGCGATGGATGTATCTCCCACACAGCCTGCAATCTCAGGGTTCACACGGTTCAGATCGTCGGTACACTCGACAATGTCGCCGCCCTCGCCGCTGTTGGAGGGAAGGAATCCCACCAGTTCCCTGATCTTGGCCAGGACACCGGCTTCATCCGCCGCCACGTCCACCAGGCCGCTCTCCTGGGACTGGAATGCCGCCCCGGAGGAATCACACTTGGTAATCACATTGCCCTCAAGGGCATTGGGCGCATTCACAAAGAGCTTTGCATCCTTGTCCGCCATAAAGGTAAAATCTGTCATGGCAGGGAACAGGGCAAGTCCGCCCCCGCAGCTCCCCAGCACCGCGGTGATCTGAGGAATCACACCGGAAGCCATAGCCTGGCTGCGGTACACCGCGCCCATGGCCCCGAGAGCATCCGTCCCCTCCTGCAGGCGCAGGCCGGCGGAGTCAATCAGGCCGATCACAGGAGCGCCCGTCTTCATGGCCAGATCATACAGGCCGGTGATCTTCCTGGCATGCATCTCTCCCACGGTGCCGTTCATCACGGAAACATCCTGGCTGTACACATACACAGGCTTGCCGCCTATAACCCCGTACCCGGTCATGCAGCCGTCGGAAGGGGTCTCGCTGGGTTTCATATTGAAATCAGTGGCTCTCGCAGTCACAAGTCCGCCGATTTCAACGAAACTGTTGTCATCGAGCAAAGCAGTTATTCTTTGGCTCGCTTTTGATGTAGTACTCATGCTTTCAGTCCTCCATTTATTATAGATAAATAAAACAACCTTGGGAAATTGCCGGAAAATAACCAACACAACTTACAAATCGTATGGGTTATTTTGGAGACATTTCCTCACACCGGGGCCGCCACAGTCAAAAACGAATACGCAAATACCCCCATGATTATTGTCTGCAATAGTATACCATAAAATGCCCTCCGCGCATAGGACGAAATGCAAAATTTTTCATATTTTTTGATTTTCTGGAAAAACGCAGAAACCGTCTCCGCAGAAACGGTTTCCTGTCTCAGAAAAGGCTGTTTTACGCTTTGGAGGCCGCCGGACCAAAGATTGAAAAATACTTCTCCAGAATCCGCCGCAGACACCATTCCAGATCAATCTCAGCCACCGCCTCCTGGGTGACAATGCTCTCCCTCCGGTAGACCACATCCCCCACACGGTACTCCACGGCTCCCACCTGCATGCCCTCCTCCACAGGAGCCGTCAGGGCCTCGCTGACGGTGTATTCCACCTGGATCTCTTCGTCCTCCCGCAGAAGCAGTCCCTCCGGCCCGGAGTCCCTGCCCTCGATGCGCAGTCCCACAAAAGCCGTCTCCCCCAAGGCATCCGTCTGTCCTCCCTGCACCGGCAGGCTGGGCAGGCTGCCGGCGTCAAAAGCCACCCCTTCCTGAAGAAAACTTCTGTAAAAATAGTGATCCACCCCGTACTGCATCAGCTTCCTGGTGTCGCTCCACTTGTAGCTCTTATTGTTCGGCCACCCGCAGGCCAGCAGGGCCACGACAAAAGTCCTGCCGTCCCGCTCCAGGGCCCCCACATAACAGTATCCGGCCTTGTTGGTAAATCCCGTCTTGCCGCTTAAAGCTCCCTCCATCATGCTCAGAAAGGCATTGTGGTTCACACAGGAAAAGCTGCGTCCGTTGGCATAAAAACTGCTGGCGTCCGCACGGGTTATCTCCAGAAAGGCCTCCCGGCAGGGGGATTCTTTCACGCAGTAGGCCATGATCCGGGCAAGCTCCGCAGCGGTGGTGCAGTGCTCCTTCTGCAGAGTGCTCCCGTCGGCCCCCACAATGGTCTCCGTGGCGTCCAGACCGTTGGGCGTGATAAACCAGGTGCTGCCGCAGCCCAGCTGGGCCGCCTTCTTGTTCATCAGCGCCACAAAGGCAGCCATTGCCTGCTTGCTCTCCTCCACGGTGTACTCCGCCGTGTCCTTCTGCGCCAGCTCCTGGGAAAGATACTGCTTTCCCACGTGCTCCGCCAGGGCCACGGCGGTATCGTTGTGGGATTCCAGCATCAGGGAGTGCAGCAGATCCCCCACTGTGTACTGTTCCCCTTTTTGTATGTACAGCTTGACCTTGGGCATGCTGGTGGCATAGGAGGACACAGTGACCATCTCGTCCAGAGAAGTATTTTCCAGTACCAGAATGCAGGTCATAATCTTGGTGGTGCTGGCCATGGCCATGACCGCATCCGCATTCTTGCCATAGAGCACCCTTCCGGAATCCGCGTCCATCAGCACTGCGGCGGTGGCATACAGGGAGAGGTCAACCCCCTCTGGCAGCACCTCCCAGTCCTCCTGGGCGTGAACCGGTGTCAGGGAAGTAAGCACCAGGCAGAAGGCACAAAAAAAGCCCCATATTATTTTTTTCATCCGCTTATCCAATGGGATTTTTAATAATATATGAGGCAGTCCCCCTGATTTATGTTCCCCTGCAAGTCCCAATCTCTTTCGGCATCACCCGGCCCGCCCTGCCATTGCCGTCAGTGTTCTCCCGGCCCCGCTGTCACAGGCATTATCCGGCTCACCCGGTCTGCCCCGCCATCGCCGTCATCTCTCTCGGCCCCGCTGTTACCGGCCTTGTCCGACTCCCCCGGCCAACCGGGAAACCGGAAAATCACGTATCCAGCTGCAGCTGCACTTCCGCCTCCGCCTGCTGCTTGAACTCCTCCATCTGGACAGGATTCAGCTCCGGCAGCTCCTCCAGACTCTTCACGCCGAAGCAGCGCAGAAACTGTTCTGTGGTGCCGAAGAGCAGAGGCCGCCCCGGCGCGTCCAGCCTGCCCAGTTCCATCACCAGTTCATACTCCAGAAGCTTGTTGATGGCATGGTCACAGCTGACCCCACGCACCCGCTCTATCTCGATCCTGGTAACTGGCTGCTTGTAGGCGATGATGGAGAGCGTCTCCAGAACCGCATCGGTCAACGCCATCTTTCTGGGAGCCCTGGCAATCTTCACCAGGTGTTCGTACATGTCCGGCTTGGTGCACAGCTGCACGGAATTTTCCAGCCAGGTCAGCATAATCCCCCTGTCCTCCCGGCCATAGCGCTTTTCCATCCCTTTTAAGATTTCCCTTGTGGTGTCCACGTCCTCTTCCACCACCTCGGCCAGCCGGCTGACCTCCACGGACTCCCCCATGGTGAACAGCACCGCCTCTATAACCGCTTCTGCCCTGGCTCTCTTCATTCCTGCCGGCTCCTCCCCTGTCAGGCCACTTTAGAACTTATCTGAAACATCAGTAAGCATTTTCCAAATAAGCTCTGGACGTGATCTGGATTTCATCAAAAATACTCTCCTGGCTGATGGCAATCTTTCCCGTCTTCATCAGTTCCAGTATAATCAGGAAGGTGACGATCACTTCCATCTTGCTGGACTGTTTCTCCAGCAGCTTCCTGAAGCCAAAAGATTTGTGCTCCTGGATATAAGCCTCCACATACAGGGTTTTTCCGTCCATGTCGATCTCGTCCTTCTCAATGTTGCCGTACTGGCTCCGGATTGGGTCGATCTTGTTCTCCTGCCTGCGGATAATGGACTTGAAAATCTCATGAAGCCTGCTGAGCGTCATATCCCCTATGAGCTCCTTATAGTCCACCGGATGCCTGTAAGCCGCCACCTCCGGGGGCAGCTTCTGCTCCCGGTACAGATTCCTGGCCGCGTCCACCTGCCTGTCCCGCAGCTCAAAAGACATATACTTGTACAGCTTGTATTCCAGGAGCTTCTGGACCAGTTCCGCCCTGGGGTCTTCCTCCTCCCCCTCCTCGTCCACTTCCCTGGGAAGCAGCATCCTGCACTTGATGTCGATCAGGGTGGCGGCCATCACCAGAAACTCGCTCATGACATTCATGTCCTGGGTCTCCATCTTTCTGATGTAGTCCAGATACTGTTCCGTGATCTCCACAATGGGAATATCATAGATATCCACTTTATTCTTCTCAATCAGGTGCAGCAGAAGGTCCAGGGGCCCCTCAAACACCTCCAGTTTTACCGGTATGGCCATTGTGTCCTCACATCAGTTCTCTCAGCTGTATCTGCGCACTGCCTCGTCCATCTGTTCCCTGGCCGCCTCCATGTCCCTCACCAGCTTAAACTGGGTGCGGCAGCGATCCAGGTTATGATTCTCCCTGTGTATCTTAAAATACGTATCCCCGTTTAAATAATCTGTCAGAAACCGCATACCGCACTCAAAAGTCATCATAATGGCCCCCACAGGCAGCATTTTCTTCTCATTTTCCGTCAGCAGCGCCCCGCACTCCCCAAGGAATCCCCGGGTATAGCACTCAAACAGGGAAAGTTCAAACTGTACCTTCTCAAGGTCCGTCTCGTCCTCCGCCGCGTAGGTGGCGCCGAACCGGATGCTGTCCCCAAAGTCATTGACGGAAAGTCCCGGCATCACCGTATCCAGATCCACCACCGCCAGAGAGCGCATGGTCTCCCCGTCAAAGAGGACATTGTTCAGCTTGGTGTCATTGTGCGTCACCCGCAGGGGCAGTTCTCCCCTCTCCTGCATGTCCATCAGGACCGAAGCAAAATCCTTTCTGGCGCGCACAAAGGCAATTTCCTCCTGCACCCCTGCCGCCCTGCCGCAGACATCCCCGGCCACCGCCGCCTCAAAATCCCTGTAGCGGGACTTGGTATTGTGAAAATTGGGAATGGTCTCCTGAAGAGTTTCCGCAGGGAAATCCGCCAGAAGCTTCTGAAAGTGGCCGAACGCACCTGCACTGGCCTCAAACTGTTCCTGATTTTCACAGGTCTGCAGTGTCACCGCCCTTTCGATAAAAGGGTAGACACGCCAGCAGTCATCCCCGTCCCGGCACAGAGCGCTCCCGTCCTTTACCGGCACCACACTGAGGGTCTCCCGATCAGGATCTCCCCCCGCCCCGGCAATCTTTTTTTTCAGAAAATCCGTCACCAGGAGAATATTGTTCATCAGGGCATCCACATCCTTAAATATGCCTGTGTTGATGCGCTGCAGTATGTACTGGCTCCCTGTGTCGGTCTTCACCAGAAACGTATCGTTAATATGTCCGCCTCCATGGGGCTGTGCGTCCACCGCCCTGCCCTGAAGCTGAAACTGGTCTGCAATCTCCAGAAAATGTCTCATCTCACACACCTCTCTGCGCACTTTCCCGCGCATCTCACCAAATCTTATACCTGCCCGCACCCATTTACAGCAGCAGGTCTGAATATTTTTACAAACAGAGTACAACATGTAAAGTCTACCAAGTAATCTATGGGAAGTCAACTATTCCGAAAGATTTGATCCGAAAATTTTTATTTCAGACTGTAACGAACGGCCCCCGGATCGGATTTACAGACAGATACAAAAAACGAGCTTTTTGCTCCAGACCCTTCCGGATCACCTGCTTGGTCACACTGGACAGGATGCCCTTAAAACTGTATTATTATCCCATTGATCTTCGTCACTGTCCAGAATGAAATGTCAACAAAAAACCGGGCGAAAGGAGGCTGTTATGGACCAGTTGTACCGGGAAAATGCAAAAATTGTCCACCATTATCTGCTGTCCCTCTGCCATGACCAGGATCTGGCGGAGGATCTGACCCAGGAAACCTTTCTCCAGGCCTACAAATCCCTGGACCGCTACGACAGAAGCTGCCGGCTCTCCACCTGGCTGTGCCAGATCGGAAAGCATCTGTACTACCAGCATTTGGCTAAAAACAAAAGGGAGATCCCCATGGTAATGGAGGAACAGCACCCAGGGGCGGGAAGGAACGCTCCCGGGGACACCCCCACACCCACGGGCAGAGGCGCCCTGGCAGGAAAACATGCACCGGAGAAAAGCCAGCCGGAGAATGCCGTCCTGTGCAGGCTGGAACTGATGGATGTGCTGAAAGAGATGCAGAACCTTCCAGGCCAGATGCGGGAGGTCGTCTACCTGAGAATCATGGCGGATTTGTCCTTCCGTGAGATCGGCGAAATCCTGGGCCGCAGCGAAAACTGGGCCCGGGTCAACTTCTACCGCGCCAAAGAAACCCTTCTCAAAGCCAAAAGGGAGGGAGCAGAGACAAAACTTAAATAGGAGGTATCTATTATGACAAAACTAACCTGTGACATCACAAAAGATCTGATTCCCTCATATCTGGAGAATCTCTGTTCAGAAGATTCCAGACAGGCCGTGGAAGACCATCTGCAGACCTGCGAGAAATGCCGCTCCTGCCTGGCGCTGCTGCGGGAAACGGAATTCACAGCGGAGGAAGCGGAAAAAGGCCAGCTAAACTACATGAAAAAGGTAAAAAGACACTTTGCCACAAAAAACGCTCTGGGCGTGGCTCTTCTCTTCGTCCTGTCCCTGACCATCCTGTTCCTCTATTCCAGTGTCAGTCCAGGCCAGGAAGCCAGCCTTTACTGCATCCTTTTCCCCGTCCTCACCCTGGGGGTTTTCCTCCTGCTCTCCAACTACCGGGCAAAGCCTCCCAGGAGCAGGCTGCGCACCGCCGCCATCGTTCTCAGCGCCCTGGGCATGCTGTATTCCATCTTCCTGGGAACTATGGAAGAGCTCACCATAACCACCTTTACGGGCTTTTGGGGCATGAAAATGACCAGTGTCGGCCCCTTCCTGAACTTCCAGTTTCTGCTGATCGTCTTTCTGGAACTGGCCGTATTCGCAGGCTGTGTGTGGAGCTCCATAAAAAATGAACATTCCTTTGGATTCCTGCCCATTCTGAACCTTGCCTGCTGCACCCTGTCCATGTCCTGCCGTTCCCTTCTATACTATATGGACAGCAGCGAAACCGCAGCCGCCAAGATTCACCAGATCCGCATACAGGTATGCCTTGTGACGGCAGGAACCGCCGCAGCGGCACTGATCCTGGAAGTTATCCGGACAAAATACCGGAAAAAAAAGGAGACTGCCTGATTTTGGCAGCCTCTACGCTCCAGGCCTTCTGGAAACAATCTGTTCCACGACAATTTCCGCCGCGTATCCGCACAGGATACCGCTGACAGCCCCAAACAGCACATCTGTGGGATAGTGAACTCCCAAATACAGGCGGGACAGCCCGATCAGTCCCGCCATCACCAGCAGGAAGATCCCCGCCCACCTGGGCAGCTTCCGGAAAAAGACCCAGGCCGACGCAAAGGAACTGCCCGTGTGCCCGGAGGGAAAGGAGTAGTCCCAGGGCCTGGGAATCAGAGGCACCAGCCCCTCCACCACCTCATAGGGCCGCACCCGCCCCACCAGATTTTTCAGCATCAGATTGTTGACCAGAAAGGAAAACACCAGCGCCGTCAGGCTCATGACCCCTGCCTTCCTTGTCTTCCTGGGGATAAGAAGCACAAGGGAGAGCACCACCCACGCCGCCCCGCTGTCTCCAAGGGCCGTGATCCCCCGAAACAGGGAGGTGAAAAACTCGTTTCTGACCACCTCCTGAATGTAGATCAAAATCTGTCCGTCCAAACCCATCATCCATTCCATTGACCACCTGCTGCCTTTCCGGATTTCATCACTGCTTTTCTTTTTCCATGACCCATTTTTTCCGCAGTGGAGTCGAACCACTGTACACCGATCGGCCATTATTTTTCCGGCCTCCCCCTTAGGAGAAGGTCCGCTGCTGTCAGGGTCACTCTTTTATCTTAGCACACACCGGGTACACTGGCAAACCAAATTTCAAAAAACACATCCGACCTTTTGGCAAAGAATCCTGTTTTTCCCAGAAAACCATTGCAGAACCCCACTTTCTGTGCTATAACATAGCAGAAACCTAAAAACCGACAATAACAGAATACACCCGGCTGACCTCCAGAAAGAATCAGCCTGGGAAAATGAGGTAAGCATGAGCGACAAAACAAAAATCCCCTACAAGATCTATCTGAGCGAAAATGAGATTCCCACTGCGTGGTACAATCTCCGTGCAGACATGAAAAATAAACCGGCCCCCCTGCTCAACCCCCAAACTCTGGAGCCCATGACAGCCAAAGAACTCCAGGCAGTCTTCTGTGACGAGCTGGCGGCGCAGGAACTGGACGACACCACCGCTTATATCCCCATTCCGGAGGATATCCGCAATTTCTATAAAATGTACCGGCCTTCCCCCCTGGTGCGGGCCTACTGCCTGGAGGAGAAGCTTCAGACCCCTGCGAAGATCTACTATAAATTTGAGGGAAACAACACCAGCGGAAGCCATAAGCTCAACTCCGCCATCGCCCAGGCCTACTATGCCAAGAAGCAGGGACTGAAAGGCGTCACCACAGAAACCGGCGCGGGACAGTGGGGCACCGCCCTGTCCATGGCCTGCTCCTACCTGGGCCTGGACTGCCTGGTCTACATGGTAAAAGTCTCCTATGAGCAGAAACCCTTCCGCAGAGAGGTTATGAGAACTTACGGAGCCACCGTCACCCCCTCCCCCAGCGACACCACGCAGGTGGGCAGAAAGATCCTGGCAGAGCACCCTGGCACCACAGGCAGCCTGGGCTGCGCCATCTCCGAGGCCGTGGAGGCAGAGTCCACACGGGAGGGCTACCGCTATGTGCTGGGAAGCGTGCTGAACCAGGTGATGCTCCACCAGACCATCATCGGCCTGGAGACCAAGACCGCTCTGGACAAGTACCATGTGGTGCCGGACATTATCATCGGCTGCGCCGGGGGCGGTTCCAATCTGGGCGGACTTATCTCCCCCTTTGTGGGAGAAATGGTCCGGGGCGAGAGAAATTACCGTATCATCGCTGTGGAACCCGCCTCCTGTCCCAGCTTCACCCGGGGCGTGTTCGCCTATGACTACTGTGACACCGGGAAAGTCTGCCCTCTGGTAAAAATGTACACACTGGGGAGCGGCTTCATCCCTTCCGCCAGCCACTCAGGCGGCCTGCGATACCATGGCATGAGCCCAGTACTCTCCCAGCTCTACCACGACGGTCTTATGGAAGCCGTCAGCGTAAAGCAGACGGAAGTCTTTGAGGCGGCAGTGCAGTTTGCCCGGGTGGAGGGCATCCTTCCCGCACCCGAGAGCAGCCATGCCATCCGGGTGGCCATTGACGAGGCGTTGAAGTGCAGACAGACCGGGGAGGAGAAGACCATTGTGTTCGGCCTCACCGGCACGGGCTATTTTGACATGATGGCCTACGAAAAACACAACAACGGCACCATGGCGGACTATATTCCCACAGACGATGACTTAAAGCCCGGCCTGACGGGTATTCCCAGGTTCCCGGGAAATGAATTTTAAACTGATTATGAACGGCAAAAAACTCCGGCATCACGCCGGAGTTTTTGATTTGCAACCCCCAGGGACAGGCATTCCCCTGCCCCGCCAGGCCTTATCTCAGCTCTCTTTGGCCTTCCCATTTTCCTTTTTGGGGACAAATTTCTGCCGCAGCACATACCACAGGCCGCCCGCCAGACAGATGGAGGAGTAGGTGCCGCAGACAATGCCCACCATCAAAGGCAGGGCAAAATCCCGAATGCTGGTAACTCCAAGCACATACAGCACCGCCACCATAATAAAGGTGGTCAGGGAGGTGAAAATGCTCCGGGACATGGTCTGGGTAATGCTCCTGTTTACCACATCCTTCAGGTCATCCTTGTGGGACATGGAAGCCATGTTCTCTCTGACACGGTCAAAGATAACAATGGTGGCATTGATGGAATAACCCACAATGGTCAGCATACAGGCCACAAAGGTGTTGCTCACGGACACCCTGGACACTGCGTAGAAGGCCAGCACCACCAGAACGTCATGGACCAGGGCCACAATGCTGCTGACGCCGAAACGGATGTCGCTGAAGCGCACCCGGATATACACCAGCATGCACAGGATGGCCACCGCCACCGCCAGGATTGTGTCCGACTTCATCTCGCTGCTGATGGTGGAGCTGATGGTCTCGGAAGTGATCCTGTCCCTGTCCACTGCGAAGGTTTCCACAAACATATCGTTCAGGGCTTCCCTCTTAGCCACATCCAGGGTGCCCGTCTTGAAGATCACCTCGCTGGAGTCCTGGACTGTCTGAACCTGCACGGCGCTGCCGGTGATCTGCTCAATCAGAGGCACCACCTCAGCAGTTGCCTTCTCCAGGGACATGGCCTCCTGGAACTCCACCGTGGTGGCCGTGCCGCCCTTAAACTCCAGGCTGTAGTTCAGGGCATCCCCTGAGGACGCCTTGTACACTCCCATGACCACAAATCCCGCCAGAGCCAGGGCCAGGGAGATCCCGAAGAAAATCCCCTTTTTGGAGAGAAGGTTCAAAGTCTTCCGCTCCTTCCCCACGCCGTAGAATTTCTCCGCCTTCAGTCCCAGTGCATAGAAGGCATAGAGCAGATATCTTGTCACCACCAGGGCTGTGAACATGGAAAGCACAATACCCAGAGCAAGAGTCTGGGCAAAACCCTTCACCGTGCCGGGGCCCAGCAGAAGCAGCACGCCTGCAGCGATAAGGGTGGTGATATTTCCGTCGATAATGGCGGAGAGCGCCTTGTCAAAACCGGCCTTTATGGCATTGCGCACGGATTTTCCCGCCGCCAGCTCCTCCCTGATGCGGGCGAAGATAATCACGTTGGCGTCAACTGCCATGCCGATGGACAGAATGATACCCGCCACCCCGGACAATGTCAGAGTCATGTCAAAGCCGTTCAGCAAAAGCACCACCAGGGCCACATAGACCAGCAGGGCCACCGCTGAAGCCAGGCCGGGAACCAGGTACACCGCAATCATAAACAATATCACAATCACCAGGCCGATGGCCCCTGCCTTCAGACTGGTGTCAATGGCCTCAACCCCCAGCTGAGCCCCCACCACTTTGGAGTGCAGCTCCTCCAGCTCCAGTTTCAGGCCGCCGATGCGGATGGTGGAAGCCAGGCTCTCAGCCCTCTCGTAGGACTCCATGGGAGAGATCTGGGCATTGCCGTCCGTGATAACCACATTTACGCTGGGAGCGCTGATAATGTTTCCATCATAGTAGATGGCCAGGGACTCACCCTTGCTGCTGGCATTCCGGGTAGCCTGCTCAAACTTCTCCCGGCCCTCCGCCGTCATGGTCAGGCTCACCGCCTGAACCGAACCCATGGTGTCGTTGATAGTGCCCGCCCGGGCATCCTGCACGTCCGTGCCCTTTACCAGAATGGATCCGTCCTCCAGAAGTTCGTCAATCTCCTTCAGCAGCACATAGGCAGTGCCGAAAGTGCCGTCCGCATTCTGTACGGTCTGCTGGGTATAGTTCAGATTCCCCTCCGGGTCGGTCTGGGCGATAAAGTACAGGGCCCCGGGCCTTCCCAGTTCCTGGAGAATGGCATTGGCGTCGCTGACTCCGGGGATCTCAATATTGATCCTGTCGGCCCCCTCCTGGTACACAATGGCCTCTGTGCTGTATCCTTCCACGCGCTTCTGGAGCTTGGCGATAGTATCGCTCATGTCCGTGGCGCTGGGCGTCTCGTCCCCCACCACCTGGTAGGTAATGCTGACGCCCCCCGCCAGATCAAGCCCCAGACTGATGTCGGACGCGCTGCCGGCGCCCTCCCCGTCCACTCCAAAAAGATCCACATAAGTGACCCCTGCCAGGAGCAGAAGGATGCACAGCAGCACGATAACCGCTTTATTTTTTTTCATGTCTTTCATCCTTTCCTAATCCTCCATCTGAGCCGCCTTCAGCATCACAGCGCACTCCACGCGCTTGCGCTCAAGCTCACAGCCCACCTCGTAGGCATCCCGGATATTTCCGTGGAAATTGTAAGCGTTTGCGGCGCAGCCTCCGCTGCAGTAAAACTTGGCAAAACACTTTCTGCACTTTTCCTTGGCGTACACATTGCAGCACTTGAACTCATCCCGGATGTCCTCCCGCAGAATTCCCTCCCGCACATTGCCCATGAGAAACTTTTCGTTTCCCACAAACTGATGGCAGGGATACAGATCCCCCCAGGGAGTCACCGCAAGATACTCCGTTCCGGAGCCGCAGCCGGAGAGACGCTTTGCCACGCAGGGCCCTCCCTCCAGGTCGATCATAAAATGGAAGAAATTGAATTCCCTTCCCTCCCGCCTTCGCCGGAGCATCTCCCCCGCCAGGATGTCATACTCCTCCTTCAGCTTAGGCACATCCTCCGGGGTGAGGGCGTAATCCTCCTGTGGCGGAGCCACCTCCGGTTCCACGGATATCTGCTCAAAGCCCAGATCCGCCAGGTGCAGCACATCCTGGGAAAAATCCAGGTTATAGCGGGTGAAAGTACCCCTGACATAGTATTTCTGCTGGTCCCTGCTCCTGGCCGCCTCCAGGAATTTGGGCAGCACCAGGTCATAGCTCCCGGGCCGGTTCCCGCCCTGGTCCTTCCCGCCCCGGAAAGGGCGCATCCTGTCGTGGACTTCCTTCCTGCCGTCAATGCTCAGCACCAGGTTGTCCATCTCACGATTGGCAAAATCCAGCTTCTCCTGGTCCAGAAGCACTCCGTTTGTGGTAAGGGTAAAACGGAACTTCTTGTGACAGGGTTCCTCCAGGCTTCTGCCGTAGGCCACCAGATCCTTTACCACCTGCCAGTTCATCAGAGGCTCTCCGCCGAAGAAGTCCACCTCCAGATTTACCCTGCTGCCGGAGTTGGCCACCAGGAAATCCAGAGCCGCCTTCCCCACCTCAAAACTCATCAGCTCCCGCCTGCCGTGGTACTCCCCTTCCTCTGCAAAGCAGTACCTGCAGGCCAGGTTGCAGTCGTGGGCAATATGGAGACAGAGGGCTTTCACCACCGTCTGCCTGTTCTTAAAGTCAAAGACATAATTTTCATAAATATCCGGGGCAAAGAGCATCCCCTCCGCCTCCAGATCCAGGATCTCGTCCACCGCCTCCCCCAGCTCCTCCTGAGAGCAGGGAAAATTCACCAGATTCCCCAGGGCGGCCTTGACCGTGTCGCGGTCCCTGACCCCTTCCTGGATAAAGGGTTCCGCCAGGGGAATGATATCGTAGACAAGATCGTCTACCACGTGTATGGAACCGCTGTTCACGTCCATCACAATGTTATATCCATTGCTCTTATATTGGTGTATCAACTGTTTCATCCTTTCCGGGACGCCCAGAAGGCACTCCCCAGTCAGGCGGGAGCCGGCACCGCAGATTTCACCCCGGCCGGATACGAAACCACAAAGTTCAAGCAGCGAAATACTCCGCTGCTTGAACCCAGGTGCCATATCTCACGCAGGCCGCCGGGGACTGCCTTGCATCAATCATCCCCGGACAGCGGCCCAAAAGGCCCGGCGCCGCTCTCCCCGCCCTGTACTTATTTCTTCAGCTTCTCACAGCTCTGGTTTCCCACCGTGCAGGAAGTCTTGCAGGCGGACTGGCAGGAAGTCTGGCACTCGCCGCAGCCCCCCTTTTTCATGGACTCTTTCAGATTCCTGGTGGTCAAAGTCTTAATGTGTTTCATAATACACAGCCTCCTTATGTTCTTAAACTTTTATATCACAGTTCCTAACCGGAAATCCTATGTAGTATAACATAAAAAAAGCTTTTGTAAAAGGCTTTTTTGTGAAAATTTCTTCTCAGCCCAACATTCCCCCCAGCATGCCCCCTCCTGCGCAGAGCACCAGAGTGGTGGCAAAGGAATTTCCCACCTCGATATTTCCCTTTCCCACACACAGCGACACGGCCGCCAGGATCAGAAAATACGCAGCCCCCATGGAAAGACCCCAGAGGAACTTCCGGCTCTCCATCTTCTTTCCCGTCACAAAGCCCGCAAAAAATGTGGCCCCCACATAGATCACAATAATGGCGATGGAGACGACCTTCTCGCTCAGGTCCAGCTTATAGAGCAGAAATGCCAGCACTGCCAGGGCTGCCGCCGTGAGTATGTACGAAAAAAGCAGGCTTTTCAGCAGAAATCCCACCGGTATGCCCTCTGTCCTTGTATCCTGTTCCGAATATGCCATATCCTACCTCCCTGTCCTACTATAAACTTTTTATTAAATCATATGCAGGATGAAGCCGGAACTTGACAACTTCTTTCCTATTATAGTATATTTACACTGTATACTTATAACCACATCCTCTTCCGGAGCCTGGTCTCAGGGGGGATGTATCCAAATCAATCAAAAAAGGAGTGAATTTTTTGGACGTACCAAGTGCCCTACAATTTCTGGTTCTGATTTTTCTGGTGATTCTGTCGTGTTTTTTCTCCTCTGCCGAGACAGCCTTCAGCACGGTGAACCGTGTGCGGCTGCGGGCCCTGGAGGAAGAGGGCAACAGGAGGGCCGCCAGGGTCAACAAGATCCTGGACAACTACAGCAAAATGCTCAGCGCCATCCTGATCGGCAACAACATTGCCAACCTCTCCGCTTCCTCCCTGGCCACCACCCTGGCCATGAGCATCAGTCTGCCTGTGGGAATCGCCACCGGCATCCTGACCATCGTCATACTGCTCTACGGGGAGATTGTCCCCAAGACCTGGGCCATGCTCTCCTCGGAGAAGATCGCCCTGGCTTACAGTGGTGTGGTTTACGGGCTGATGCAGCTGATGACCCCGGTCATCTTTGTGGTGGACAAAATGGCCAACGGAATCCTGCGGCTGCTTCACATTGACCCCAGCAAGAAGATCACCACCATGACCGAGGCGGAACTTCGCACTTATGTGGACGTAAGCCACGAAGACGGAGTCATTGAGACCGAAGAACGGGAAATGATCTATAATGTGTTCGACTTTTCGGACGCCCTGGCAAAAGACATTATGGTTCCCAGGATCAAGATGGTCACTGTGGATGTGCAAGCGGATTACCAGGAAGTTCTGCGGGTATTCCGGGAGTCCATGTACACCCGCCTTCCCGTATACAAGGACGATCAGGACAATATCATCGGGCTGATCAACATCAAGGACTTCATCCTCTCGGAACAGGAGGAGAGTTTCCAGGTGCGGTCCATCCTGCGGGATGCCCATTATACATATGAGTTTAAGAAAGTGGCCGACCTGCTCTATGAGCTCCGGGAAAAAACCACCAGCGTGACTTTCGTCCTCAACGAGTACGGAGCCACAGTGGGTATGATTACCCTGGAGGATCTGCTGGAAGAAATTGTGGGAGAGATCCGGGACGAGTACGATGCCGACGAAGAAGAACTGGTCAAGAAATTGGATGAGCGCATCTACCTTGTGGAAGGCAGCATGAACCTGGACGATGTAAACGACGCCCTGGAGACGAAGCTCTCCAGCGAAGACTACGACTCCATCGGAGGAATTATCATTGAATCCCTGGGACGCCTGCCGGAGGACGGGGATGAAGTCCTGCTGGAGGACGGCACCCACCTGAAAGTCCAGGGCACCGACCAGAACCGGATTGTGAAAGTACGGCTGACGCTGCCGGAGCATATCCCTGATCCGGAGGAGGACAGCTCTTCGGAGGAATCCTCACCCAAAGCGTCCTCCGATGTAGTCCTGGGTGAGTCTGTTTCCGGGCCTTAAAAATATGTCCTGGGTGGGGCCGGCTTCCACCAGCTCTCCTCCCAGAAAAAAAGCTGTCTCATCGGAAACCCGCAGGGCCTGCTGCATATTGTGCGTCACCACCACCAGAGTGCAGCGCTTCTTTAACGCCCTCATAAGTTCCTCTATTTTCAGGGTGGAGACCGGATCCAGTGCGGAGGTGGGTTCGTCAAAAAGCAGCACTTCCGGCTCCACCGCCAGAGCCCTGGCAATACAGAGCCTCTGCTGCTGTCCCCCTGAGAGTCCCAGGGCCGGCCTGTCCAGGCTGTCTCTCAGCTCTTCATAGACGGCGGCCCCACGAAGGGCCTCCTCCACCTTCCGGTCCAGGATATGCCGGTCTCTGAGCCCCTGCAGACGGGGCCCATAAGCGATATTGTCATAGACGCTCATGGGAAAGGGGGTGGGCTGCTGGAACACCATGCCCACCTTTTTCCGCAGCAGGGTAATGTCCACCCTTCTGTCATAGATGTTTTCCCCGTCCAGGAGCAGACTGCCCTCCATGCGCACATGAGCCAGGCGGTCATTCATCCGATTGATGCATCGAAGGAAAGTGGATTTTCCGCAGCCGCTGGGCCCTATGAGAGCTGTCACCTGATGATTCCCAATGTTCATCCCCACATGTTTCAGCACATGCTTTTCCCCATAATAAAAATTCAGGTCTCTGACTCCTATTTTAATTTCTTTTTTGATTTCTTTTTTTGCTTCTGTTCTGACTCCTGCCTTGACTTTTATCATACCCTTTTTCACTCTTCTCCCTGCAGAGGAACTTTAAGAGCATGCGGCTTCCAAAGACCACTCCCATCAACACACAGCCGATCCCAAATGCGGTCCCATACTCTCCGTTCTGCATCTGCAGGTATAGCTCCACTGCCAGGGTTCCCCCGGGCTCCCGGACCTTTCCCAGCAGGCCCGCCCCATTTTCCAGAAAAGACTCCCCGAACCCAGGCAGAAACCTGGCGCTGCCTGCGGTAAAAAGCAGCGCCGCAGACTCTCCCGTAATGCGCCCTGCCGCCAGAACCAGTCC
>CAJUNZ010000017.1 GCA_910587755.1 uncultured Acetatifactor sp. | reverse complement strand
GCCAGAACCATCCGGCGGGAAAACGAGTCCGTTCAGATCGTCTTCATCACCGGATATTCCGATTACATCGCAGAGGGCTATGACGTAGCGGCCCTGCACTATCTGATGAAACCTGTGCAGAAAGAAAAATTCTGCCAGGTGCTTGAGCGGGCCCTGGAAAAACTGCACCGCAGCGAACAGATGCTGACCCTGCAGCTGCCGGGAGAAGTGCTGCGCATCCCCCTGCACCAAATCCATTATCTGGAAGTGTGCCGAAACTATGTGACCATCCACGGAAAGCAGGACTACACGGTAAAAAAGACTCTGGGAGAATTTGAATCCCTGCTGAATGCATGTTTTTTTCGTCTGGGCAGATCCTATATCCTGAATCTGAGCCGGGTGGTACGCATAACCAGAACCCAAGTCACCCTCCAGAACGGCTCCGTGCTGCCCCTGCCCAGGGGCATGTATGAACCCCTGAACCGGGCGGTCATCTCCCTCCAATAGGCCTGTCCCTTTGATTGTCCTTCCTTTTGAGGAAGGGGCTGCAAGAGAAAGGAGCCCCCATGTCCCTTTTTTCCAGAAAAATTCACCGGCAGATTGCCTCCTACCAGAAAGAACTGCTGGAAACCCACTTCCGTGAGGTGGAAAATATGTACCAGAAAATGCGCGGCTGGCGGCACGACTACCGCAACCATATCCAGGCCATGAAGGCCCACGCCGCCTGCGGAGACCTGTCGGCAGTTATATCCTACCTGGACGCCCTGGACGCAGATCTGTCCACCGTGGATACCGTGGTCAAAACGGGAAATCCCATGACCGACGCCATCTTAAACAGCAAAATTTCCCTGGCCAGATCGAGAGACATCCCTGTCCTGGCGGAGGCCCAAATCCCCTTTACCCTGGAGATACCGGAACTGGACCTGTGCGCCATCATCGGCAATCTCTTTGACAACGCCATTGAGGCAAGCCTGGAACTTCCCCCTGACAAACGCCTTATCCGGGTATATATGGACATGAAAAACACCCAGCTCTACCTCTCCTTTACCAATTTCACGGCGGGAAATAAACTCAAAAAACAGGGCGGGCGCTTCTGTTCCACCAAGGGAGAAGGGCGCGGCCTGGGCCTGGTGCGCATTGACAGCATCGTAAAGCGCCTGGATGGCTATCTGAGCCGCAACAGCGAAGACGGCGCCTTCACCACAGAGCTTCTGCTTCCCCAGGCCTGCAGTTCATCCCCAAAATCCACTCATTCATCCCCAGAATAAGCCCTTAGGGCTTTTTTTGTTATAATAAAAAAGTCACAATTCATCCTGACAGGAAAATGCAAAGAAGAACACTGGAGGTGCCATGAACGAAAAAAATTCAACAGGAAAAACAAAAGAAGAACGTCCCAAGTACAATATGTGTCAGAACATCTTTTTTATGACCTCCCTGGCCTGGAAACATCGGAAAAGTGTGCTGTTTCTCTGCCTGGGAGCCGCCGCTGCCTCAGTGGCAGGTTCCACCACGGGCCTGCTGGTGGTGCCGGCCATTCTGAACAGGGTGGAAACCGGAGCTCCCCTGCCCCAGCTTCTGGGCACCATCCTGGCCTTCACAGGGGCGCTAATGCTGTTTTCCGCCCTGGGAACCTACATCGGATGCAATACCTTGTACGGACGCATCGACTTAAGGTGCCGCCTGGTGGACTGGATCCACTGGAAGTTCTGCACCACCTCCTATCCCAACACGGAGGACGCCGCCCTGCTTGGCAAGCTGTACCAGGCCCAGGGGGCCACAGACAGCAATTCTGCCGCCGCGGAGGCAGTCTGGAACACCCTCACAGACCTGGCGAGAAACCTGGCGGGCTTCCTGATCTACCTGAGTCTGCTCTCCTCCCTGCCCCCAGTGCTGATTGCCACGGTACTGGCCACTTCCCTCATAGGCTATGTGGTAAATAAACGCATCCAGGAATGGGAATACCGCCACAAGGAAGAACAGACCACGCACACTTCAAAATTGTTTTATTTCAACAGCCTGGCAGAGAACCGCCGTCTGGCCAAAGATATCCGCATCTTCCGCATGCGCCCCTGGCTGGAAGATCTCTATCAAAGCTCCCTGCGCCTCTACCAGGCCTGGCTGGCCCGCCTGGAGCGTGTGTACTTTTTAAGCAGCCTGTTGGACCTGGTGCTGACTTTTCTGCGCAATGGTGTCTCCTATGCCTGCCTTATAGGCATGGCCCTGGAGGGAGGGCTCTCCGCCTCCCAGTTCCTGCTCTATTTTACCGCTGCAGGAGAATTCACCGGATGGATCCAGGGCATTCTGGGAGGCTTTTCCACGCTCCACCGCCAGAGCATATCCCTGTCCCTGATCCGGGAATTCCTGGAGACACCAGAACCTTTTGCCTTCCAGGAAGGAAAGCCTCTGAAAGCCCCTGAGGACGGCAGGCTGGAACTGCGCCTGGAACATGTAAGTTTCCGCTATCCTGAGGCAGAAAAAGACACGCTCCATGACCTGAACATAACCATCCGGCCTGGGGAAAAACTGGCTGTGGTAGGACTTAACGGCGCAGGCAAGACCACCCTGATCAAGCTCATCTGCGGCTTCTACGACCCCACAGAAGGGAGGGTGCTCTTAAACGGCCAGGATATCCGCCAATACAACCGCCAGGACTATTACAGACTTTTTTCCGCCGTGTTCCAGCAGTTCTCCCTGCTGGAGGCCACCCTGGCGGAAAATGTGGCGCAGACCCCCAAAGGCTCTGCCCAGGGCCCTGAAATAGACCTGAAAAAAGTCTCCGACTGCATAGAAAAAGCCGGATTAACCCAGAAAATAACCTCCCTGCCCCAGGGTCTGGAGACCCACCTGGGCCGCACAGTCCATGAGGACGGGGTAGAGTTATCCGGCGGAGAAATTCAGCGCCTGATGCTGGCCAGAGCCCTCTACAAAGAGGGAGCTATCCTGGTTCTGGACGAGCCCACCGCCGCACTGGACCCTCTTGCCGAGAACGATATCTACTTAAAATACAATGAGATGACCGCAGGCCACACCTCCGTCTACATCTCCCACCGTCTGGCCTCCACCCGTTTCTGCGACAGGATTCTGTTCCTGGCAGAGGGCCGGATCGCCGAGGAAGGAACCCATGATTTTCTGCTGGCACAGAAAGGAAAATACGCCGAACTATTCCAGGTGCAGAGCAGATATTACCAGGAAGGAGCAGACAGCCATGAAAGCTGACAGCCAGAAGAAAGACACCGAAAAGATAACCCTGAGACAAACTCTCTCCCTGAACTACAGAGCATTTCTGCTGCTGAAAAAAGCCTGCCCGGGCACCTATCTCTCCTCCTTTTTATGTGCCGCCGCAGGAGCCGTCTCCCCCTATGTGGGAATCTGGATCTCTGCCCGGATCCTGAACGAACTGGCGGGAGCCAGGGACCCTGGCAGACTGCAGAGTCTGGTGCTGCTGGCCCTGGCCTCCGGGGCTCTGCTTGCCCTGGGCAACGCTCTCCTGAACCGGTGGAAAAGCTACTGTCAGGCTCCCTACTGGTACCAGGTAAACAAGCTCTATCGGGATAAACTGCTGAAAATGGATTTTCAGGCCCTGGACGATCAGAAGACCTTTGAGCTCTACTCCCAGATCAAGCAGCTGGACCAGTGGGCCGGGTGGGGCCTGATACGGATACGGCCATGCTTTGAGACCCTTATCCGCTGCCTTGCGGGAATTGTCAGCGCCGCCGCCCTGACAGTAAGCCTTTTTACCCTCCAGGTGCCTTCTTCGGCCGGCAGCCTCACCCTCCTCAACCACCCCCTGGCCGTCCTGGCTGTGGCGGTGCTCCTGGCCGCAGTCACCTTTCTGTCCCCGGTCTGCCACACCAGAGCAGGCCAGATAGAGGCAAAGCAGGATTCCCAGACCCTGATGGAAAACCGCGCTTTCGGCTTCTATGGATACATGGCCACCCACGACAGAAGCCGCTCCCTGGACGTGCGCATATACAATCAGCAGAAGATCTGCCGGCACTTTTTCTACCAAAATCAGTTCCTTCCCGGCGGTACACTTGCCCGGGCCGCAGCAGGTCCCATAGGCCTGCTGCACACTCTGGGAAGCGCCCTTTCAGTGGTGTTTACCGGCATTATCTATGTCTTTACCTGCCTGAAAGCCTGGGCGGGGGCCTTTGGAGTGGGAAATGTGACCCAGTATATCGGCACTGTCACAGCGCTGTCCCAAAATATCTCCACGCTGCTTCAGACCCTGGGGGAGATGCGCAGCAATGCCCGCTTCCTGGGCACCACCTTTGCCTTTCTGGACATTCCCAACAATATGTACCAGGGAAGCCTTACCACGGAAAAACGCTCTGACCGCCGCTACCAGGTGGAATTCCGGGATGTGTCCTTCAAATACCCCGGCACGGACGCCTGGGCGCTGCGCCATGTATCTCTGAAATTTCAGTTGGGCCGGCGCCTGGCGGTGGTAGGTCAGAACGGCTCCGGCAAGACCACTTTTATCAAGCTCCTGTGCAGGCTCTATGACCCCACGGAAGGCCAGATTCTGCTCAACGGCATTGACATCCGCAAATACCGGTATGACGATTATATTGCCATTTTCTCCGTGGTCTTCCAGGACTTTCAGCTGCTGGCTCTGCCACTGGGCCAGAACATTGCCACCAGCCTGGACTACGACCGGGAGCTGGCCGAACAGTGCCTGGAAAAAGCCGGCTTCTCCTGCCGTCTGGAAGAGATGAAAAAGGGGCTGGACACCTGCCTGTACCGGAATTTTGAGAATGACGGCATCGAGGTATCCGGAGGCGAAGCCCAGAAACTGGCCATCGCCAGGGCCCTCTACAAGGACGCCCCTTTTATCATTCTGGACGAACCCACCGCCGCCCTGGACCCAATGGCAGAGATGGAAATCTACCAGAAATTTGATCAGATTGCCGGGGACAAAACTGCCGTCTACATCAGCCACAGACTCTCTTCCTGCCGCTTCTGCGATGAGATTGTGGTGTTTGACCAGGGGCGCCTGGTACAGCAGGGCACCCATGAAGGGCTTCTCTCGGACCAGGAGGGAAAATACAGCCAGCTCTGGAATGCCCAGGCCCAGTACTATCAAACCTGAGATTTCCCTCCGGGAAAGTACCCTGCGCGCCTGAAATCTGCGGTCCAGCATATATACGCCGCATTTTCAGGCACGCTCCAGGATTGGCACCGGACCGGAGATCACTTCCCTGGCCACATACAGGACGCTGTCCGCCCGGGCGTTCATGGTCCATTTTACAAGGGTCATCTCCCCCCGCTGAATCTCTATGCAGGTGATGCACCGGGGATGGACGCAGCTTCCCGTGTTATAGTAACAGGACGGTTCCTCCGGCAGCACAGGGCGGTGGGTATGCCCCGTGACCAGAATGTGACTGTGAGCCTGTGCCCACCTGCGCAGATTTTCCTCACATTTCTCCTTTACCTCATAATTCTTGGCGGCGCTGGTGGGATCCAGGAAGCCCAGATTCTCCAGAGGACTCCAGAAATAGCGCACCAGAAACCGGGCCAGGGGCCACAAGGTGGAATTCAGAAAACTGGCCTGGTGGCCGTGGGTCAGATACAGGGATTTCTCCGGCATGGCTTCGCAGTACAGAATCACAGCTTCCAGAAAGGCCGGATTTTTTCTTCGGACAATGTTGTGGTTGCCATAGAGCAGGTGCAGCCTTCCTCTCTCTTCAAACCGGGCAAACATGCAGTAGACATCCTCGTGGATCTGAGTGATGTTGCGCAGCTTCCGGTTCTCCCACAGTTCCTCCCCGTCCCCCAGTTCAATATAGGTAAATCCATTCCTGTAATAGTGCTCCATGGCCGCATAATACAAATGCTGGTTCTTCAGGAAATTGTCGGAGGAGGTGCCCACCCCCCTGTGACAGTCGCTTACCAGCACATACCTGGAGCATCTGTGAAAGGGCAATACCAGCGCCTGGGCAAAGGCACGATCCAGGCGTCTTGTGACGCTCATGATTCTTTCCTGCAGCGTCTGCCGCATTTTCTACAGCACTTGGGACGGCGGCAGCCATGTTTTCTGTGACACCTTCTGTGGAACCGGCGCAGACGCAGAAGCCTCCGGAAACAGAAGGGGATATAATAGTACAGAAAGAGTATGCGGTCTTCCGCACAGGTAAAGGGCCTGGTGATCCACACAAACAGACGGCAGTTTATCCGGTTCATGCACTGGGACAGCCGGCGCCAGAAACGGGTCAGCAGACCGTAATGTTCCGGAAGGGGCTGGTGAAAGGCAAAGGACAGACAGAGATTCTGTGCGGAGATATTTTCTGCAGGATAACCTGCCCGGCACAGCCCCCGGTAAAAGGCTTCCATCATTTCCCTGTTGTAAAAGCACACGGACGCCTTCAGGCACAGCCGGGAGGGATGGGAAAAGACCCCCGGGACAAAAGCCGTAAGCCACCAGTGCCTCTCAGAATTTTTAACACAGGTGCCGTCTTCCATATACAGCTTCAGGGAACAGGGAAGCATCTCTTCCTCCCTGGCCGCCTGAAAATGCGCCGTCCGGTATTCTGACTCCGACAGCAGCCTGTCGGCGTGGTAGACACCGATCTCCGCCCCGGTGTTGATGCCGTACTGGCCTTTCCAGAACTCAATCAGCCATGTCCGGTCACAGTAGTTGAAATAGACCGGAAGGGAGTCAAACACCATCTGAAAGCGGGGAGCCATATGGTCATATAACCATGTGTAGCCCGCGTCCTTCTGCCAGGCATCCACAGAGGAAGAAAAGAAACCGCAGCAGCAGTGATAGACATAGCCGAAAGGTTCAGCCAGTTCCTCTACCAGAGAGCATTTTTCCCGCTCATCCATGTTCTGAATTCTGCAGATGATCTTTTTCCTGCGAAAATGCCCAAACAGCATGCCCAGCAGAGCAAGCACCAATAAGATAGAAAGAGCAACGTACATAATACCAACCTACAATCCTATGTTGTTTTGCTCTACTATATGCCCCTGGCAGAGAAGGTGTACCTATCTTCTGCCCCCGGACGACAGGTGACAATTCAGGCAGGGCACTTTACTGTTACGCCAGCAGTTCAATGCCCTGTCCAAACTGCTGCCAGCTACTTGACGCGGGGGCAAAAAAGCTTTATGATAAATATGGAAAATACTGTAATGCCCATGGGCGGAAGGGGAGCCGGAAGGAAAGACCCATATCCGGCCGGCGGCCGCAGGTATTGCAGGATAAAGCCAATTTAAGAAAGAGGAGGAATCAGCAGCGAAATGAGTGGAAAAACACATTTCAGGAAAGAACTCAGGAAAAAGCTGGCTACGGCGGCAAAAGCGGGCAAAAAGATCGGCGCCACGGCAGTTGTGGGCGCTGTAGTGCTTGGCAGCATCAGCTACTCTAAAGCGGCAGGCATAGAGGATGTTTTTGACGAACATTACTATGCAGATATGTACCCGGATCTGAAAGAGGCATATGGTTACGACAGGGCGGCTCTACTGGCGCATTTTATGGCACATGGAATCTCAGAAGGCAGGGCGATGAGCGAGCTCATAGACATCGTCAAGTACAAGGAGACCTATGGGGATCTGGCAGCTGTGTTTGGAGACGACTGGGACGCTTACGTCAATCATTATCTCACTCACGGAGCCTTTGAGCACAGGGACAGCGGCACCGATTTTGATCCTGTGGATTACCTGAACAGGTATGGAGAATTGAAGGATGCCTTCGGCGGCGACATCCTGGCAGCCTACAGGCATTACGAAGATCATGGGAAAGCAGAAGGCAGAGAGGCCAGAAGCGAAGCCGTGGTGCAGGCAGAGGAAGCGCAGAGACGTGCCGAGGCAGAAGCGGAGGCCAACAGAGTGGAGGAACAGGAGCCCGAGCAGCCTTCGCAGCCTCCCACACAACCGGAGCAGCCTTCGCAGCCTCCCACACAGCCGGAACGGCCTTCGCAGCCCCCCACACAGCCGGAACAGCAAGCTTTTGCCATTCAGAAGGTGGAGGTCGTAGGCACAGGCCACATCAGGGTCACTTTAAACCGGGCAACAGAGCAGCCTCTTGCGCTGGAAGCCTTCAGCATCATCTGCAACAGCGGCGGTTCTGATATGACCATACTGTCTGTATCTACCGATGACAATAGGGTCTATAACCTGTCTACTACTTATTACAAAGATCAGGAATACGATATACAGATTACCCTTGCTGACGGCACTGCCATCTCAAAGGTCTTTACCTACAGAACGGATTGCGCACAGCTCACGGAGGTCAACGCTGTACGTACAGGCGGCAGCGAGGCAGTGATCTCCTATATTTCAGACGCACCCGGATACTTCTATTATATTCTGAGGGCCAATGGACAGAGCCAGGCAAGAGCTGCTTCCCTGGTGGAGGTCGTAGAAACCGTGGACGCGGCTGAGCCCACCGATGCAGAAGTCATCAAGGACGGCATCAGGACGGAAATGAATCAGCATCAGAACAGCTTTACCGTTACCGGTCTGACAGAAGGTGTGTCCTACACCATGTATTATGTTGCCGTAGATACAGAAGAAAAGGCGACGGTGGTAAACAGCCTTACCATTGGCAGTGAAGTCCATGCAGAGACAGCGGACGCAATTAAAGGAGCTAAACCCTTTGCAGAAGAGCAGTGGGACGGCAATTTCTGGTATGGCTTTGAGATTGAACTGGAGACTGCAACTTCCTCACCTTTGACTCTGGATCAGTTCGACATTAGCTGTCCCCTGAGTGAAACTACTCTTGATAAGGTTCAGACCTCGGACAATAAGGTTTACCGTGTATACATGGACAGGTACTCAATTCCAAAAGGCAATAATACCTACACCATTATAATCAACATGGCGGATGGTACGCAGTTAAAGGGCAAATGCTACTTTGACCTGCAGGCTCCCAACGCCACTGCATGGGATATTGTCTGGACAGCCCAGGATACAGTAGAGATTACTGTGGATTCAGACGAGGCAGGTACGCTTTACTATTTAATCCAGGATGAGGTGGAGGGTTCAGACTCTATTGCCCCCAAAGATCCCACACAGGTTTATGCCAATGGCACACAGACCAGTATGGGACATGGCTCAAACTATATAACGGTTCAGGGCGTTAAGGCCGGCCAGTGGTTCTGTTATGCCACCGAAGATAAGGCAGGAAACAGGGAGTCATTTTACAGCTATACGCAGATTCCTGAATATACCCCTCCCACCCCGGAAGATGAGTCAACGCCAAAGATTACAGACTTCAGAATTTCCAGCAACAAGGAACTTGAGGTGGTATTTAACCAGACAATAAATGGATCCTACACCAATGAATTCACCCAGATCAGCGGAATGGACGGCAAAATTCTCTTTGGCGCATCATATAGTTCCGAAGGAGGTCTGGAGGATAATGTGTTGAACCTTACCATCATGAATTCTACAATATCCCCAGGCAGCCATACTTTAACATTGTATTTTGAAAAAGAAGATGGTAGTTATTCAATAGTAACCTATGACTTCACTGTATAAGTACAACAGGGGCGGCAATGCCGTCCCTGGATTTTAATTTATAAATCTGATTATTCCCATTCTGTTTTAGTCTGTCTACAAAGTCCAGCTACTATCTCCGGCCACCACAACTGCTTTTCCCAGAGAAAATCAAAAAGCAGCAACAATTATACGATTGAATAATACCCGGAAAATCAGGTTACGATATACCCAAAAACCTCCTGGCTAACCTGGAAAATCACTGGCTCTGGCTCCCAAACACAGAAAGGAACTGTATGTGCGGACGATATTATATCAGCAATGATACTGCAGATGAATTGGAAAAACTGACAGGACTGGTAAACTCTATCCTGGCCCTGAAGCAGATCCACAGAACAGATATCCATCCTTCAGATAACGCCCCTGTTCTTTTGGCCGCTCAGGGAAAGCTGGACTGTGCCTGGCTAAAATGGGGGTTTCCCCTGTCTTCTGACAGGAAAAAAGAGCTCGTTTTCAATGCCAGATGTGAATCTGTTCTGGAAAAATCTCTCTTCCGTGAGGGCATACGCCACAGACGCATTGCCGTCCCCGCGGAGGGTTTTTATGAATGGAACCGAGACAAAGTCAAATATACTTTTCGTGAAAAACAGAGGAAACTCCTTTTTCTGGCCGGATGCTGCAGACAGTACGGAGACGGCGAACATTTTGTCATTCTCACCACCGGGGCAAACGCTTCCATGCTCCCCGTCCATGACCGCATGCCTCTGATTCTGGAGAAAAATCAGGTGACAGACTGGATTCTGGAGTCAGGCCGGACAGAATCTCTCCTGAGGCAGCTCCCTCCCCTGCTGGAACGAAACACAGAGTATGAACAGCTGAGCTTCTTTTAATCAGGTTACAAGTCCATACAGGCAAGAATGAAATCCCCGAACCGTGGTGCAACACAGTCCGGGGATACTTCTTTTCTTTTATAGCGGCAAAGCGCCCACTTGGCTATTCATTGTCCCTGTCGTGCCTGTCTGGTATACCCCTCCTCCCATTGTCGGGTATCGGTTGGACAACGAAAATTATTGTACCACCCATTTCGACATAATTCTACATTTTCCATGAGATCAAAGAAAGGAGCTGACATCAACTCCTTTCTTCATACGATTTCAGGCCCCATACATCATTTCCCTTTTCCCTCCGTCTCCAGGCGGAACCAGTGCTCCAGCCGTCTCCTGGGTAGAAGGTAGTTTACCAGAAGGGCTACCGCCACACCCACGCCTGTGTCAATCATGCGATGGATTGCATAGTCAATATGATGAGCCGGCGTATTAAACAGAATAATGCACAGCACCACACCTCCTGGCTGTACGCCCCCTGGCCACCGAAACAGCACGCACAGAGAGATTAATATGATAGTCCCCAGAAAAACCATGGGAAGCCGTAACCAGTAGTTCCCCTCCGGATAGACCAAATGCTCCAGCCAATACAGCCCCAGTCCGATAAAACCGCCGATAATGGTTCCAAAGAAACGATTTCCCCCGCTGCGCCGGGATTCCTCCATATCTGCTCCCATGCCAAAGATCGCCCCAATGCAGGCAAAGGTGGGATTGCTGTCGGGCAAAAAACCATAGAGCAGTGCCGTGAGCAGAGCTGCCAGAGCTGTCTTTATGCTTCTCAGACCCAGGCCGGGAATCGGCGCATGTACCGGACTGTGTCCCTCCGTCCCCGGCCCTGTGCTCTTCTCCTGACTCATATCCATCCCTGACTCTGTACACTTCTCCTGCCCCATATCCATCCCTGACTCTGTGCTCTTCTCCTGTCTCATATCCGTCCCCCGACATAACTTTTCTCCTGTGTCAGCCCCCATCACATGTGTCCTCCCATTCTATGTTTTTTTCTGCATTTCCTATACGAAAATTATGACAGACAGCGCAGGTACCTTGCAAAAATTTTCTTATTCCAGAATAACACGTCTGGAATGCACCGTCAACAACAGGAGAAACCTCTGCAACTCTGGAGCATAATTGAAAATTGCTTTCTGACACGACCATATTCACCGACTGCGGGAGAAACTGCTTTAACCCAAACCACTTTTTTAAAAATAGAATAAAAAGAATGTAATATTTTGTTCTTTCGCGTCATATATATGTAGAAGGGTAAATTAAAACCAGTTTAATGAAAGGAGAACAGGTGAATCCTTCAAAACAACCAAGGAGAAGCCATATGAGAAAAAAATTGAAAAAAAGAAAAAGCATGTCATCGAAAATTTTGAGTGTGGCAATGGTGGTTCTGCTGGCGGGAAGCCAGGAAATGACGGCATTTGCGGCAGAAAGCGGCATGGCAGCAGCTGTAAATGCGCCGGAGGACAGAGGCGCAGCAAAAATCCGGAATACACCGAAGGGCAACACTGTGGCAGCTGAAATTTGGACGGGCAGGACTGCGCCAGATGAGGCTAATACGCCGGAAAACCTGGTATCCAGGGTGGCAAAGGATATGGAGTGGCCCGGAAAGATCTTCCGCACCATGCTGACCCAGTGCATTATCAACGTCAGTGGGGACGACGAAGGAATGCATATAGGCATATTTACCGGGACCGTGGGAACGGCTTCCGTACTTGGAATCAAGGATGTAAAAATCCAGAAAAAGAACTGGCTGGGGCTTTGGAGTACCGTGGCTACTTCCAGCGGCGGTGAATCTTATGACTGCGCCACTACTTCTGTCAATATCTTGTACGCCAACGCCGAAAAAGGTGCCACCTACCGCATCCTCTGTGTACATTATGGGGATGTGAACGGGTATACAGAGGGCGAACATGACAGCGGGGAGTTTGTTTTTACATACTGATGAAATGAGGAAAAATACATGAAGATACAAAAATTGAGGGATTGGGAAAAAAACATGCAGGTGTTGACGCAGGATAAAGCACTTTATTATATCAG
Source organism: uncultured Acetatifactor sp. (assembly GCA_910587755.1). Classification (GTDB taxonomy): domain Bacteria; phylum Bacillota; class Clostridia; order Lachnospirales; family Lachnospiraceae; genus Acetatifactor. The sequence goes on along the minus strand of CAJUNZ010000017.1, from coordinate 27,690 downwards.
TGTATACAGTGGGGTCATTGAAGGCATTGGCTATAACCCCCAGTGTGCTCTCCTGGAGGTGAGGCTTCGGAAAGGCGGACAGGTGCTGCAGTATGTAGATGTGCCGGAGGATGTGTGGTATAATTTCAGAAAAGACCACCATCCGGATGTCTATTATCGCAGGCAGATCTGCGGACGATACCCGGAACGGAGAATTCCTGACAGGGTCCCCTGCTCTGAGCAGGGTTAAAACCATCTGGCCCGATGCCTCACACAGGGCTGTTTTTTCAGAAGGGGCTGTCGGGAAATAGATAGTCCAATAAAATCAGAGGAGGGCCGGTGGCGTGTGCAGGTCACTGCCCCTCCTCTGAAATTAATGTCAACTTTTCTGTACTGCCTGACATCCTGGATAATCTCCATCCATTCTAATAACTGCTCCATGCTCCCATCTCTGTTTTTATTTCCATTATAACGGATAAGAAGCATTTTGTTCACATTTTATATATTCATGCGTTTGCCCTGGCATATATTCGTATACAATCCCCCTGATATGTTCAGCGAAAAGGGTCCTGAACCGCCAGATCCGCTCCATCCAGTCCGAGGGGCACTTTGGTGACATCAAGGAGAAGGAGGACTTCCGCAGGTTTAACTACCGTTCCTCACGCATTCATAATATAGTTCTGCCAGCTCCTGCAGTTTGGTCAGATCTCCGGATCCCCTGACAAAATACTGACAGCTTCCTTCCACAAAGGAAACCGCATAAAAAACTTCACCGTCCTCCTCAATTCTGCTGTAAAGATCCAGATTTTCCTCCTCCCCAAGCTTCCCCACATAAGAATAACCGATAAACTCCTCACTGTTATATGATATTTTATCATAAAAAATCAGGACTCCAATCAATACCTCCTGCTCTTCCTCTCGGTCCAGAAAACATCCGCACAAACTCCGAAGACTGCCGCTTTGGCTAATCTCAAACCGCTGCCACTGGTATTTTTCCGGCATGTCTATCCCATCCTGCAGCCGCAGCCATTCCTGTCCCCACTCCGGTACGCCCTCCCTGGAATAACACTGACCATTCCAGACTTCCGTGGCACTGTCCAGATTTTCCGGCGAAACCACCGCCTGGTTCCCCTTAGCATCCCGCCTGAGCCAGTGAAAAAATCCCTCAGCACCGGCCGCTGCCCGGGTCGTACCATAACAAGCAGCAACCAGTACAAGAAAAGCAGCAGCCACGGCCCCAGGGTATGTCAGAAAACCTTCCGTCCACCCTCGCCTGCTCTTCCTGCCTTCCCTGCGCTTTTTTGCAGTTGGTCCACTGTTCCCATGTCCATGCAGCACCTGAAATCTTTCCGAAAATCTGCTCATACCTGACTCTGTATCACCGTCACTTTTAAAATGTTTTTTCGTCAAATCCTCACCAGCACCACTTATAAGACAACTCTCCGTCGAATCCTCACCAGCACCTCCGATAAGATAACTCCTCTGGAATCTCTCCCAGGCCCTCTCCGCATCCGGCACCTGCCCCATATCCAGAGGCTCCAGATTATCCAGTAGATAAAGCATGGACTCCACCACTTTTTCATCATACTCCTCCTGAGGTGTCTCCAAAATATACCGGTCCAGGTTCTCCTTCAGCTCTGCCGCCAGTACCTCCCCGCGCTTTCCCTTACCCTCTTCCATGTTGCTACTTCCTTCCTGCCCTGAACTTTTCTTATGAATCTCATACTCTCTGCATTCGCTTTTCCTGCAGCCATTGCGCTCCCCGCCGCGCCCACTATTCCATCCAGCTCCGCAGTTTTTTCTTCAACCGCGTCAGCCTCACCCGCAGATTCTCCGGCGTTATCCCATAATCCTGCGCAAGTTCCGAAACCGGAACGCCCACCAGATAATAGCTGCACAGCAGCTTCCATTCCTCCCTGCTCAGTGCCGCTGCCGCCGTCAATTCCAGCTCCTTTGTCTCATATCCCCTCTCCTCATCCGAAAGTTCCAGGTCATCCTGCTCCAGGGACAACGATGCCCAATGCCTCATCCTCCTGGAAAATTCCCGGATCTTATTGTGGGCAGTACAAAGAAGCCACCGGCCTGGATAGGGATGGGTCAGAAAATCATTGCCCTTGGTAAGAGCCGTATAGAATGTCTCCTGTACAATATCCTCTGCCACATATGTGTTCTGCACCCTGTGATACACATACCTGTATATTTCCTGATAATATCTTTTATAAATTTCCGAAAACGCCTCAGAAGTTCCCATCTTTTGTTCCGCCATCCCATCCACAATACGAACCCCCTCATAACTCCTGCCTCTTATTATATCTGACTTTGCCGATAATTTCCTCATCCTAAAAGCATCTTTAGATTGTCAGAAATTTTCCGACTTGTTTTCATCAAACCTAAATCTCTTGCAGGAAGCGCCTTCCTATATTATAATAGCAGGGAACAGGCTGAAAAAAATACCCCTTAAGACAGCACAATATAGAGAAAGGAATTTCAAGAAGGAAATCATTATGAGTTTTGAATTTGTAAGAAAACTTCCCACGCCGGAAGATATCGCAAAGGAATACCCCATCCCCCAGGCCCTGGCACAGCTGAAAAAAGAGCGGGACGCCCAGATCAGGGACGTGTTCACCGGAAAAGACAGCAGATTCCTGGTTATCATCGGCCCCTGCTCTGCGGACAATGAAGAGGCCGTGTGTGACTATGTGAACCGTCTGGCCCAGGTAAATGAAAAAGTCAAAGATCGCCTTATCTTGATCCCCAGGATCTACACCAATAAACCCCGCACCACAGGGGAAGGTTATAAAGGTATCGTCCACCAGCCAAACCCGGAGGAAAAACCGGATTTCCAGGCAGGACTTACCGCCATGCGTAAAATGCACATACGGGCCATCCAGGAAAGCGGCCTGACGGCGGCGGACGAAATGCTCTACCCTGAGAACTGGGGCTATGTCTCAGATATTCTCTCCTATGTGGCCATCGGTGCGCGCTCTGTGGAAGACCAGCAGCACCGCCTTACCGTCAGCGGCTTTGACGTTCCCGCAGGCATGAAAAACCCTACCAGCGGCACCCTGTCCGTAATGCTGAACTCCATCTACGCCGCACAGCACCCCCATTCCTTCACCTACAGAGGATGGGAAGTGACCACCTCCGGGAACAGCCTGGCCCACGCTGTCCTGCGGGGCGCCGTCAACAAACACGGCAACAGCCTGCCCAACTACCACTACGAGGATCTGAACCTGCTCCTGGAAATGTATCAAAAAGAAAACCTGCTGAACCCTGCCTGTGTCATTGACGCCAACCACTCCAATTCCGGCAAGCAGTACCTGCAGCAGGTCCGCATTGTCAAGGAAGTATTACACAGCCGCAGACTGAACCCCGACATTCATCGCCTGGTAAAAGGTGTCATGGTGGAAAGCTATATTGAAGAGGGCTGCCAGAAAGTGGGCGGCGGCATCTATGGCAAGTCCATCACAGACCCCTGCCTTGGATGGGCTGACTCTGAAAGGCTGATTTATGAAATTGCAGAATCTGCCTGAGCACTGACCGCCAAAAGACCGGCAATCCCGCCGGTCTTTTTGGTACACAGTCACAGCAATTACAGCCATTACAGGCCAGCCTTCAAAAAATCTTCAGATATCCCAGCAGAAGATATGGATTCAAATATCCCTCCAAAAGACAGCCCGCCGTCACCACCAGACATACTCCTGCAAGCTGCCCTGCCTTTCTCATCACAGTACTCCTGTCCCCCTCCTGGAACCTGGTTCCCCGAAATATTCCCTCACACCAGGCGAAAAGAGCCAGCGCCGCCGGAATATAGAGCAGATACTGAGGAAACACACACAGAACGGCCAGCATAATGCCCTTGAGTCCGTACCTGACAGCCAGGGAAGCCAGAAAAACTCCCGCTGACATGCCATACCAGAGCGTGCTTCCCACACAGGCCGCCGGCCCCAAATATGTAGTGGCGGCCAGAGCCACCCCCAGGACCCAGATGATTCGCCTGCGGAACACATAGCAAAAAAGAGCACTGCTGTCCACGGTCATGTACTTCATCTGGTACAAAGTGTACTCATCAAAAAGTCCCGTGCCCTCCAGCAAAATGCTCTTTCCAATATTCAATATAAAAAAACCTGCAAAAAGTCCCACAACAAAAAAAGTCAAATACTTGCCCTGTCCGGATCTGGCTCCTCTCTCCAAAAAACGCATTCTTCTTCCCGCCCCTCTGGCAGCCTGATCTTGTTCCACTTGGCCAGCCATTCCATTGTATGCGGGAGAATTCCCAACTATGCAAGACGACAGAGTCCGGGCTGACCATCCTTATGCATGCAGCGAACAGAATAAACGCACCTTTTGCATATGACAGCAGACACACTAACTGTTCCTTATGCATATGGCAGCGGACAGACTAACCGCCCTTTTGCATATACCAGCCGCCAGATGTATTGAACGCCCTCTATGCAGAATGGCAGAATTTTGCCGCATAGGTGAGTATGCCGCAGACCGTCTTGGAATCCTGGATCTCACAGCGGAAGATCTTTTCCAGAAGTTCCTCCACAGAGTACGCCTCCACACGGATAAATTCATCCTCATCCAGGTGCTGAGAGCCTTCCCTCAGCTCCCTGGCCAGATAGATGTCAATCTTCTCATTGCAGAAAGCCACTGTGGTATAGATGGAGTTCAGCAGCTCCAGGCGGGAGCAGGAATATCCTGTCTCCTCCTGCAGTTCCCGCATGGCAGCCTCCTCCGTGGGTTCCTCGCGCCCTTTCAGGCCCCCGGCAGGAATTTCCAGCGTCTCCCTCTCCAGAGCGTTCCGGTACTGTCTCACCATAAGGATCTTCCCATCCCCCCGCACCGCCACAACTGCCGCTGCCCCCTTATTGTCGATAAAATCCCACTTGGCCACATTGCCGTTGGGAACCAGCATGGTATCCTGATAGTAGTCCAAAATGACCCCTCTGGCCACAAGATTCCGCTCCAGCCTCCTGAATTCTTCCATATTAAAGTTCCCCTTTTGTACCTTCCAAACATACGGCCTGCCAAAACAACCTTACCCTGGACAGCCTGCCAGGAATCCCATTCCAAAGACCCCTTCTCAGCCACAGCATTCCTGCAGCAGACCTCCTTCCCTCTCAGGCAGTCCGCTTCGCTTCCTGTCTCTCCAGAAACTTTTCCACGCTGACAAGTTTTACACAGAGCACAAAGATATCCGTAGCCATGTCCAGCTCCTCCTTGGCCGGGAACGTGGGAGCAATGCGGATATTGCTGTCTTTGGGATCCTTCTTATAGGGAAACGCTGCCCCTGCTCCGGTGAGCGTCACTCCCGCCTCCCTGCACTTTTCCACAATGGCCCTGGCACAGCCTTCCACGGCTTCAAAGGAGATAAAGTAGCCCCCGTTGGGCCTGGTCCACTCCCCTATGCCCAGCCCGGAAAGCTCCCGGTCAAGCACGGACAGAACCCCTTCAAATTTCTCCCGCATCAGCACCGCATGCTTTTTCATATGCTGGGCCACGCCCTCCACATTCTTAAAATACCGCACATGACGCAGCTGATTTATCTTGTCATAGCCAATGGTCTGCACCGTCATGGTCTTCCTGATTTCATCCAGATTTGCCTTGGAGGAGGCCACCGCTCCCAGACCTGCCCCCGCAAAGATAATCTTGGACGTGGAACAGAATTCATACACCATGTCCGGGTTCCCTGCCCGCTCACACATACTCAGAATCTCCGGCAGCGTGTCCTGCCTGTCCTCATACAGATGATGCATCACATAGGCATTATCCCAGAAAATACGAAAATCCTTTGCCGCAGGCTTCAGGGCGGCAAAACGCTCCACCGTCTCCTGAGAATAGGTATAGCCCTGAGGATTGGAATACTTGGGCACGCACCAAATACCCTTGATGGCCTCGTCCTGAGACACCAGTTTCTCCACCAGATCCATGTCTGGCCCCTGGGGAGTCATGGGCACATTGATCATCTCAATGCCAAAATGCTGTGTGATGGAAAAATGCCTGTCGTAACCAGGCACCGGGCAGAGAAACTTCACTTTCTCAAGTTTGCACCAAGGAGTGCATCCCCCCACACCGTGAGTCATAGACCGTGAGACCATGTCATACATAATGGCCAGACTGCCATTCCCACACACAATGACATTCTCCGCGGGAACTTCCATAATATCCCCCATCAGTTCCCTGGCTTCCCGAATGCCGTCCAGCACACCATAGTTGCGGACCTCTACGCCATCTTCTGTCTTCATATCACTATCCGAATTAATCACATCCATAAAATCCATTGCCATGTCCAGCTGCGCCGCCGCAGGCTTTCCTCTTGACATATCCAGCTTCAGGCCCTTTTTCTTTGCCTCTTCATATTCCTTAGACAGCTCTGCCTTCAGAGACAGCAGCTCCTCCCTGGTAAGTTCCTGATATTTTTTCATACAATCCTCCATCATGGACGTCCATGGATTCCGCGCCCTTTTCTTTTATTTTCTCCTGCCCTTTAGAATCTGTTCCTTCCCTCAATCTCTCCAGGGCCTCCGGGGTGGGCCTGTTGTTTTGTATAATTGTATACAATCAAGCACTTGAACTATCATACTACAAGTTCAGCAGATACACAAGCTCATTTTTTATTTCTGTATATTTTTCCCTTTTTTTCCACCATTTAGACAGCTTTTACCCACAAAACTGCACAAAAAAACGCCGCGCTTCTGCACGACGTTTCTCGTCCGGTGTATCTCTGACCCCGGCTGCCAGGTAATTCTATTTTGCGTAGTCTATTACGCGGCTTTCTCTGATCACGTTTACCTTGATCTGCCCGGGATACTCCAGCTCTGCTTCTATCTGCTTGGAAATATCACGCGCCAGAAGCACCATGTCCGCATCTGAAATCTGTTCCGGCACCACCATCACACGGACTTCCCTGCCCGCCTGGATGGCAAAAGACTTATCCACACCCTTGAAATTGTTCGTTATCTCCTCCAGCTTCGTCAGCCTGCTGGTGTAGGTCTCCAGAGTCTCCCTTCTGGCCCCGGGCCTGGCGGCAGATATGGTATCGGCAGCCTGTACAATACAAGCGATCAGAGAAGTGGGCTCCACATCCCCGTGATGGGACTCCACCGCATTGATCACCGTGGCATTCTCCTTATACCTTCTGCACAGCTCCACACCCAGCTGAATATGGGAACCTTCCATCTCATGATCCACGGACTTGCCGATATCATGCAGCAGACCGGCCCTCTTGGCGATCCTCACGTCCAGCCCAAGCTCTGCAGCCAGCAGGCCGGAAAGGTGCGCCACTTCCACAGAATGCTTCAGGGCATTCTGCCCGAAGCTTGTCCTGAATTTCATCTTTCCAAGCAGTCTGACCAGTTCCGGGTGAATGCCGTGGACCCCCACCTCCAGGGTTGCAGCCTCGCCCTCCTCCTTGATCATCACTTCCACTTCTTTCTGAGCCTTCTCCACCATCTCCTCGATCCTGGCAGGGTGGATACGCCCGTCCACAATCAGCTTCTCCAGAGCAATCCTGGCCACCTCCCGGCGGATGGCGTCGAAACTTGACAGAATCACTGCCTCCGGCGTATCGTCTATAATGAGATCCACTCCCGTCATAGTCTCCAGGGTACGGATATTCCGTCCTTCCCGGCCGATAATACGCCCCTTCATCTCATCATTGGGCAGCTGTACCACGGAAATAGTAGTCTCTGACACATGATCCGCCGCACACCTCTGAATGGCCAGCACCACATACTCTTTGGCCTTCTTGTCCGCCTCTTCCTTGGCGCGGGACTCCATCTCCTTGATGATCACGGCTGTCTCATGCTTGACTTCCTCTTCCACAATCTTCAGCAGATAATCCTTCGCCTGCTCAGAAGTCAAACCGGAAATCCGCTCCAATTCCTGCACTCTCTGCTCGTTTAACTTGGAAACCTCCACCTTGACCTTGTTCAGGGCCTCCTCTTTTGCAGCCAGACCGGCCTCACGTCTCTCCAGGGTGTCGGCCTTCTTATCAATATTCTCCTCTTTCTGCTGGATCCTGCGCTCAGACCGCTGTACTTCCGCCCTGCGCTCCTTGATTTCCTTCTCCATCTCGTTCTTGGTACGTATGGACTCTTCCTTCACCTCAAGAAGCATCTCACGCTTCTTTGTCTCCGCATCCTTCAGAGCTTCATCGATAATTTCCCTTGCTTTGTCCTGTGCATTGCCAATGGTTTCCTCTGTTTTCTTCTTCTGGTAATTGATGGCGATCCGCGAAGCCACGACCGCTGTCACAAGCACTGCCGCCAGAACACCCACTACCCATATCGCTACAGATCCTGCCGTCGGCCCAGCCGCTGCACTTACCACAGGTACTAAAGCAGTCATCATAAACTCAAGCATTTACAGGAGCACCTCCTTATTCCATTTTCATTGTACAACCGACAACCGGCGGGCATACCCTCCCGGCCGCCTGACTAGAATGTATGTACATATCCCAACGATATTCTCCCTGGAAGCTGAAACATTCTAACATGCAATCCGCAACAGTTAAATTCTAAACTCAAATTGTCCTAATGTCAAGCAAAAGTCGCAATATCTTCAAAATATTTCCCCTGCTGCAGGCAATTTATTGTTAGATTTGTACAAAAAATGAAATAAGATGCCCTGAAAATACTAAAAAATATCTGAAAGCACCGCTCTGCGCACCAACTCCCCTGAAAACCCCTTTCTCATCAGGAAAGCATACACTCTCTGCCGCTCTCTCTGATCCGCCCTCTGGGGGTCAAAATGCTTCTTCTCCAGAAGCTCCCGGATCATTGCCTCCTCATCCTGGTTTCCGCCCTGCTCCTCCCACTGTTCCCAGGCTTTTTCCAGGGTTTCCCTCTCTATGCCCCTGCCCAGAAGGTCCTGCTCCAGCCTCCTGCGGCTCCTGCTCTCCGCATGGGAGGAGATAAATCCCAGGGCATACCGCAGGTCATCCGTATAGCGGTAACTTCCCACATAGTCCAGGGCCTCCTGAATGACTCTATCAGGATAGCCCCCTTCCTTCAGTTTGTCGCGGAGCTGCTTTACCGTATAATCCCTGTTCTTCAGCAGGTGCATGGCGCGCTGCTTTGCCCGCCTGGGCAGCACCTGGGTCATAATGGCCTCATAGGATTCCTGCTCCAGATCTTCTCCCTGGCGGACCTGAAAAGAACGCAGCTCTCCCCTGTACAGCACAAAGGCGGCTTCCTCATCGAGATATACCCTGCTCCTGGCCTTTGACAACTCCTCGATCTGTGTCACTTTCATCACTCATACCGCACAGCCTTCCCGGAACCTGGTCAAGCTGCCTCTCAACATACTTTCACTGCTCCTGGACCGGGATCTCCTGCTCAGGAACCGCCGGCGCCTCCGCCGCATCCTTTGCCTCCCCCTTGGCAGCCCTGCCTCTCCTGGCTCCGGTCTTCGCCCCGGCCTCTTTGTCAGTCCCTGCGCCCTCGGAGGAAGCCGCTCCGGCCTCACCGGCGGCTCCCTTTGCCGCCTCCCCAAATCCATAGTGGGCGCGCACCTTCTCGTCCACTGCCTTCCAGGTATCCGGGTTATCCCGCAGAAACTGCTTGGCGTTCTCGCGTCCCTGGCCGATCTTATTGCCCTCATAGGCATACCAGGCCCCGGACTTTACAATGATATCCAGATCCGCCGCCAGATCCAGGATATCCCCCTCCCTGGAAATGCCCTTGCCGAACATAATGTCGAACTCCGCCTCCTTAAAAGGAGGAGCGACCTTGTTCTTCACCACTTTCACTCGGGTACGGTTGCCAATGATCTCGCCCCCCTGCTTCAAAGCCTCTATCTTCCGCACGTCCATTCTGACGGAGGAATAGAATTTCAGGGCCCGCCCGCCGGTGGTGGTCTCAGGATTCCCAAACATAACGCCGATCTTCTCCCTGAGCTGGTTGATAAAGATCACCACACAGTTGGACTTGCTGATAATGGAAGTGAGCTTTCTCAAGGCCTGGGACATCAGACGGGCCTGCAGACCCACATGACTGTCGCCCATGTCCCCGTCGATCTCCGCCTTGGGAACCAGAGCCGCCACAGAGTCCACCACCACAATGTCAACGGCCCCTGAGCGAACCATGGTCTCTGCAATCTCCAGAGCCTGCTCCCCGTTATCCGGCTGGGAGATATAGAGATTGTCAATATCCACCCCGATATTCTTGGCATATATGGGATCCAGCGCATGCTCCGCGTCGATAAATCCGGCAATTCCTCCCATTTTCTGCACTTCCGCAATCATGTGCAGCGTCACCGTTGTCTTACCACTGGACTCCGGTCCGTATATCTCCACGATCCTGCCCTTGGGAATCCCTCCCAGCCCCAGCGCTATATCCAGGCTTAATGAGCCGGTGGGAAAAGTCTCCACATTCATCTGGGCGGTGGGATCCCCCAGCTTCATCACCGCTCCTTTTCCGTACTGCTTCTCAATCTGGCTGATCGCCGCCTCCAATGCCTTTTTCTTTTCATCCTTTTCCATGTCTGAACTCTCCTTTTCGCCAAGGAACAAATGTTTGCTTTTGCCACATTATAAAACATCTGTTCGTATTTGTCAACCGCTGATTTTAATTTCATTCCTCTGTTTTGCTTACATCACCCACTATACGCCTCTTTATGTACCATAAAACTCCCTCAAAGGCAGCCCACCTCCTTTTTTCTCTCTTCCTGAAATCTTTGGCGAAACCGCCGGAATACAAGACTTTCATATATGATTCAGATTGTTTTAGTATAGCACGTTTTGTCTGCCCGGGCAAGGCTTTCTTTGTACATCCCGCAAAAATCAATTTCCCTGCAAAAAGCAATTGACAACAAAGATACCCCCATGTTAAATTAGAGGCAGCGAAATACAAGTTCCTAAAAAAATTGAGCCTGAGCCTAACAGCTTGGGCATTTTTCTTTTCGGAACTGACGAGACATAACCCATGCAGACTGCACAGGATACGTCAGGATGCGTCGGTTATTTTCTTACAGATCCTTATGCCGACGGAAAAGAAAATGGAGGCGGATACCTTGGCGGAAGAGACAGCAAAAAAACCAATATCAGTGCAGGCGAAACCGATTTTAAAGTGGGCCGGCGGCAAGACGCAGATGCTGGGGGACCTATTGCCCAAAGTGCCCTCTGCATACGGTCGGTATATTGAGCCTTTTTTCGGCGGCGGAGCCATGTTCTTTGCTTTACAGCCGGAAAATGCAATTATCGCGGACAGTAATCCGGAGCTGATCAATATGTACAGACAGATTGCCCACCATGTTGAGGATGTGATTGAGTGTCTGAAAAAATATGAAAATACCTCAGAAATGTTCTACGCAGTCCGCGACCAGGACTGGACTGCAATGCCCGGGGAACAGGCGGCGGCCCGGACGATTTTCCTGAATAAAACCTGTTACAACGGCTTGTACCGGGTAAATAAGCAGGGGAAATTCAATGTCCCCTACGGCAAATATAAAAATCCCAGAATCTGCGACGAAGAAGGGCTGCGATCTGCCTCTGCCGCATTGAAAAAGGCAGAAATCCTCTGCGGCGACTACCTGGCGATCCTTGACCACAAGGCCAGACCGGGCGACTTTGTTTTCCTTGATCCCCCCTATCTTCCCATCTCGGAATGCGCTGATTTCAGGAGATACACAAAGGAACAGTTCTACGAGGAAGACCATGTGGCCCTGGCAGAATCCGTTATGCGCCTTCGCGAGCGGGGATGCCATGTGATACTGACCAACTCCAATCATCCTCTGGTCCATGAATTGTACGGGGCCTTTACCATAGACATTGTACAGACAAACCGTCACATTTCCTGCAACGGCGGCGCCCGCAAAGGAGAGGACGTCATTGTGACAATCCCCCCCGGACAGCGCTCTCTGATCAAGCTGCTTCCAAAGCCCCTGCCCGCCCAGGTGTCCAGTTATCCCCCCACCCGTTTTATGGGTTCCAAGAGCAAACTGCTCTCGGAAATATGGTCGGTGGCTTCTCATTTTCAGGTTGAGACGGTGGTGGATCTGTTTTCCGGATCCGGAATTGTGGGATATATGTTCAAGGCACAGAAAAAAACCGTTATCAGCAATGACTATATGGCCATGTCGGCGACTTTTACCAAAGCCATGGTGGAAAATAATACCGTCACCCTGCCCTTGGACGAGGCCAGGGAACTGCTTGTGCCCCGGGTAGAATCCGATCACTTTGTATCCCGCACATTCCAGGGACTCTACTATACCGATGAGGAGAATGACCTGATTGACACCCTGCGCACCAATATCGCCCGGATCCAGGATCCCTACAAACACGCTGTGGCCATGACGGGCCTCATTCGAGCCTGCACGAAAAAACGTCCCCGGGGCATTTTTACCTACACCGGACAGCGGTACGACGATGGGCGCAAAGATCTGCAGAAAACACTGGAACAGCAATTTCTTGAAGGGGTCCATGCAGTGAACCAGGCCGTATTTGACAACGGAAAAGTGAATCGATCCAGCCACGGCGACGCCATGGATTTGAAAGTTCAGCAGGCGGATCTGATCTACATTGATCCGCCTTATTACTCCCCGCTCTCCGACAACGAATATGTGCGCAGATACCACTTTGTGGAAGGGCTGGCCCGGGACTGGAAAGGTGTGGAAATTCAGGAAAAAACCCTCACCAAAAAATTTAAATCCTACCCCACTCCCTTTTCCACCCGCAAAGGTGCGGCGGATGCCTTTGACCGCCTGTTTCAGAAGTTTTCAGAGAGCATTTTAATTGTATCCTACTCCTCCAACAGCCTTCCCGCCCAGGATGAAATGGTGGCAATTATGGCCAGGCACAAAGCACATGTGGAAGTGATCCCTGTGGATTATAAATACTCCTTTGGAAATCAGAACGACGCCAAAACCCATAGAAATTCTGTACAGGAGTATCTGTTTGTGGGATACTGAGGAAAGCTCCACAAAGAACGGATACAGCTTCCCAGAGGCATTTGAAACAAGCTGTATCCGTTACTTTCCGACCATTCCCAACTGGAGGATGCCATATGCATGAGCAGATAGATATCTGGCTGGTGGGCAACACCGGCCTGCGCAATCCAAGCCGTATTCAGGAGGGCTTCTCGGTCTTTGCCTCTTCTCCCTTTGTGGGCTGTTTACACGGACGGGAAAATGAAATCGGCTTTATGAATCTTCTGAATGAAAAGGGAATTATCCAGAATGAGGACGGCAAAGACGGCTCCGGAAGCCATGCCCGAAAATGGAGGCTGATGTTCGCAAAAAACGGCTTTATCTACCCTCAGGTCAAGAAAAAGGACGGCGCTCAGAGTGACCTGGGCATCCTTGATGAGATCACTCCCTTTGGACGTTCTTTCCTGAAAGCGGACACTTACCCTGCCGTTTCGGAATGTTATCTCCGGTCCATGAGCGTGGAACAGTTTCCAATGCCCGACGGCATACACCACTTTTCTCCGCTGAGATGGCTGCTGGCGGTTATGCTGGAACTGGAGAAACGGACAGGCTCCTCCCAGCTGAGCAGAATTGAATTTGCCCTGTGGGGGCATACCACCAATCCAGGGTATGATTTGGCGGAAGTGGTGGACAACATTCTTGATCTGAGAGCCAGGAGGGCTGCGGCGCCTGCCAAGCGTCCTTTTGACAAAAAGGAAATTGCCACAAGGGGTGAGCACTACAATAAAAAGGCGGATAATTTTCTGGATTACAGCGACATGAATATGAGATATCTTCGTATTTCCGGCGTACTTCAGCGCAAGGGCAGAGGACTGGTGATTGTTCCCTCAAAACATATACTGGCCGAAAAACTTGCAAAATCCACAGCCAGCGCCGCTCCCATTATGGAACAGTACAGGCTGTTATGTGCGGGAGCACCGCTGCCCACCGACGATATGGATATCGCCAGGTCCCTGCTTGACGATTTGAAAAAGCAGTTAAAAGAAAGGCATATTTTATTTGACCTGATGGATCTGCCCTTAAACACCCCCGCTGAGATCAACATTGCAAGGCAAAGACTTGAAAACATTTTGGCCCAGACGGATGAAGTACAGTATGCCCATGAGCAATGTCGCCAATGGGAAGAAATCAGAGACTATATGACCTTGCTGATGAAGGGAGGCGGCAAGCTGATCTATGATGAAGATAATGCCATTGAAGTTCCCAGGGATGAAACCCCCGCATATCTTGAGTGGATTCTCTGGCGCGCGGCTCTGGCAATGGATCACCTGGTCAACAAGCCCTATGAAATACGCGGATTCAAATTAGACTCTGACTTTATGCCCGTGTCTGCCGCCGGCGGGGGCAAAGGCGATTTATACTGTGAATTCAACGATTTTGTCATTTTGACAGAGGTAACAATGTCCACCTCTTCCCGCCAGGAGGCCATGGAAGGAGAGCCTGTCAGGCGGCATGTATCCGAGGCGGTTCTAAAATATAACAAACCTGTCTACGGCATGTTTATCGCTGTCCGGATTGACACCAACACCGCTGAGACTTTCCGCCACGGCATCTGGTATGCAAAGGGAGATATCAGACAGAGGCTCAACATTCTCCCCCTGACACTGGAACAATTTCAAAAATTTTTTGTATCCATGTTTCAAGTCAGGAAGGCTGATCCCAAAAAACTGAAAAGTTTGATTGTAGAATGCACCTCCAGGAGAGATATGTTGGACGCTCCCTCCTGGAAGCAGTATATCGACGCCACCGTCTCAGAAAAGGCGGCAGAATTGGCCGCCCTGCAGACCGTGGAAATGGGAATCTTTACCTCTTAACCGTTTCTTAAGCATAGTACCTGGCCTGGGCATCCCACAGCTTCCGGTACCGCCCCTCTGCGGCGAGAAGTTCTCCGTGGGACCCCTGTTCCACCAGCTGTCCCTTCTCAAACACAAAAACCCTGTCACAGAAGCAGCAGCTTGACAGTCTGTGAGAGATAAAAATGGCCCCCTTGTCCCGGGTAAACCGGTTCATCCTCTGATAGATCTCCGCCTCGGCCACCGGGTCCAGCGCCGCCGTGGGCTCGTCCATCACCACATAGGGAGCATCCTTGTACAGACACCGGGCAATGGCCACCTTCTGGGACTCTCCGCCGGAGAGTTCCACTCCCTCCTCGGAAAAACGCTTGAACAGCTGCGTGTGCAGCCCCGCTTCCAGGGAGGCGAGCCGCTCTCCGAATCCTGCCTCCTCCAGAGCCTTCTTCACCCTCTCCTCCTGGTATTCGCTCTCTGCGGCCACATTTTCCCCCAGACGGAAGGCAAAAATCTGATAGTCCTGGAACACCGTGGAGAAAAACTTCAGATATTCCTCATATTTATACCGGCGGATATCCACCCCGTTCAGCAGAATCTCCCCCTGGTCAGGATCGCAGAGCCTGCACAGGAGCTTGATAAAAGTGGTCTTGCCGGAACCGTTCCGGCCCACAATGGCAATCTTCTCCCCTTTCCGGAACCGGCAGCTCACATTCTGAAGGCTGGGCGCCGCCGCCCCGGGATAGGTAAAGGTGACAGCTCGAAATTCAAACTCGTAGTCCTGCAGCGTCTCCTGGGGCAACGGCAGATCCCCGTCCGCCGTGCGGTTCGGCATATCCAGATACTGAAAAAACGTGTTTATATTCTCAAAATTTTGAAAAAAGTACCGAAAACTGTCGCAGAGCCTGGAAATGCCGTTCCCGATCTGGGCTACCATCCCTGTGTACTTCAGAATGCTTCCCACACCAAAAGCCCCATAAAGAGCTTTCAGCCCCACAAACAGGTACACCAGCAGATTAAACACTCTGGCGGGAAACTGCTCCAGAATGCGCAGAATGCGGCTGGCCTGGTGGGCCCTTCCGTAGTACCCTGCAAATTCCTCCTGCAGCTTCCCAAGCCTGTCCTGAAACAGTCCTTCCGCCTGGAACATACGAATGTCCTTTCCTCTCTGGTACTGGGTAAAACAGCTCTCCAGCAGGTGGTTCATCTGGTTCATGGGCTTCCCCGCCGCCTCGTCGGCCTCCCTGTAAATCTTCTCTCCCCTGGCGGCGCTCAGAATGCTGCAGGCAATGGAAAAAACCATCAGAACCAGAAAGACCGCCACGGCGCTCCAGTGATTCAGAAAAACTGCCATCCCGCCCTCTCCCACTGCCCGGGCCCTGAAAAATTCCACCACCAGGGCGGCGGAGATGGCGATGGTCAGCAGCGCCTGGAAGATATTCAGCAGCTGCCTGCTGAGGGCCATAATCCCCCGGCCGTAGAACCAGTGCGTGATCCTCTCCTTGGTCTCATTGATCTCCGGGTCCGCGCTCAGGGCATAGTCCATCTTCCAGGCCTTCTCCGCCACCGTTCTCACCACATGCTTCATAGCCGTGTACTTCATCACTTCCAGAACCTGGGAGCAGAAGTCAATAAGCCGTTTTCCCAGAAAATTCAGCCCCACCAGGGCCAGGGCCAGGAAAAACAAATGCTCCATATCCCGGCCTGGGTCCGCCAGTTCGGTCAGAATTTCAGCGGAGAGCAGAATGCCTATGTAAGGGTAAGCCGCCTGCATGGCAGCCACCAGCAGAGTCATGGGGAAAATGCCCGGCGCGTCCTTGGCCAGGTATCCCACCGCCCGTTTCAGCATCCCGAAGCTGAAACTTTTCCCGGCCGTCTTCTGAGAACTGTTCTTAGATCTTTCAGGCCGGAGCCATCTCATTCTGTTTCCTGTTGGGCTCATTCCCGCACCTCCTCCCCCTCCAGGCCCGCCTCCTTCTGGGCCTCCATCTTCTGATAGTATCTGGCCTGCAGCCGGAACATCCAGGCATATCTTTTGTCCCTTTCCATCAGTTCCTCATGGGTGCCGGCCTCCGCCACCTGCCCTTCCTCCATCAGAAGTATCCGGTCGCAGAACCGGGTGCTGGCCAGACGGTGGGAGATAAACACGGTGGTTCTGCCCTGAGAAAACTGCCTGTAACGCTCATACAGCTCACTCTCCATCAGAGGATCCAGCGCTGCCGTGGGCTCGTCCAGCACCAGAAGGGGCGCCTCCTTGTACAGGGCCCTGGCCAGCATCAGCTTCTGCAGCTCGCCTCCGGAGAAATCCACCGCCTCCTCCTGGCTTCCCACACCGAACATGGTTCTCAGCCCCTGGGGAAGCTTCTGCATTTTTTCTGCCAGTCCCGCCAGACGCAGGCATTCCTCCATCTTTCCCTTCCGGGACGTTCCCCCCAGGGCCAGATTCTCCTCCAGGGACAGGGGAAAGAGGCCTGCATCCTGGAATACCCCGGAGAAATATTTCAGCCAGCTCTGAGAGCTGTACCGGCGGCGGTCCACTCCGTCCACCAGAATCCTCCCTTCCACCGGCTCATAAAAACCGCAGAGAAGCTTTACAAAAGTAGTCTTTCCCGCCCCGTTTAACCCCACCAGAGCCAGGTTCTCCCCAGGCCTGAGGGTGAGGCTCACATTCTTCAGCACCGGCTCCGAAGCTCCCTGGTAGCTGAAGGTCACATTCTCAAAAGTGACCTCGGGAATGTGTCCCGGCGCCAGTACCAGTTCTTCCCGGGGGTCCTTTTCCTCCTTCTTCAATCTCTCCAGAAAACGCCTCTCCTCCCCCACGAAGATACCCTTCTGGTGAAGTCCCCGCATGCCGGAGGCCACGGAGTTGCACCAGGAGGCGAAACCTGTGATAACGCCGAAATAGAACACAAATCCCGCGGCGTCAATCTCTCCCTGACAGACCATATAGATCAGATACAGATAGGCCGCGCCCTCCCAGATCATCTGGGTAAACCCGCCCACGGCGCCCTCCAGATAATAATTTGCCTGCTGCCGTACAGTACACTGGAGCCGCGCTTTCAGCTCCCTGTCAAAGAGCTTCCTGAGCCAGGGGGGCATGTGGTACAGATGCACATCCTTGGAAGCCTCATAGGAACTGGTGCTCCGGGAAAGATAGAACATCTTGTTGTCCAGATCATGCCATTTGTGGTGGTTGGCCGCGTCCCATTTGTTGCAGCGGATCCCCACGGCATAGTTCACCGCCGTCGCTCCTGTCACAAGCAGCAGAATCCACAGGGAGAGCCCTGAGAGCATCCCTGTATAAAGCACCATGCCCACCACCGCCGTGCCCAGGGCCACAAAAGCCTCCATAAACCTGGATGTATACTCCCCCGTCCACCTGTGTCTGTTGATCAGCTGCCAGAACTCTCCCGGAAAATCTGACCTTTCAATGCAGGAATAGTCCGCCTCCACACACCGGCAGGCAACCTGCAGCCCCTGTTTGAAACATATCCTGTTCTCCAGGATTGTCTTGGTGCCCTCCATCCATATGGAGGCTGTCTGCAGGATCAGAAAACCTCCCCCAAGAAGCCCCAGATGAAGCAGCACTGCTTCCAGACCCTCCCCCCGGGTGATATCCGCCACCAGCACCGAGGGCATGTACACTCCCACCAGGGATATGCTCACCGACAGCACCATCTCCGCCAGGTACAGCCACACAAATCCCGGCGATTCCCCATACAGCTTCTTCAGCCAGTACCACAGATTGTCCCAAGTGCCGTACCGGCCTGCCTCCTCTTTTTTCTTTTCCATATTCTCCTCCTGGCCTCAGACCTTCCGTCTATAAAAAACCGGCCCCCGGAACACTGCCCCTGTCAGGAAGCGCTCCAGGAGCCGGCTCTCACACCGTCACTCTTTGGATCCGAATGTGACCTTGCTGAAGTATTCCAGGATACAGCTCCGCAGCAGCGCCAGAGCCGCGCTCACCGCCGCCTCCCTGACCCTGTTGC
This sequence comes from uncultured Acetatifactor sp., assembly GCA_910587755.1. Taxonomy (GTDB): domain Bacteria; phylum Bacillota; class Clostridia; order Lachnospirales; family Lachnospiraceae; genus Acetatifactor. Next base: position 9,002 of record CAJUNZ010000017.1, on the reverse strand, counting down.
GGTTGCCTGAAAACTGATATTTTTTCACGGTGGTCTTTCCCTTTACATGGCAGCCGATATACACCAGCCCCACCGGCTTCTCCTCCGTCCCCCCGTCAGGGCCCGCGATGCCGGTTACGGCCACGGCCACATCCGCCTTCAGCTGGGCGGCGGCGCCTTTCGCCATCTCCTCCGCCGTCTCCTGGCTCACGGCGCCATGCTTCTGCAGGGTACTCTTTTTCACTCCCAGAAGACGCTTCTTGGCCTTGTTGGAGTATGTGACCACACTGGTCTTGAACACATCCGAAATCCCCGGCACATTCACCAGCCGGGCGGCCAGAAGGCCCCCTGTGCAGGACTCCGCGCAGGCCACGGTGAGCTCGTTTGCCTGGAGCAGATCCGCCACTGCCTTCTCCAGAGTGGTGTCCTCCTCTGTGGTGTAGATATCGTTGCCGAACCTGTATTTGAGCTCCTTCACCACCGGCTTGATCAGTTTCATGGCTTCCTTTTTGTCCTGGGCCCCGGCGGTGACACGAATGTGAACCTCCCCCGTCTTGGCGTAAGTGGCGATGGTGGGATTGGTCTGACCGTCTATCAGATCCTTCACCATGGTCTCCGCCCGGCTCTCCCCCACGCCGCAGATCTTCACGGTGCGGGAACAGATGACCTGGCTGGTAAGCCCTGCCAGATAGGGCTCCACACTCTCCTCAAACATGGGACACAGCTCCCCGGGAGGTCCCGGCAGCAGCACCACCTTGGCGCCAGTGAGCTCCAGGATCACCCCGGGAGCGGTGCCGTTGTGGTTCTCCAGGGCAATAGCCCCCTCCGGCAGCATGGCCTGCTTCCAGTTGTTCGCCGTGGGCTCCACGCCTTTGGCGGCAAAATATCTCTCAATGGCCTTCCTGCTCTCCTCATGCATCTCCAGATGCCTTCCGCAGACCCTGGCCGCCGTCTCCTTGGTCAGATCGTCCTCCGTGGGCCCCAGGCCGCCGGACAGAATCACAATGTCGGAGCGCTCCATGGCTGTCCGAAGCACCTGGGAGAGACGCTCCTCATTGTCCCCCACCACTGTCTGAAAATAACAGGAAAGGCCCAGCCCCGCGCATTTCTCCGCCAGGTAGGCCGCATTGGTATTTACGATATTTCCCAGAAGAAGCTCTGTTCCTACACATATCAGTTCAACTGTCATACTCTCCTCATTTCTGTTCGCCCATCACAGCCCAGTTTTTCGCCAGGTAATCCACCAGGGATACCACCGTCAGCACCAGGGCAGTCCACATAACCACATCGGTCAGCAGCTGCAGGGTGGAGATATCAGCGATCATCAGGCATACCATCACCATCTGGAAAAAGGTCTTGAACTTTCCCCAGTAGCTGGCGGCAATGACCCTGTTGTTGTCCGAGGCCACCAGGCGGAATCCGCTGATGATGAACTCCCTGCTGATGATGACAATCACGACCCAGGCAGGAAGCCGCCCCAGTTCCACCAGGGCGATCAGGGCCGCGCTGACCAGCAGCTTGTCCGCCAGAGGATCCATGAACTTCCCGAAATTTGTCACCAGATTGTACTTTCTGGCAATCTTTCCGTCAAGCAGATCCGTCAGGCTGGCCACCACAAAGACCACCAGGGCCGCCAGGTCCGTATACACCAGCCCATCCCCCAGAAGAGCCCGGTACCAGCCCCACTCCCCTCCCAGAAGCAGGATCACAAACGGCACGATCAATATCATGCGAAACATGGTTAATTTGTTAGGTAAGTTCATCCTTCAGCTCTCCAATCAGATCATATTCGTTGAAATCCGTCACCTGAGCGGTTACGAAATCCCCCGTGTCCAGACAGGCCTCCGTGTGCAGGAAGAGATATCCGTCCACATTGGGCGCGTCCCGGTAAGTTCTGGCCACATACACGTCCTCCTGGGCCACTTTTCCCTCTATCATAACGGTCAGAGTCTGCCCCACCATCTCCTGGGCCTTCTCAAAGGCGATGGCCTGCTGCAGCTCCATCAGCTCCTCCCGCCGGGACTCCTTCAGGTCATCCTCCACCTGATCCGGCATTCCGGCGGCAGGGGTACCCTCCTCCTGGGAGTAGGAAAACACCCCCAGACGGTCAAACTCTATCTCATTGACAAAACGGTACAGCTCCTCAAAATCCTCCTGGGTCTCTCCCGGGAAGCCGCTGATGAGGGTGGTGCGCAGACAGATGTCGGGAACCTGTTCCCGCAGCCTGGCAATCCTCCGGCGCAGCTCCTCCTGGCTGGTGCGCCTGCCCATGCGCCTCAGAATCCTGTCCGAGGCGTGCTGAATGGGAATGTCCAGATAGTGGCAGAGCTTGGGTTCCCGGGCAAACACCTCCATCAGCTCCTGGGTGATCTCCTCCGGATAGCAGTACAGCAGCCGGATCCAGCGGATGCCCTCTATGGCCCCCAGTCTGCGGATCAGCAGGGGAAGGCTTCGTACACCGTACAGATCCAGGCCGTACAGGGTGGTCTCCTGGGCCACCAGGATCAGCTCCCGGACCCCGCCCTCTGCAAGCATCCTGGCCTGTTCCTCCAGTTCCTCCATGGGCACGCTTCTGTACTTTCCCCTGACGCTTGGGATCACACAGTAGGTGCAGTGTTTGTCACACCCGTCTGCGATCTTCAGGTAGGCAAAATGCCCTCCTGTAGTCACCAGTCTCTCTCTGCGCCAGGGCAGCGCCCCGTCCAGATCCCGGAAATGATTCCGCGCATTGGCACGAAGCACCTCCTCCAGGGCCTGGGCGATCTCCTCTATGGCCATGGTCCCCACCAGGGCGTCCACCTCCGGGATCTCCTCCTGGATCTCCTCCCGGTAGCGCTGGGCCAGGCATCCTGCGGCCACCAGGGCCTTCAGCCGTCCCTCCGCCCGCAATGCGGCCATCTCCAGCAGAACCTGTATGCTCTCCTCCTTGGCGTCGCCGATAAAGCAGCAGGTGTTCACCACCGCCGCCTGGGCCTCCTCTTCACTGTCCGTAAGGGTAAATCCCTTTTTCTGCAGGATCCCAAGCATCATTTCCGTATCCGCCAGATTTTTGTCACAGCCCAGGGATGTAAACAAAATCTTCATGAATCCCCCTTTCCGGGACAGGCGGGCCTTTTACTCGTCGCCCCCCAGTATCTTTATCTTTCCCTGGTTAAGCTCCTCCACCGCCACGGACAGGGGCTTTTTATCCCTCTCCTCCACCAGCGGTATGTCTCCTCCAATGATCTGCCTGGCCCTTCTGGAAGTGGCCATGACAATGGAATAGCGGCTGCTCACCACCGGTTCCTCGCCGGACTCCACCCCGCTGTTCACTACTTTCATCAAATCAGAATAAGACGGATGTAACATTATTCCTGCACTCCTTTCGCAATCTCCTTCAGCTCTTCCCTGATCTTCCCTATAAATGCCTTCTGCCTGCCAGGGGCCCTGCGGGCCGCCTCCACAATGCTGTGAACCTCCTCCACACACTGCTCCAGCAGGTCATTTATCACCACATAGTCATAGGCTTCTATACCCTGGGACTCCTCCACTGCCCGGGCCATGCGCCTGGCAATCACCTCCGGGCTCTCGGTGCCCCTGCCCTCCAGCCGGCGCCGCAGCTCCTGGGCGCCGGGGGGCGTCACAAAGAGCAGAAGACTCTGGGGGAATTTTTCCTTCACCTTCAGAGCGCCCTGCATCTCGATCTCCAGAATCACATCTCTGCCGGACAGAAGCTGCCTCTCCACATAATCCCTGGGAGTGCCGTAATAGTTGCCGCAGTACTCCGCATACTCAATCAGGCCCTCCCGGGCCACAGTCTCCTCAAAATGCTCTCTGTCCGTGAAGAAATATTCTACCCCTTCCCGCTCCCCCGGTCTGGGAGCCCGGGTGGTCATGGAGACGGACAGAACATAGTTGTCATGTCTCTCCATAAGGGCCCTCACCAGAGTTCCCTTTCCCGCACCGGAAAAACCGGAAATAACAATGAGAATTCCTTTTCTTTCCATAAAAAAGAAGTGCTCCCTTCCCCCGCCTCAGCGGGTATCCGGGTCCGCCGGACCCACACATTCCTCCGGAACCTTTTCTGTCTCTTCCTCCGGGCCTTCTGTTCCTGCCTGAACACGGCCGGCGATGGTCTCCGGCAGCAGGGCCGACAGCACCACCTGGCTGTTCTCCATCACCAGGACGGATTTCGTCTTCCGCCCCTGGGTGGCGTCAATGGCAAGCCCTTTCTCCTTGGCCCCCTGCACCAGACGTTTGATGGGCGCGGACTCAGGGCTGACAATGGCGATGATCTTGGCGGTATTTACTATATTGCCGAAACCCACATGGATCAGCATATTCCCTCCTCCGGCCGGACATCCAGCCTATTCAATATTCTGTATCTGTTCCCGTACTTTCTCAATCTCTGTCTTCAGTTCAATGGCACAGGCGGAAGTCTCCAGATCGTTGGCCTTGGAGAGGATGGTGTTGGCCTCCCTGTTCATCTCCTGGGCGATAAAATCCAGCTTCCTTCCCACAGCGCCGCCTCCCTGAAGTGTTTCCTTCATCGTCGCCATATGGCTCCGCAGCCGCACGGTCTCCTCGTCCACACAGGCCTTGTCCGCGAAAACCATCACTTCCGTCAGCAGCCTGCCCTCGTCGGGCTCCACATCGGAGAGCAGTTCCCTGGCCTTCTCCTCCAGCCTGCGCCGGTACTCGGCGATGACCTGGGGAGAACGGTTCTCAATCAGATTCAGCTGCCGTTCCATTCCAGCCAGCTTCTCCAGCAGATCCTCCTTAAGATGCCCGCCCTCCAGAGTGCGGGACTCCACAAATCTCTCCGCAGCCTCCGCCACGGCGCTGCGCAGCTCCATCCAGAGCTCTTCTTCGTCCGTCCCTGACTCTTCCAGGGAGAATATCTCAGGAAACTTTGCCAGAGAGGATATCTTTACATCATCCTCCAGACCAAATTCCTCCCCCATCAGCCGCAGATACTTCAGGTATTCCCCTGCGATCTGAGCGTTGTAGCGGACGGCCACGGTCTTCTCCGTGAGGATTTCCTGGGAGATAAACACATCCACCTTCCCCCGGGAGACATAATTTTTCAGCTCCCCCCGCACCGCCGTCTCAAAATAAGTCAGCGACTTGGGCATTTTTACATTTACATCCAGATAACGGTGGTTTACCGCCTTGATCTCCACCGTAAATTTTCTACTGTTCCCGGCACACTCTCCTCTGCCGAATCCAGTCATGCTCTTGATCATTTGGTACTCCTATCCGGGCAGCTAAGCCCTCCGCGATACATACTTCATTTTAGGAATTGTCGGAAAATAACCGATACATTTCCACAAAACACCCTGAAAACCTGTATCAGTTATCTGGAGGCACTTTCTTATTATAGGGTAAGAATTGGAAAGCGTCAAGGCGTGCAGCTCCTTTTCCGGCCCTTTTCCAAAAAACATTCCCGGGCCCAAAAACTCCCGGACGGAAAAACCCGGCGCGCAGCCCCACTTGCAAATTGCCCGCCCTTGTGACATAATACACGTAACACGAAAAGAATATATTTCATAGAACTCATGAACGGAGGAATCAGCCATGGCATTTGACGGCGTGACAATCGCAAATGTAGTATCCGAACTGAAAAGGGAACTGGTGGGGGGACGCCTGTACAAAATCGCCCAGCCGGAGACGGACGAACTGCTCCTGACAATAAAACAGCCCTCCGGGCAGAAGCGCCTCCTGCTCTCTGCGGAGGCCTCCCTTCCCCTGATCTACCTCACCGACAACAATAAACCCAGCCCTCTCACGGCCCCCAGCTTCTGCATGCTCCTCCGCAAGCACCTGCAGAACGGCCGTATCACGGACATCACCCAGCCCGGTCTGGAGCGCATTGTCCACATTCAGGTGGAACATCTGGACGAGATGGGCGATCTGCGCCACAAGACTCTGGTGGTGGAGATCATGGGAAAACACAGCAATATTATCTTCTGCGGCGACGACGGCACCATACTGGACAGCATCAAGCATGTGTCCGCGGCAGTGAGCTCCCTGCGGGAAGTTCTGCCGGGAAAACCCTACTTCGTGGCCCGGACCCAGGACAAGCTGGACGCCCTGAGCACGGACTATGCCGCCTTCCGGGACGCCCTGTCCGCCAGGCCCCAGCCGGCCTTCAAGGCCCTCTATGGCAGCTTTACCGGCATCTCCCCCATCCTGGCCCAGGAACTGTGCTTTGAAGCCAGGGTGGAGGGGGAGCGTCCCACCGCCGCGCTGGAGGACGCGGACTATGAACGGCTCTACGAGGCTCTGTGCCGCATGAGAGCCGCCATAAAAGAGGAGCGCTTTACCCCCAATATCGCCTATGAGAACGGCCGCCCGGTGGAATTCTGCGCCCTCCCCCTGACCATCTACGGATGGACTCCCGGACAGGGCTCCCCGGATCAGGCCCGGACTTCCGGACACACCTCACCGAACCAGGACCGGACCTCCGGGAAGGACTCCTCCGGCGCCTGCACTGTCACATACGGATCCATGTCCGCCCTGCTGGAACACTACTACGCGGAGAAAAACACCCTCACCCGCATCCGGCAGCGCTCTGCGGATCTGCGGCGGGTGGTTCAGACCGCCCTGGAGAGAAATGTGAAAAAATACGACCTGCAGCTGCGCCAGATTCAGGACACCCAGAAGAGAGAGACCTACCGCATCTACGGCGAACTGCTGAACACCTACGGCTACAGTGCCCGGCCGGGGGCAAAATCCCTGGAAGCCGTCAACTACTATACTGGTGAGAACATTGTGATCCCCCTGGATCCCACCCTCTCCGCCACGGAGAACGCCAAAAAATACTTTGAGCGCTACGGCAAACTCAAGCGCACCGCCGAAGCCCTGGCAACGCTGACAGAGGAAGTGAAGGAGCAGATCAACCATCTGGAGTCCATCTCCGCCTCCCTGGACATCGCCCTCCACGAAGAGGACTTGGCCCAGATCAAGGAGGAGCTCACCCAGAGCGGCTATATCCGGAAGAAGGGGCACGGCAAAAAGCAGAAGATCACCAGCAAGCCCTTCCACTATATCAGCAGCGACGGCTTTCACATGTATGTGGGGAAAAATAATTTTCAGAACGACGAGCTGACCTTTAAATTTGCCACAGGAAATGACTGGTGGTTCCATGCAAAGCAGATTCCCGGCTCCCATGTGGTGGTAAAGGCCGAAAACGCGGAAGAACTGCCCGACCGCACCTTTGAGGAAGCCGCCCGCCTGGCAGCCTACTACTCCAAAGGACGGGGACAGGAGAAAGTAGAAATCGACTATATCCAGAAAAAACATGTCAAGAAGCCAAGCGGGGCCAGACCCGGCTTCGTGGTGTACTATACAAACTACTCCATGGCCATCCCCAGCGACATCACCGGCATACAGCTGGTGGAGCAGTGAACCGGGCTGACATAAAAAACACACCCATAGATGGCCTGCAGGCTGACCTGGCAGGGGAGAGAAAATCCCCTACCGGATCAGCCTGAATTTTTTCCCCATGCGCACCAGAAAGCGCCCTTTGGGAAATCCCAGCAGCTCCTCCTCCGTGACCCCTCGGAGCAGCAGCAGCAGCGCAAAATACACAATTACAGCCACCACAATGGCCACGGCCACAGAAAACTTCGGGGAGGAAGTTATCATCAAAAGCCCTTCGTAACAGGCCCATGCCACTCCCGCCATCAGGGCCGAGGCCAGAATGGGGATGACAAAAGTCCCCCACACTTCCTGCCTGTATCCCACAGCCCGGCGGACAGCCCGCTGGTTCAACATGCACATCAGACCGGAGTAGACCGTATTGGCCACAGCAATGCTGTACAGATCCAGATCCGTACACAGCAGAAGCACCACCGCCGTCACCGTCTGAGCCATCAGGGCGATCCCTGCGTTCACAATGGGAATGTTCACCTTGCCCAGCCCCTGCAGAATCTGATTGTTCAGAGTGGACAGAGCATAGAACACCACAGAGAAGGAAAGGGCCATCAAAAGCCCTGTGGCCAGATCTTCCTCTGCCTGGGTATCCACAAAGAGCAGCCCCACCACAGGCCTGGCAAGCACCAGCAGCCCCGCCGCACAGGGGATGGAGATAATCATGGTGGTCTTCACCGAAAGCCCGATCTTCTCCCTGGCCCCCGGCACATCCCTGGATGCCAGAAGCTGGGCCACCGTGGGAATCATGGCCGCCGCCATGGCGCTGGCAAAGGCGATGGGAATATTGGAAATCGTCAGCGCCTGGGCACTGAAGATACCCCAGCGGGCGTTCAGCGCCACCTCGTCCACCTCCCGCAGGGACGGCAGCAGATTCAGGTATATGCTGTTGTTCACGGTACCGCTGAGATTGTACACGGCGGTGCTGAGGATAAACGGCGTCACCACCAGAGTAATCATTTTCAGGATCTCCCCGTAAGAGCCCTCTCTCCCGCCCCTGTCCCTGTGTATTCTCTTCCTGATGGTTCTGTAATTCACCCTGTAGATCCCGGCCATGAACAGAAGCGCCGCCAGAACCCCTGCGCCGGTGCCCAGGGCGCTGCCGATGGCGCCGTTGGTGGCCCGCTCCACCTGTCCGGCCTCATCCACAGGCATATCCATGGTGCCCAGACGGCTGTAAATCAGAAAATACGCCGCCCCCACGGTCACGACGGCATTGACAATCTGCTCCAGAATCTGGGACACGGAAGTCTGCACCATACTCCGGTGAGCCTGGAAGTACCCCCGGAGCACCCCCAGCACGCCATAGACAAATATTGTGGGAGCAAAAGTCCGCAGGACCGGCACCACATTTTCTCCCACCAGGAGCCCCGCGCCAAAATAGAGAAACAGACTGGCAGCGCCCCCCACCGCCAAAACATACAGAAGCGCCGCCTTGAAAATCTTATGCGCGTAACGGTACTCCTTCACAGCCAGTTTCTGTGCCATAACTTTGGATATGGCCGAGGGAATGCTGTAGGACGAGATCAGAAGGATAATAGAATAATAGTTATAGGCCGACGAATAATAGCCCATTCCAAGGGCTCCGATAACACTATGCAAAGGGCTCC